>CAIWDB010000168.1 GCA_903911305.1 uncultured Methylococcaceae bacterium | reverse complement strand
CATACATCCTTGTTATTATGGCGCTGTTACTTTTCGTTATTTTAGCTTTTCAAAGGCAATTGCCATTGCATGATTTGTTTTATCTGCTCGTGGGTGTGGCCGGAATTATTTGGCCTTTATGGGCAGGCTTCAATCCGTTGTTCCGTGTTCGGGACTGGAAAATCGTTGTCGCGCCCGAATGGATACAAGTGGATTGCACCCAAAGTGATCGCTTGTTGGAATGGCAATCGCCCCCACGGTATGCCGAGAAAATGATCAAAGCCGTGCGCTACAGTGGCGAATGCCCAATTTGCAAAGGCAAAGTGATTGCTTGTTCGGGAGGAAGGGAGTTTTTTCATAGAATTATTGGACGATGTGAGGAAGCGCCGGTTGAACATGTGTTTAGCTTCGATCACATCACTAAAACAGGACGGCCTTTGCGTTAAACATGTTTATTTGGAAAGCCGTTCAAGCCAAGCCCAAAAAGTGAGGCAAGGTCGCCATTATAGGCAGAGCGAAGCGCATTGAAAGCGGTGTTATTGATATTCTCCGACTGCCTTGCAAGCGGCATCAATGACGCTATCAGCGATGAAATAACCAGCCGTGCGCAATTCCAGCAGATAAAGTTTCACGCCAGAAATCAATCCCCGGCGATGCGCTTCCACCAGAATTCCCGCTGTCCCTTTCACGGGAAGGCCATAAACCTGTTGTGCAATGCGCCGGCCTCGGCGTTCGTCGATAATTGCCATGCACGGCGACAATTGTCGGGCTAGGGTGATGACCTCGGCCTCGCCAGCGTCCAGTTCCATCACCAATAACGGGTCTGGAATCGGCACTGTTCGCACCCGCGCTTGCCAGTCGGCGGCTTGCAGCGATTTCGCGCCGGGTTTGCCGATACCCGCCACTGCCACTTCGTTGAAAACCGTCTGCGGAACCCAACATTCCGCATACAAAGTGGGTAGTAGGTCAAGCTGCCCAATGATCGACAACGCAACCAACGGCCCGGAATTGACAACCGCCCGTTCAATCATTTGCGGCAAACTCCGCGCTCAATTCATCGTCATCCAGTGCCAACACCGGCACTCCGGCACGGCCGGCGGCTAGGAGAAATTCCACTCGACCCATGCCGCATAGTTTCCCCGCCTTGCCTGAACTCAAACGCCCGACCTCAAACAATTTGAGCGCCAACATGAATTTCGCTTCACGCGCCAGTTCTTCAGGCGGGACACCGGGCAACGCCAATGCGTCGATAGGCAATTCAAGCATTACGGTATTCATCAGACAATCCTCAAGCTAGACATAAGTTCAATATGGCTTACATCCTACTACGATGTTACATTGAATAAATAAATTTTATTTATTTTCTCTGCATAGGTTCAAAGAACATAGACCAGTAGTATTCTGCTGCACCTTCAAATGTTAATAATTTTTTCTCTGCGCCATATCGAAACCACATACCCATAGGTTCGAGTCCAAGTACGTTACCATTATCTTTTACACTCATAATTTCGTTGAAACTATTTCTTTGACTAACTCCAGAATAACAAAATGCTATTGTCGATGGTCCTCTTGAGCCGAATGAATCACTAAGCCAGATTCCGCATTTGCATATTTGATCGCCGTTACGATAAGCAAAAGCCTCGAAAGAGCGAGCATCTACTTTTTGAAATTTTGTTTTTACGTCTGGATATCGAGATTGAAGTTCTTCAAGTGAACCCTCAAAAAATCTTGAAATGTATTCATATGACTCTGTAATGAAGCTGTCACGGTCATGATCTGTAAATGGTTTTGGTATTGCAAGATTGCTTGATCTTGGCAAGCTTTTTTCAACAATAACTGTTTCTTTGGCACAACTAAAATCCGCTATTGATTGCGGCTTAGATGATTTATTTGTTCGCTCATAAATCTTATTAGCCACATCTTTAATGGCTGTGGCTATTTCAAAAAATGCATCGTCTAATGTTAGATACTTTGTAACCGCTTTACCATCTTTATTGGCTGGTTTAAGTTTGCCAAATGGTAAATCTGTCCAATCACATGGTCTAAGTATTATAGGGATTACGACGGCTTCTCCACGCTCATGTCGATTAAGTGCTTCACGCATCTCGATTTCATAACAATACTCAGAAGCTATAAAATCTGAACTTACGAGTAGTAATATAATATCGGCACTACGAATTTCATCATCAATACGTCCGGCCCATTCTTCGCCAGCAAGGATACGCCTATCATGCCATGATTCAATAATGCCATTTCGCTTTAGGCTCATTAGATGCTTTTCGAGTTCGTTTCGATAAGTTTCATCAACGTGGCAATATGAAAAAAATACTTTAATCATGGTTTCCTCTAGGCTAGTTGAAAATCTTTTCCAGCATGGACGGCAGCAGGGCTTTTAGGGCTTGCCGGGTTTCGGTGTGTTTGGCCTTCATTTCTGCAAGTTTGGTTTTCAGATTATCAAAAGCCTGTTGTTTGGCAAGCTTGGGAACTGGAACTTGAAGCGACATAAGTACATTGGCTTTCAGTGTTTTGTTCCGTGCGGGAGTTCCGGGTGATGCGGCTGAAATTTTTGAGAAGCCTTCGGGCGTAGTGAAGTAATACCAAAGGAATCCTGATGTGGAAATATTTGGATTCGCAGTACAAGTTAGCATCCGGTGGTTAGCAACGCAGCGATGATCTTTGTCACCAGCAACAGCAATACCTTGTTCCCATGCCATGATATTACTGAATATTAAGTCTCCATGCTCAACCCAATACAAATCCTGCCATGTGTATTCGGCCCCCGACATTGTGCGTCGATGAAAAGTGCCTTTATAAAAACTACGAACCCCAATCTCTGTGTAAGTTGTATCTGGGTTTATTTTCACTTCCCGCTTCACTATTGGCGCAACTTCTGCCATTGTCCGCCAATCCGCATTCTCAATGATTTCGCGGAAGCGAATCGCCAGCAAACGCTCGGCATCCGCCTCGACTTCATTCAGCTTGGCCTCCACTTGCCGCACTTTGTCGGTAACGGTATCCAAGCGGGTGACAATGGCGTGTTGTTCGTCAAGTGAGGGAATTTGAATTTGACACGCAAAAAATGCTTCTGGATTAAGAGTCCTGCGTCTATCTCCCATTCCTTTAGTACGGCTTCCAAGATCATCCCAAAATGTTGGTTGCTTCATTACCCAGCCAAGGTATCCTCTATTTATTTGAGATTCATCGCATAGGAAAGTTGGAAATTGAGGAGATACAAAACACCCATTAAATTCCGGCTTACTTATAGCTATAGCGCCTTCCCATCCAAACAATTGACTCATCACAACGTGTTCGGCCTTAAGGCGGAGAAAATACTTATAGCTTGTATTGCCACTGTCTATGGTTTCGCGTTTGAAAAGCCCCTTACCGAAACTCAATACACCAACCATTTCATAAGCTATGGACGGGTCGATAACCTCCTTTATTAGGTCAAGCCTCAGTACATCACCGAGTTTTATTATCGGCCACCGGCTCATTCTTGAGCCTCCTGTTGTGACTGTTCCCACGGTTTCCTTGGGAAATTCTTTAGCGAGGCTCCGCGCCAAAAACAGCCAGAGCGGTCAGCCCCACGTTCCCACGCCGGAGCGTGGGAACGATCAGAAAGGATGTGAAGCTTTGAACTTACGGCAAGGCCCGCCGTAGTTTGACGTTTGCCATCCATGGACGCTGGATTCCGGCATCCCCCGGCAATCCCTGACCGGGGCAGGCTCTGTCGGAATGACGGCGTTTTAGT
>CAIWDB010000167.1 GCA_903911305.1 uncultured Methylococcaceae bacterium | reverse complement strand
GTTGGCTCATTGCCGCTGCATCGCCCACTTCCATTGAAGGGGATGGCTCAACCACCGAGAGGAGTTCGAACCAGAACACGCTTCCCACTCCAATAGTGCTGTCCACGCCGATCTCGCCGCCCATCAGTTCGACCAGCCGCTTGGCCACCACCAGGCCGATGCCCGTGCCCTCCTCGCCCCCCGCTTCTTGTCCGAGGCGATTGAACGCCTGAAAGAGTTGGCCTAACTGTTCAGGAGACAGTCCCGCGCCAGTGTCCCTGATGCTAACGCGAATACGCCCCGGCGTGTTCTCGGTGCATTTCACTTCAACCGAACCCTGCTTGATGTTGTATTTGATCGCATTGGAAAGCAGGTTGATAAGCACCTGCTTCAACCGGGTCTCATCGGCCAACACAAAACAGGGTCTTTCGAATTGGGGAAAGATCATTCGTATGCCACTCTGTTGCGCCTGCGGTTCGATCATGCTTTGGCAATCAAGCATAATTTCGGCCAACGGCACGGGTTCTTCCGATAGAGTCATCTGCCTGGACTCGATCTTCGCGAGGTCCAGAATCTCGTTAATCAGCTTCAGCAGATGCCATCCCGCCTGAAGAATCTGGGCTATGCTTTCCTTTTGGGAGGGTGTTGGCGGTGGCGAATCGGACTCCATCAACTGGGCGAACCCGAGGATGGCATTAAGCGGGCTGCGCAGCTCATGACTCATGCTGGAAAGGAATTCCGATTTGGCGAGGTTCGCTTTTTCTGCAATAGACCTGGAGCTTTCCAGTTCGACGTTTTTTTCCTGTAGCACCTGATCCAAGCGTCTCCGCTCGGTGACATCGCGTGCGGCGGCGTATACGCCCTGTAGCGTCCGGTTCCGGTCATAGAAAGTGGTCGCGTTGTAGGACACCACCGTTTCCTTGCCATCCCTGGCACGCGCAGTGAGTTCGTAGTTGGTCACCTTTTTTTCACTTAGCACCCGCTTGATGCTTATCTCGGCCCGCTCAGGATCGGTAAAGTGATTCTTGAATGGCGCACCAATCAACTCGTCGCGTGTGCAACCGGTGAGCACCTCCATCTGTTTATTGACATCGGTGATGATGCCGGACGGATCGGTGGTCATAATCGCATCGATGTTCGACTCAAACAGGGAGCGGGTGTAGAACTGCTGGTCACGCAAGCGCTGCGCGAGTAGCTTCTGCTCTGCCTCGATCTGCTTGCGGGCGGTGTTGTCCGTGCCGATCAGCAGATAGCCGATAATGGCGTTTTCAGCATCGCGCAGCGCAGTGACCGACACCACCGCCGGGAAGCGGCTACCGTCCTTGCGAATGTAGGTCAATTCATAAATATCTTCGATGCCGCGCGATGCCTTGAACACCAATGCCTCGAAGCCCGGTGTGATCGGGGTTCCCAACTCGGCGGTGAGTGCCTTGGCGCGCGCAATCACTTCCTGTGGGTCTGAAATCTCAGCCGGCGTGATCTTGTTCATCACATCGGCGGCATCGTAGCCCAGCATGCGCTCGGCGCCGACGTTGAATATCTGAATCACGCCCTTCGCGTCAGTGGCTATACTGGAGAAATTGGCGCTGTTGAAAATAGCGCTTTGTAGGGCATCCGCCTTGAGCAGTGCCTCTTCCGCCTGTTTGCGTGCGGTGTTGTCCGTGCCGATCAGCAGATAGCCGATAATGGCGTTTTCAGCGTCGCGCAGCGCGGTGACCGACACCACCGCCGGGAAGCGGCTGCCGTCCTTGCGAATGTAGGTCAATTCATAAATATCTTCAATGCCGCGCGATGCCTTGAACACCAGTGCCTCGAAGCCCGGCGTGATCGGGGTTCCCAACTCGGCGGTGAGTGCCTTGGCGCGCGCAATCACTTCCTGTGGGTCGGAAATCTCAGCCGGCGTGATCTTGTTCATCACATCGGCGGCATCGTAGCCCAGCATGCGCTCTGCGCCGACGTTGAAGATCTGAATGACGCCCTTCTCGTCAGTGGCGATACTGGAGAAGTTGGCGCTGTTGAAAATCGCGCTCTGCAAGGCACCGGTTTTAAGCAATACATCCTGTCTTCGAACCTCGGTGACGTATTCCGGCGATTCTGTGGCGGGGTTGGGAATAGTGGTGGAACATATTTTGTCGGGCATGGCCAATCTCTGCTAAAGCGTAAATTAAGGGTGGTTTTTGGATGCCGCAAATCGGTTGGCAAACTGCTGGAAGCAACCCTGAACATTGGCTTTTCTTTGATTTGATAGCAATGAAACCGCTGGATTGAGGTCGATCTGAGTTTCACAGCCAATTTTTTTAGGAAAAATTGACCCTTCGCGGTTTTAGTCGAAAGCACCCCTTATTCTACCGGACTATGGCCTGACATGCTGACTGATAGACTGCTTTCTCCTCCTACCTATAAAATAGGTGGTCTTTCTTAAATCAGCACTTCTAGTGGACGCGATCAAATGCTTAGAATCAATGAACGCTTTTTTGCCATAGAGTTGCGAGAGAAGGTCATTATTTGCTTTCTGTTGTAACTATCTCAGCTACCGGGTCAAATCCACCTCCTAGCGCCTTATAAAGAGCCACCAGATTGGTTGAGATTTTACCCGTGCTATTGACGTAATCCAGATCTAATTGCAATCTTGTCTTTTGGGCCGTCAATACGGGTAAAAAATCGGTGACACCATGCTTGTAACGCATCGTAGCCAGTTCAAGTTCGTCTTGGCTGGATTTGACGGCCTCAGCCAGTCGGTCATTCCTGAGTTGTTCGTCAGCATAGGACGACAAGGCGTTGTCGATTTCATGCCATGCTTGTAACACGGTGTTTTGATAAGCGATGGCGGCTTCCTTTTGCTCGGATTCGCGCAATTCCAAGGTGGCTTTCAAGCGGCCCCCTTGGAAAATAGGCAGGGTCATGCTCGGCCCGATGGCATATTGCAAAGCTTGCCAATTGGCTAAGTCTTTTATTTTCAAGCCTTGCAAACCGGCGCTTCCCGTCAACAGGAAACGTGGATAAAAATCGGCTACGGCGACACCGATTTCAGCCGTGGCCGCATGGAGTTGGGCTTCAGCCTGTCGGATGTCGGGCCTGCGACGCACCAAATCGGAAGGTAGCCCGATGGGGACTCGGGGTGGGACAGGCGGCACGATGGCGGGTTGAATCAATTCCGTTTGCAAAGCCTTGGGCGGGGCTGAAACCAAAAAGCTTAACCGATTGATCATTTCGGATTGCTGCTCTTCCACTTGAGGAATCTGCGCTTGAAGACTGGCAAGCTGCGTCTTGGCTTGGCTAACATCCAAATCCGTGGCAACGCCGTTTTCAGCTTTCTGTGTCGCCAACTCCATGTTCTGTTGTGCGTAGTCTTCCATTTGCCGGACGATTTCCAAGGTACGCTGAATCCGGCGCAATTCGATATAGTCACGCGCCACTTCAGCCATGGTCGACAGCATGGCATAACGTTTGGCTTCGTTGGATGCCTCGAAACTGGCATCGGCATATTCAATTTCACGACGAACCCGTCCCCACAAATCCAATTCCCATGAGGCATCGAATCCATATTGCCACAAATCAAACGGTTGAATATTGATGGCAGGAATGCCTAACACGCCTATCCCAGTCCCGTTGGCAGCCGCCCCGGCAGCGGCTGAACTGCCACCAAATATGGCGATGACCCCTTTTTCACTCGGTTTCTGGTGGCTATAAGAGGCATTGCCGTTTAGCCTAGGAAACTGGTCGGCGAGTGCAATTCCCTGTTGTGCGCGACTTTGCTCCATGCGAGTGGCGGCTTGACGAATAGATAAATTTGCACCGACTGCACGATTGACTAGCTTAGTCAATTCGGGGTCATTGAATTGCTTCCACCATTCCGCGTCGATGGCTTGTACGCTGACCGTGGATGCAAGGGCTTGAGGGTTATTGGAAGGAACGGAAACCCAATCCCAGGATTTTGGCACATTGGTCTTTGGCTTTTCAAAATCCGGTCCCACGGCGCATCCACACACAAGCAACGAAAGAGTGATGATGCTTGCGCTCTGCCGGAATAGGGTGATGGCTTGCATTTGGCTTTTCCTTAGGAATTAAGTGAAACGATGACGGAACATCCAAGACGCGAGCGAAAGGGTGGAAACCCCCATCAATAGCAGCGGCCATAAGTCCGAAATCAATAAATCAAGGCCAGCATTCTCCAAATAGATTCGTTGCACGAAATGAATGGCATAGCGTAAGGGGTTGGCGAGTGTGAGGGTTTGAAAAAATGGGGGCATGGTGCTGATCGGGGTCATCAAACCCGATAATAGAATGAACGGCATCACGATGACAAAATTGTAAAGCATGGCCTGTTGCATGGTCGCGGAAATGGATGAAACCAATAAACCAATTCCGATAGTGGCCATTAGATACATTCCAAGACAGGCATACAGCGTGAGAAAAGAACCTGCAAATGGAATGCGAAACCAAAACTGTGCCACTATTAATACCAAAGTGGCTTGTATCATGCCAATGATCCAAGAAGGAATGGCTTTGCCAGCCATGATTTCGGATGGGTGGAAGGGGGTTACAAGCAATTGGTCAAAGGTTCCCTGTTCGTATTCGCGGGCTACCGACATGGAGGTTAATAGCAAGGTCTGCAACATCGTCAAGGTCGCGATCATACCCGGAACCATAAACCAGCGGCTTTCCAAATTAGGGTTATACCAGACCCGATTGACGACAGTGACCGCAGCGCGGGGTTCCCCCTTGGAGGCACGGATTTCAGCATTAAAGGCCGCAACGACCGAGCTAACATAACCTGATGCGGTGGCTGCCGTATTGGAGTTTCGACCATCGGCTATCAATTGCACCGTCGTGGTTTGCCCGTTCATCAATTCACGCTCAAAATTCTGCCCAATCTGGATGACTAGCAAAGCCCTTGCATCATCAATCCATGGCTTGATATCGCTGGCCCGGTTTAAATCGGCAACGCGCTCAAACACACCGGAACCGTCCAGTTTAGCCAATAGCATCCGCGAAGCCCGGCTGTGATCTTGATCCAGCACAGCGTAAGGGACGTGGTTCAAGTCATAACTGGCGGCATAACCGAATATGAGGCATTGGATGATTGGCGGGGCGAACAGGCTTATCCTACTTTTCGGGTCTTTAAGCACAGCCAAAAATTCTTTTATAGTCAGTGCAATAATTCTAAGCAATGAATCCAACATAATGCTTAATCTAATTTCTTCTGGGTTTTTATCCGGGCCAGTAGCAAAAATACGAAGGCCATCAATGCCAAAATAGCGACGTTAGGCATGATTATGCTCCATACATTACCCGCAAGGAATAAAGTTTGGAGTAATTCATCATAATAACGGGCGGGTAAAATATGCGTGATGAACCTCACAAAGCTTGGCATACTGCGAATATCGAACACAAAGCCCGACAACATCATGGCGGGTAAAAACGAGACAATGACGGCGATTTGGCTGGCGAGGAATTGGTTTTTGGTGGCCGAGGAAATAAATAGCCCCATGCCTAACGAAACCAGCAAATACAACATGGACGAACCCGCCAACACCAGCATGGAACCACGGAGCGGCACATTGAACATATAGGATGAAGAAAGGATGCATAAAGTCAGCCCTATGCATCCAAGGGCAAAGTAAGGGATTATCTTGCCTAACAAGATTTCTTCCACTCTGACGGGGGTGGCGAATAAGGATTCCAAGGTTCCCCGCTCCCATTCCCTCGCCATGACCAAAGAAGTTAGCAATGCGCCGATTAAGGTCATGATGATAACGATTAGCCCCGGAACCAGAAAGTAATGGCTATTGGCATTCTCATTGAACCACATTCGGTTTTGAACGATCACCGGGCCTAAATTTGCTTGCTTTCCAGCCGCCATGCGCCTGACCTGCCATTGATTGATGACACCCTCGGCATAGCCTTGAATGATTCGGGCATAGTTTGCATCGGAGCCGTGCAAGATGACCTCGACCTTGGCATTTCCCAAAGCCACATTACGGGCGAAATCGGGACGAAAGCGAATGATGGCATCAATGGTTCGATTCAGCATCATGGCTTTGGCTTGAGGCATATCGGTCACGATGTAGGTTTTGAAATAAGGGGAGAGTTCAAAGCCAGCGGCGACTTCCATGGCTTCGGGGGATGGGTCTTCCAAAAGAATGACGCAAGGGACGTTTTTCACATCCAGTGAAAGCCCGTAGCCAAAAATCAAAATCAGCACCACGGGCAACAGAATTCCAATCAAAAGCGTGCTTGGGTCCCGCTGCATCTGAAGGCTTTCTTTGCGCACCAAAGCCCAAATTCGCCGAAGCTTGGCCATTGGGCGGTCATAGGTGGGTTGGCTGTTCATAGGCTTTGATTGGCTTTGAGTATGGATTCGCCACGAGAGGCTTCGACGATGGCAACGAAAGCATCCTCCATGTTCGGCCTGCATCCGTCGTGACTTTTGGCCTGGTTGCGCAATTCCGCCGGGGTTCCTTGCGCCAAGACTCGTCCAGCATCTTGGATCAATGCCTTGTCGCAATATTCGGCTTCTTCCATAAAATGGGTGGTGACAATCACCGTCACCCCGGCTTCGGCAAATGCGGTGATGCGCCGCCAAAACTCCCGTCTCGCCATGGGGTCCGCCCCACTGGTGGGTTCATCTAAGAATAATATTTCCGGTTCGTGCAACAATGCCGCAGCCATTGCCAAGCGTTGTTTATAGCCTCCCGGCAATTGTCCGCTGGGGAGGCGGGCCAAGCGGGTGAGTTCAAATTGCTGCATGGCCCAGGCGATGCGTTCGCGTTTGCGCTGCCCGCGCAAGCCATAGGCGCTGGAAAAAAATTCCAGATTTTCAATGACCGACAATTGACCATAGAGAGAGAATTTCTGTGCCACATAACCGATTCGCTTACGCGCCGAGGCGCGGGCGACTCGTAAATCCTCCCCTGCGACGCGCAACTTACCCGAAGTCGCACCTAACAATCCGCAGAGCATCCTGAAGGTGGTGGTTTTGCCTGCGCCATTCGGCCCTAACAAACCGAAAATTTCACCCCGGTGTACCTCGAAACTCACATGGTCCACGGCAGTGAAAGCACCGAATTTCCGCACTAGGTCATGCACTTCAATGATCACTTCGCGCTGGATCGACATAGTTGGTTGAGTGGGCGACAAAGCAGGTAAAGCCACTTGTGCGTCAGCCAATGCCTTATGCAATAGCAACATGAAGCCATCCTCGAAGCGGGTGGGGGTCGTGGTCAGTTTTAACCCCGCCAAGGTTCCTGTAAAAGGGGGTTGGCCTTGTTCCTGACGGACCAAGCGCACTTGACCGCCTTCTGGCACGGCATCAGCGACATCTTTGGCATCGAATAAACGCGCTTGCAGGTTTCTAGCCGGTTGCCCCGGAAGCGGGTCGGCGATGAATACGCGGCCCGTCGCGAGCGAACTGACTTCCTCCGGTGGGCCTTGAACCAAAATCTTACCATTATTGAGGACAATGGCATGATTGCATCGCTCTGCCTCATCCAGATAAGACGTACTCATCAAAACCGTCAAGTTTTCTTCCTTCACCAACACCCTGATTATTTCCCATAACTCCCGCCGGGAGAGTGGATCAACCCCGACGGTGGGTTCGTCCAGCAACAGCAAATCGGGTGATCGCACCAGCGTACAGGCTAGGCCGAGCTTCTGCTTCATGCCGCCGGAAAGACGGCCCGCCAAACGATCCATGAAAGGGGCTAGATTGGTCATATCCATCAACCTTGGATAGCGTTCTGCCCTGTCCTTTCGGCTTACCCCATGCAAGTCCGCATAAAGGTCAAGATTTTCCTGAACGCTTAAATCCTCATACAAACCGAATTTTTGCGGCATGTAGCTGATACGGGATTGAATGGCTTGAGGGTTTGCGGTGACGTCCAGGCCAAGAACCTCCAAACGACCGGAATCCGGCGACATAAGGCCGGCGACCATGCGTAGCAGAGTGGTTTTGCCGGCACCGTCCGGGCCTACCAAAGCGGTCAAAGTGCCGTGCCGGATATTGAACGTGATGTCGGCTAGCGCTTGTACTGTTTCGACCGCACCGAGGCGGAATGATTTGAAAATGTTGCTGCCGGAGATGGCTTCCAAACCCAAGTCCTTGGTGGTTATGGCGAAGTGGGTGACGCGGATGGGCTTCCCCTGTCCAGCATCGACAAATGGACACTGGCCGGCATACCCAAGCGCAGCTTATCTTTATCATCTTTGACAAACACCCGAATTTCATAGACCAAGCTGGGTCTCAACTCAGTGGTTTCAACGGCTTTAGGGGTAAACTCGGCCACGGGTGATATGAAACCCACCCATCCTTCAAAACTCGTTTGAGGGAAACTATCCACCGTGATGGAGGCTTTCAAGCCCGGATGGACTTTGC
>CAIWDB010000166.1 GCA_903911305.1 uncultured Methylococcaceae bacterium | reverse complement strand
GTTGCCAAAAATCCCTGTGCAATTAAGGCATGGGCGGTTGCCGACGGATGGAAATCGTCAAAATAGAGGTATTGATTGGGGTTGGGGCAAAGCGTCAATGCCACCTTGTCAAAGCAAGGGCTTGTGACATTGGTGAAACCATAAGTGGCAGGGTTGGCGAACGCGGCGCGGGTCAATGCGGCCGTGTCAAAATACCTCACGTCGGGGGGAAGTGCCGCCAGCAACAAGCTGTTAAACAGATTGGTTAATGCCGAGCCAGACACAGACTGGCCTATGGAGGTGAAATATGGGGTCAGGCCAAGGTCAGGCATTCCGGGGGCGAGGATGCGATAGGCCCCCATATTCTTTAGTGCGGTAATGAGGCTGATCTCATTGGCAACCGCCCGCTCAATGATTTTAACCGGGTCGCCACCGTCCAAAGGCGAGGGAGCCAGCAAGTCATTCGGCCCACCCCAGACCACAAACAAACCGTTGATTAGAAAAGGCGTGAGCGAACTGCTGGTTCCAGCAAATTGGGTCGCCATGCCCGGTATTCCCTGTGGGGGGTAATTGGTCACATTACCTGTCCCGTCAAAACCGCCTAGCCCGGTGGTGGCGCCGATCCACGCAAAATCCACCAACGGGGCATTCAATGCAGCCGCCAAATTTTCCACTGCCACCGGGCCATTGGAACGGCGACCGTTATAATAAGGCGCACCGGGAATACCTATCGCATTGAATAAGTTGCCATTGTCCGACAGGCTATCCCCATACACCACGACAGCACTAAAGTAAGGGCCGGCGTAGGCCAAACCGCCAAAGGCAAACCATGCCATTAGAATTAAGAGCCAACGCTGGCTAACCATCAAACGTTTTCTATTCATGTCAGGTTTCACTCCGTCAAAGGGTTCAATAAAGGGATTTGATTACAACTGGCCTAGAATGTATCTCCAAAGCTACCGCCCTCAAGTTTTGAAAATATGCTGTCAAACCACACCGCCGGGATTTCATCCAAACCGCGCCGAATCCATTCTTGCCACCACACCGAAGCATCATTGAAATCCTCCCTGGCGAATCGGTACTGCGTCATTTGGTAAGTGTCTTTATGGTAGACCACCATATCAAGGGGAAAACCTACATCGGTCGCACTGGTTCGTGTCGCGTCAAACGCGAGATAACCTACTTTGAGCGCCCATGGCAGTGAATCAGTGTGACGCAAAGCCCTATCCAAAATCGGTTTGCCGTAACCCGTTTCGCCAATGACATAATATGGCGATGCGGGCGTTGACTCAATCCAGTTGCCCTCAGGGTAAATCATGTAAAGTTTATGTTCCTTGTCATTTTCCAACTGCCCCCCGACGATGGCATACAGATTGAACCAGATATTGGCATTCCGCAATGCCTCACCGTCTTCCTGCGCCACCCGGCGCACTTGCAAACTGAACGCATTGACAGCCTTATAGAGTTTGTCGAAGTTTCCCGATTGTTCTTCCAAGACTTCTTCGAAATAAGTCACCGCCTTATCCCTGACCGAACGCAAACCGGATGTCATCAGGAAAAGACTATGCTGATTGTGCTGGTGTATCGTAAGCTTACGGGCGGTGATAAATTCAGTACCCGAGGTGATTCGGGTATCGGCAATCGCCAACAACCCGGAGTCCAACTTCATGCCAAGGCAAAATGTCATAAGAATTTTTATTATGTAGTGGTGGAAAATTGTCAAGATTTAAGCAATTGTACCATTGCAATATATCTTTAAGCGGCAATCCTATCCATAGAGTCTGGAACTTCGACATAGGCAAACAGAAGATCCAACAAATCGAGATTGTTAAAATGTTGTTCCATCGGTAGTCTGTCCGGTATGGCTTGACCTGATTCTTGATAAGCGTCTAGGTTGATTCGGATGGCAGTTCGGGCAGCTTGCTTTGCTAGGTCAATATTAATGCCATGCGTCATTATCGCCAAATCAGGGACTTGTACGGAAAAACCTGATTCTGTTGGTTCCAATACAATTAAATAGCGCATTATTTTGTCTCCACTGATCTTTTTCACCGAATCCAATGCCCGTCCCACCGGAACATCCTTTTGTGGATGAACAATGGTGACTATATACCGACTATTAGAGTTTTTAAAGTTATGATGATCGCCTTTTACGCTGACCAACTGCCAACCAAACTCCTCTGCCAGTCGAATCAATTCTTTGCTAGTGTAGCGTTTTGGCATTGTAAATTTTTTTTATAAATCTAGTTTATAGGCACATCATGTTTACGCATTTTGAATATCCCAAATAATCGTATCAGCACTAAAATCCTGCTCGTGAGGCCACATAATCCCATGATGGGCCGGACGGACTAAACGAAAATAGGATTCCTCGGATAGTTCCTTGAAAGCACTGCCCCGCAGATAGGGCTTAACATCGAATATGCCTGAAATGCCGCTGCTGGTTAGTATTTCAACTTTATAATCATCAAGCGGAATGGCTTTGAGGATTTTATCCATGTGAGGTTCTCACTTATCGGAGTGGATCAATTTTAAAGACCGGCTCTCCTGCAACTGCCAGTTTCCAGTCTACCAGCAAATCCTCCTGATGTATCTCAATCCATGCCTGTACCAGTTTAAGTTTAGCTTTAGGCAAACTGCCGCTAAGAACACTACCGTCATCAATTGCAATTGATGCTTCGTATTCGCCATATTCTGCATGAATATGAGGGCGGCTATGTTTCTTGTCATCATAAAAATACATTAGGATTAAAATCCCATAAAACATTGAAATAGTTGGCATTTTTCACCTAATATAATAAATGGGAGTGGCAAACATTTTTTGCTTGCTCAGCGGTTGGAGTGTTTCATTCCTGCTCATCCTTGGCTGATTTCAACTTATAGTGCTAAGCGGCTTCAACCAATGAATGATGTAATGGCAATAAATCACCCGCTTTGATTGCGGCTAGGGCGTAAGCCCGACCTTCTAGGTCAGAGAACTCAACTTCAAATATCCCCGGTTGCCATTCTTCCACAATAACCCCAACCGAACCGGATAAAAGCTTATGTTCTGGTAAATTCCGAAGCAAGGCTACGGTGTCTAATATTTTCACGGCCAACCTCCTACAATACAAAACAAGTTGTCAAACGCGGAACATCTTCATCCATGCGGATAATCCATCCTGAATGGCATTTTCAGCATTTTGTAATCGAGTTGACGTATAGACCTATTCCTTGTTTGGCATTATCCCTATCGGAAAAAGTTCATCGACCATTAAATAATGCGGCTTCCCGTTCCGCCAATAGGTTTTCATGCCACGCAGGATAATCCAAGGTTTGTTTGCTCAAATCAGCCCAAAGCATTTCCATCAAATCAAGCTTTTGAGCCAAGGGACGTAGGGCGGATACAGGGATGTATCCGCCGAATTAGAGAACGCCCCGTTTCGCCGAATCCAATCATTCGGCACACATTCCGCATTCCATTCGGCGCAATACGCGGCAAAGCCGCTATTGCGCCCTACGAATGCGCCTTACCGAGTTGGCTTCACCGATTGTGCCTTCCGTCCTTAAATATTTTCCCCAATTGCCTTCGTGAAGCTAAGAAGAGCTAACGAAACATCCATAACATGCTCCTTTATTTTCCCATCACCAAATATTCCATCTGCTACCACTATGGCAGCATAACCAGGGGTACCCATCGGATCGTTGCTATGATTTAGAATATCTAACACTAAATCTTTACCTATAGAAAAATAAATTGCCTCGAATGCAGCCAAACCGTTTATTATTGTTGATTCTGTAACGTTCAGACTATCGGGTAAATCTTGGATTATTTCATGTAGTTGTTTATTATTTTTTGATAGCTCACCAACTTTCATTACTAGTGGTTTCGTTAGTTCTTTAGTTTCCTCAACGAGCTGATCTATAATGTGATCCAAATCTCCCCCACCAAAATCGTTCAAAATTGCGATACCAGAAATACATAGATAAACAGATGCTTTCATTTTTTGAGCATTGGTTGGATTTGTTACGCCATATATTTTGAATATTTTAGTTTGCGTATCAAGAAGAATAGTTGTAAGATTATTATGCTCAAAGCTGTAAAATATTCCAAACGATTCAAAAAATCTAGAAATATTATCATTCAATGCAATAGTTAATTGTTCCAATTCAATATGGTCAGGTGCTATTTTTGACCAATAAACAGACCTATCCGCAATCTCAATGAGCCATGTAAGTTTTGATGAATCTGTTATTTGACCTTTATCACGCCTGATTTTGCAAGCACCGAGATAGTTCATTATAACAAGCTTATAAAGAAGAGATGTTTGAGCCTCATTGCTAAGCTTTCCTTCCTCTGCTATTCTCTCAAAGTTCTGGATTATGGATTCTTTATGAGGCGTTTTATCTAGTTTGAAGTTAAATTCATTATAAAGATTCGATTCCGCCAGTTTTAGGTTGCTACTATTCTTGCCAAATAATCCAAACATTTATCTAACCTTTATTGTAAATAATATTTTGATAATTCAAACTTTCTGTTTTGATCGTTCCCACGCTCCGGCGTGGGAACGTGGATTTAACCGCTCCGGCGGTATTCGGACGCGGAGCGTCCGGGGACGGGTTCCCACACCGGAGCGTGGGAACCAGTTCAAAGGACGGATACAGGGATGTGATCTGCCGCATGAATCAAGCCGCCAAGGCAAACTTTCTAACGTCGATTTCAACACCTTCAGCTACCGCCGTTTCCGCTTGCCGTAATAAAGCTTCGGTGATGTCGGCTGAGTGGAATGACTCCCCGCAGTTTTCGCAAATCTCACCGGGAACTTGACGGAAAACAATCGTCGAATCGCCGCGTTCCAAGGTGAAAGTCACTACGCCTAGCTTTGTGTCACCGTGTTTGCAAATCGGGCATTTCACATTCAAGCCGCCTGTTTAGGCCGAATACACAGTTCAAACCCAAGTTTGTGCAGATTATCTAATAACGCGCCTAGGCTTAAAGGGAGGGTATCTTCCTGTTGATGCGACAAAGGTAAGGTTTCAGATAGCATTGAGGCACTTAAAGCCGTTGTGACATTTTGCAGTGCCAACGATAATACTCTTTCGTCGCCATCTTCGAGTGCCGCTTCAAGGTAGTTGGCACACGCCTCTGGTGTTTTCAAGTAATCCAAAGGATTGTAAAGGACAGAATTTTGTTCATTTACCACGGTATTCCCTCCAATAGCGTTTTGCTGTCTCAATGTCACGATGCTGGGTGGCTTTATCGCTGCCACAAAGCAATATGACAATTTCTAGGTCATGCCAAGCATAGTATACTCGGTAGCCCGGCCCTTCAGGAATGCGCAATTCACGCACCCCATCACCAACGGCTTTCCAATCACCTTCCAACCCACGCTGGAACATGGGAACCATCAAAGGGTTCAAGATAAACTGATTTAAAGCACTTTGTCACAGAAAGTGCAAGCCGTGGCAATTTGAGTTTTTCCGACCTTGCCAAGCGACAAGATACCAGCGCGTTTGTCACCCGTGACTAGGTAATGGGCTTGCGACTTATCGGCAAGTGCCAACAGCCACGCATCGTTAGGGTCGGCGGCTTCGTAACCATCAGGCAGCGCATCAATGACCATGGATTTCTGCATGTTGTTAAGCATAAACCCGACGCGGTGCGGTTGCAGGATATTCTTGAACTTTGGGTAACGGCTGGCTCGGCGGATTTCGTCTATTTGTTCGGAACACGTAACCAGTTCAAAAACCCCCTTTCGCCATGCCTGATAGATGCGATGCGGCGGCGAATGAGGGGATATGAGTGCGCTCAGCAGTATGTTGCTATCCAGCACAACCCGCATTATTGCCTTGCCCAGGCCAAGGCTTCATCAATCGCATCGTCAATCTCTGCCTGTGAATGTCGGGCATTTTCAAGCTTGGCTTCGGCGGCGGTTAAATCCAGTATATGGGCGCGAACCGCTTCCTCAACGAAGCGAGACAAGTCGCCCTTGCGTCCGCCTCCTTGGTTTGCAAGAAATTGGCGAAGCGCAATATCGGTATCGCGGGAGACAACCAGACTCCAACGGGCATTTGCATCTGACACAGGAAACCCCCCACATAAACATACAAACATGTGTATGTTTATATCTCAACGAGGTTCGGTTTGCAACATTTTATCGTTCCCACGCTCCAGCGGTACTCGGACG
>CAIWDB010000165.1 GCA_903911305.1 uncultured Methylococcaceae bacterium | reverse complement strand
GCCAGTGAAAACCTTGCGTTTCTTCTCGCTCACAACAACCCCCGTTTTCCCGAAGGCTACCATCTTAAATGATTGTCCGAAAATTGGGGTCCACTATAAGGTGCGGCAATTCTGATTTATGAAGTTTTACGAAACGGTATTATTTGCGCCCCGGCCTTAAGCCCGTCTAAGTAATCGGCCCAAGCTTGCATCATGCGCCGCCGTTCCGGTAAGTGTTCCGCATGGTTGTATGCGGCCTTGATCTTGTTGCGCTCGGCATGGGCAAGCTGCCTTTCGATCATGTCGGTATTCCAGCCTTGTTCATGTAACAGGGTCGAAGCCATGCCCCTAAATCCGTGCGCCGTCATTGGGTTGTCACTATCCGGCCCGTAACCCATGCGCACCAATGAAGCCCGGATAGTTTCCGCGCTCATGTGCTGGCTATGGCAACGCGCCCCCGGAAACACATAACGCCCCGCGCCGGTCAATGTGTGCAGTTCCCGCAAGATGTCCACGGCTTGGCTTGCCAAGGGGACAATATGCCGGCCTTTCATCTTCATGCGTTCGCCAGGTATGCGCCACTCCCCCGCGTCAAGGTCGAACTCTGCCCACTCGGCCCGCGCCAGTTCGCCCGGTCGCAAAAAAACCAGTGGGGCAAGCTTAAGCACTGCCCTAGTGACAAAGGTTCCCCCATAGCCGTCTATGGCCCGCAACAATGCGGCCACGTCCTTGGGTTCCAATAAGGTGGCCCGGTGCTTTGTTTTGTTAGTGGGTAAAGCCCCGGCTAGGTCCGCGGTCGGATCACGCTCGGCCCTTCCTGTCACTATGGCATAGCGGAAAACCCGCCCCGCGTCTGATCTAATTCGAGTGGCAGTGTCTAGCCTTCCCCGTTCCACGGTCTTGTTAAGCGTAGTCAATAACTCTCGCGCTGTAATGTCGGCAATCGGCCTTGAGCCAATCCAAGGGAATAGGGCTTGCTCAAAGCGTTCTTTGATGTGCCTATGGGTAATCTCTGCCCATTTCCCGGCATTCTTTGCCAGCCATTCACGCGCCACGGCTTCAAAGGTGTTTGTTAGCTTTCCCTCAATGGTTTCTTTTTGCGCCTTGCGTTCTGCTATTGGGTCTTTGCCATCGGCAAGGATACGCCTAGCATCTTCCAACTTTTCCCGCGCCTTGGCTAAGTTCACATCAGGATAGTTGCCAAGGGCTATAGTCTTTTGCTTGCCTTCATAGCGGTAATTCATCCGCCAATGCTTGCCCCCGGTGGGAGTCACTAACAGATAAAGCCCCTTGCCATCGGTTAGCTTGTACGGCTTTTCCTGTGGCTTGGCTTTACGGATAACAATGTCACTCAACATAAGCCTTTCCCCCTAAATTGATGGTATCGGAAACAAGGAAAGCCCGGATACCATCAAATGTACCATCAGAATCATTGTGATTTGATGGTATCAGGTGGTACGGCATGGGACAATAAAAAACCCGCGAAGTCTTTAAACTCGCGGGTTTTTGCACTGCTTGGGACTGCTTGAATCCCTGTTTTGGTACCGAGAGCCGGAATCGAACCGGCACGTTGTCACCAACGCCAGATTTTGAGTCTGGTGCGTCTACCAGTTTCGCCATCTCGGCAATGTACGGTTATTATATGCAATTTTTTAGCTGAACGCTAGGATTGTGATAGTCCTACATTCATTTTGTTTGCACGTTGGCATGGTAGCCGAATATGATAAACACTCAAGAGACCTGTTTGGCAACGGATATGTAATAATTTCAGTCATTAACCATAACCAACCCTAAATGAGGCAACCATGGGTAGATATTTTTTTACACTGTTGTTTTTCGCTACTGTCAGCCAATTTGCCTTGTTCAAGCCGGCATTGGCTGCCAGTCCTGATGTACAGACGGCTATTGAGTTGAGCAAGCAACACCACGCGGAGCAATGCGAGAAGAAAAAAATTCAAGTCCAGTTGTTGATCGCCCATCAGCATCACGATCAGAATAAATTGACTGCCTTGGGACCGGAACTTGATGCCATCAATAAACGGCTGAAACCGACTGAAGACAAGATGAATGCATTGAAAGCCAATATCAAGAAGAACCCCGATGACCAAAGCGCTTTTGAAACGGCTCTATTGCAATTGGGGGATTGCGAATAAGCTTATACTTTGGAGTGCGAGGTTGCCATAAATCAAATGTCATGCCAAAACCGTTTGTAGTTCCGGCTTTAGCCGGTCTTTTCGTGGTTGTCTTCCGCCTAAAGGCGGCACTACGAACGCTAACTTAATGGCAGTGATACTTCGAGGAACTGCTTGCGCGCTCGCAAGGCAAGCCTTGCACTCCAAACCCATACCCGTTTTATTTCCTACCGACATTCAATAATTTTGGATTCCTTGGGGTTGTGTTTCCCTCATTTACGCCAACTTAATTTAACGCACTCCTCCCAGTGCTTGTTGGCGAAGGGTTCACATACCCATTCGCCCACTATGGCAGCCAATTCACCGCCTATGTAGATCAAAGGTATCCGTTCCCGCAACCATGGAGGGATGCCCGCTTCTTGAAACAATTTTTTTAGTTCGTGGGTTCCCTGCCTACCCGGCAATCGGCAGCGCTCGCCACCCTGCCTGAAGCGGACAGTGATATTGCCCTCCTTCCAAACCGTTGGGTCCAAACCCTTTCCGCTGGAAAGCTTGGCAGTGAGTTCACCGTTTTCGTCCGGCAGTTTCAAATGGCTTTGCCCATCCCAAGGGAGCACGGTTGCGGGACCAAAGAAAGACTGTGAGACCATCAAATAAAGACCATCCCGGTAACGTCGCACCTCACCCTCACTCCAAGCGACTATAGGTGTCTTATCGACCTTTGCAGGAATGGCTTCCCGCAAAATTCTTTCAATGACTGCTTGCGAAGGCATTCTAAATCCCCGCTCCCGCATCCATTCCCGCAGGACTAAGCGCTGGTCGGCAGGGCGGAAACCGTTTAAGACAGATACCCGCAAGCTTTGCCCGTCTGCATTCATTGCCGAACGACACAAATCCTTGCTCAAATCGCTTAATTGTTGTTGCGCTTCGGCACAAAGCCCGGCGGTTCGGCTTAATGATTTATTCAAGCCGGGCCAGCGTTGTTGCAGCTTGGGTATGATTTCCCGGCGCAGAAAATTGCGGTCAAACGCACTATCTTGGTTACTGGGGTCTTCAATCCATTGCAAACCATTCTCCAAGGCGTAACCGTGCAATTCCGAGCGGGGAACATTCAGCAAAGGCCGCAGTAGCCAACCCGGCTCCAACGGTGAACATTCTGGCATCGCCGCCAACCCTGCCAAACCCGCGCCACGCATGAGTTGAAGTAACAGGGTTTCGGCTTGGTCATCGCGATGTTGGGCGGTCAAGACCATATCGTTGTCGGACAAATGCTCGCGCAATGCTTGATAACGCGCCCGCCTAGCCATTTCTTCCGGGCTTTCACCCGGCTTGGCGCTGGCATCCACTTTGATTGCCGAAAAAGGCATATTTAATTCGCGGCACACCTGGGCGCAATGTTCGGCCCAAGCATCGGCGGCTGTTTGCAAGCCGTGGTGGATATGGACAGCATGAAATTCGTATCCTAATTCATGGCAATCCCTTAATTTCGCGCAAAGATGCAACAACACATGGGAATCCATGCCTCCGCTGTAGGCGATCCAATAACGCGGGGCGGGATGGCGGAGGAGGACGTGTTTTACGCATTCCCATGTTCCCACTTGGGAATGCATTGTTACTTGTTCCCTAGCTCCAGCTTGGGAACGCGGTGTTTGAAGCTCTGCTTCACTAGCCATTGCAAGCTGGAGCTTGAATACAGGGGTTCCCAAGCTGGAGCTTGGGAACCAGCGGAATGTGGAAGGACATCATTTCGGCATGGCTGCTTGAGCCAATTCTAGCATCTTATCCAGAAGCTCTTTAAGCTTGGGGCATTTCGCATAGGCCAAACCGGGATCGAGCTTGCCAAAAAGCTCTTCACCATCAGTGACTTTCTTGTATTTGCGGCGGTTATATAAAGGATAAAGTCGCTCCAATAACTTCGCTGGAGGCTCGATAAAATTTATAGTTTCAGGAGATTCAATCTTAGATGAAAATGCTTTTTGAACTCCCAATGGAAACAATTCTGGATTACTTAGTAACCAAGCTTCGACTTCATGTACTGCGAAAAATTGGTAGAATTTCGGATGCTTAACCTTATCCTCCATGAACTTCTTGCCAAAATCGTACTTTTCATTCGATGTAGATAAATGGGATGGATAAAAGCTTGGGCCATAAAGATCAAGCAAGGAAATGACAGCAATTATTTCATTCTGCTTGGGACCATTCAAATGAAATTTTGCTTTACTGGCAGCATCTTTGACTAACTCTGACCACCCTTGAAAATATTCATAATCAATTTTCACACGTTGGGGTAATTGCGGATCAAGCCATTTTTTTAAAAATGGTGGCAGTACTTTTTTTTCCGTATCACCTTCGACAAATAAAATAAACTTCATCCCATTTGTTCCAGCGTCCCAGACCTAAATAGTGCGCCCAGAGAATATCCTTTTAGCCAATACTCAAGTTCGTCTTTAGGTAAGGTGCGAAGTATGGTTTCGCCATTTTCCCATAATGCCACGGTAGTAGTGGGTTTGGCTTCAGTCAGTGCATCCAAAAATTGTGGGGAATGGGT
>CAIWDB010000164.1 GCA_903911305.1 uncultured Methylococcaceae bacterium | reverse complement strand
CGATTGGTATAACTCCGGGTTTATCATGCTATGGGGTTCCAATGTGCCGCAAACGCGCACTCCGGATGCCCATTTCATGACCGAGGTGCGGTATAAAGGCACTAAGATTGTGACGGTTTGCCCGGATTATTCCGAAGCCAGCAAATTTGCCGATGTTTGGCTGCATCCCAAACAAGGCACGGATGCGGCTTTGGCGATGGCAATGGGTCATGTGATATTAAAAGAGTTCCATATTCAGCGGCAGAGTGAGTATTTTACCCAGTATGTACGCGAAAATACCGATCTGCCAAATCTGGTTTTATTGCAAGAGCAGAATGCCGTTTATGTTCAGGATAGATTCCTACGCGCCAGCGATTTTGACGGTAACTTAAGTCAAGCCAATAACCCGGATTGGAAAACTGTTGCCGTCGATGAAACCAGCGGCAACATCGTGGTTCCGAAGGGTTCAATAGGTTTTCGCTGGGGCGAAACCGGGCAATGGAATATCGAACAAAAAACTGCCGATGGTCAATCGGTGCGGTTGCGTTTGAGCTTAATCGACGACCACGATGAAGTCGTTTCGATGGGTTTTCCCTATTTCGGCGGGTCCGAGCATCCACATTTCACTTGTTCCACCCATGATGAGATTCAACGCCGTAACGTACCCGTCAAAAAAATCACCTTGGCTGATGGTTCGCAAGTTTGTGTGGCGACCGTGTTTGATCTGTTGGTCGCCAATTACGGCATTGATCGAGGGCTAGGCGGCGGCAATGTCGCAAGCTCTTTTGATGAAGATGTGCCTTACACCCCAGCTTGGCAGGAGAAAATCACTGGGGTCAGCCGAAGCCAAGTCATCGAGGTGGCGCGTGCGTTTGCCGAAAATGCCGAGAAGACCCAGGGCAAATCCATGGTGATCCTAGGCGCAGGGCTAAACCATTGGTATCACATGGACATGAACTACCGGGGCATCATCAATATGCTGATGCTGTGCGGTAGCGTGGGTCAGTCCGGCGGCGGCTGGTCGCATTATGTCGGTCAAGAGAAACTGCGTCCGCAAACCGGATGGCTACCGTTGGCTTTTGCGCTGGATTGGAAGCGTCCGCCCCGGCAGATGAACAGTACATCCTTCTTTTACAGCCACACCAGCCAATGGCGTTACGAAAAACTGAGCGTCAATGAAATCCTCTCGCCGTTGGCCAACCCCAAAGACTGGTCGGGAAGTTTGATCGATTTCAACGTCCGCGCCGAGCGCATGGGTTGGCTACCCTCCGCGCCGCAGCTTGGCGCGAATCCTTTGCATGTCGCCAAACAGGCCGAGCTGGCGGGTAAGAATCCGGCGGAATATGTTGCCGAACAATTGAAATCTGGCGCATTGAAATTCGCTTGCGAAGACCCGGACAACCCACAGAACTTCCCACGCAATCTGTTTGTTTGGCGATCCAATTTATTGGGTTCGTCCGGCAAGGGCCATGAATATTTCCTGAAATATCTGCTCGGCACTAACCATGGGCTTCAAGGCAAAGATTTAGGGGCGGAAGGCGGCATCAAACCCGAAGAAGTCGTCTGGCATGAGACCGCAGCCGAGGGCAAGTTGGATTTGCTGGTGACGCTGGACTTCCGCATGTCCACCACTTGCCTGTATTCGGACATCGTGTTGCCGACGGCGACATGGTACGAGAAAAACGACCTCAATACTTCGGATATGCATCCGTTTATTCATCCGCTATCCCGCGCCGTCGATCCGGCTTGGGAGTCGCGTTCGGATTGGGACATTTACAAAGGCTTGGCGCGGAAATTCTCCGAACTGGTGCCGGGACATTTAGGCATCGAAAAGGATATAGTCACCGTGCCGACGCTGCACGACACACCGGGAGAACTGGCTCAAGCACTGGATGTGAAGGATTGGAAAAAGGGCGAATGTGAGCCGATACCGGGCAAGACGATGCCAACACTCGCCGTCGTCGAGCGGGATTATCCGAATGTCTACAAAATGTTCACCTCGCTAGGGCCGTTGATGACCAAAATTGGCAACGGCGGCAAGGGCATAAGCTGGAATACCGAGGCCGAGGTCAAGCAACTGGCCGAACTGAACCGCACCGTCACCTGTGAGGGCATCAGCTTTGGCTTGCCGCGCATCGAATCCGACATTGATGCCGCCGAAGTGGTGTTGATGCTGGCCCCGGAGACCAACGGACAGGTCGCGGTGAAGGCTTGGGAAGCCTTGGGCAAGAACACCGGCTTGGACCACACCCATCTCGCCAAGCCCCGCGAAGACGACAAAATCCGCTTCCGCGATATACAGGCACAGCCGCGCAAGATAATCTCTTCGCCGACTTGGAGCGGTTTGGAATCCGAGCATGTCAGCTACACCGCCGGCTATACCAATGTCCACGAGCGCATCCCGTGGCGCACCTTGACCGGACGCCAGCAGTTTTACCAAGATCATCCGTGGATGCGGGCCTTCGGCGAAAACCTCTGTGTCTACAAGCCGCCAGTGGACACCCGTTCGATTTCGCCCGTG
>CAIWDB010000163.1 GCA_903911305.1 uncultured Methylococcaceae bacterium | reverse complement strand
CCGTCCTTCGCTGTCTTTGGCTTTTACATCCACCACGCTGAGTTTATCATCGAGAAATTCCTTGTCGTTGTAGGGATTGAGTATTTCCGCTTCGGTTATCGGCGCAGTCAAATCGCTGGTCAATATGGCATTGAGGAAGTGGATGAGCAGATTGCGGTTTTCCTCCGAGCCTAGCAATGCCTTGAATACGCAGTCTATTTTGGGGTCTATACGGTGTTTCATAAATTGATATGTTATATTTTATATCTGATTATCGGCTTCACTTCAACAGCGATACCAAAAAAGCACAGCCCTCCATCTTACTTCTTGTCGTTGGATGGCAAGACTTTTCCCTGACCGCTCCTCCAAGGTCTTGTAAACTGCCCGGAATACCGAGTTGCAGTATTCGGAACAGGGGCAGAACCGACCGCATTGGCAACTGGTCAACTTTCGGCACTTGCGCTTAAACTGCTAAAGCGCTAGATTTAGTCACACCCAAGACAGGAATACCCTCCATGCATCAATCGTCCAAAACCAACCCCATCGGCTACTTAAAGGCCAATGCGGACGAAGTCCTGCTGCAACTTGCCGAACGGCGCGAACCCATGGTGATTACGCAAAACGGCGAGGCCAAAGCCGTGATCCAAGATATCGCCAGCTACCAAGAAACCCAGGAGACGCTGGCACTGCTAAAGATTCTGGCACACGGCAACCGCGAAATTGAAGAAGGCAAGCTAAAGCCGGTTGCGGCCGTGGTTGAGCGGCTCCGTGCGAAGAAAGCCGGCGCCTGATGCAATACGACGTACTAATCACCGAGGCTGCGGAACGGGACATCGAAGAAATCTACAACTACATCGCCGAGTTCGATTCGCCGTCCAATGCGGACAATGTGCTCGACCAGTTGATGGGTGTCGTAGGTGGACTCGCCAACTTTCCCGAGCGCGGCGTATATCCCAAGGAATTGCTGGCACTGGGCATCCGCGAATACCGGCAGGTATTCTTCAAGCCTTATCGGGTGATCTACCGTGCCATGGAAAAGCAAGTCGTCATCTACTTGATTGCAGACGGTCGGCGCGATATGCAGACTTTGCTGGCAAGGCGTCTTCTCGATTGAAATCAATCCTCATAAGGCTTCATCGACTTCCACCGCATTGCTGTGGCATCGGCTACGGTTCCCGCGATGCGGAACTGGTTTGGCAGTAGCCAGCCGAAGTAGGTTAAGAAGAATATCAATATTAACGATAGCAAACAGACAGATATCAATCTAGTTAAAAAAGGGTCATCAAGATAAAGAAAATCCAGCATGATTTTTTCATACCGGGTCATAACCCAAACACATGCCGCACCCACTAGCCATGCAGGGATTCCCCTGTGACATCGCGTGAAGTGGTAATGCGGATAAATGGCAAGTATCTTGGCCTGAAAGAAACCTTCTAAGATTCCACGCAGCTTGCCCGATAATAATGTCCCCCATGTCCACACTATTGCGACGGCAACCCATTGTTCAATTGTCCATGTGCTCATAGTGTTTCTAACCAACTTAAAATGATATTCCATATTTTATAGCTGATTATCGGCTTCAACTCAACATCTGCTCCAAAAAAACCGCTCAGCCGTCTTATTTCTTGTCGTTGGATGGCAATACATTTTCCCTGACAGCACCTCCAAGGTCTTTTATCCCGCTCAGAATGTTTTTTGGCAATAAATCATTTAGTGCCTCGCCAAGCACTCCCCCTTCCGTCCCCAAAGCCCTTTCAAAGTTGGGTACACTCTTCGCCATGCCACCGCCCATGGCATCGTAATGCTCTGCGGCTGCTTGACCCGTGCCTTTATCGTTGATCTGCTTTTTCACAGCGTCTACCGCCGGGACAGACGGCGGGACAGGTGCGGCAGGCATTTTCCCGACATTGTTCTTGAGGATGTCACCCCAACTGCTCGGGGCATGGTTGGAATGGCCTGAAGCATTGCCTGCCGTCGCGCGGTCAAGGAGGATTCCCCTGTTGTCCGCCACCTTTTCCATTTGCGCCCAAATGTCAGGCTTCCCATGCGTCGATGTCCGGCGCTCCGCATTGGACGAATCGCCATCCGCACCGGATGCGTGAGTTTGCGGGACACTCCTGTCGTGTGCTG
>CAIWDB010000162.1 GCA_903911305.1 uncultured Methylococcaceae bacterium | reverse complement strand
TGCGAAACTTGTTTCGCCTGTCAAAGCAAGCTTTGACGCTCCAATCCTAGGCCGCTGCTTAACATCAGTGATTAGCCTAAAATGTGCTGCTAAAAATTGCAAATCGCGCCATTCATAAAGGTTAGAGTGAATTGGTTAGTGTAAAATCATACACTTTTTCAGGCATAAAACTTCATACCTCAATTGAATTATGGATTTATCGAACCACCCTAAAAATCCAATGAAAATGGGTATGCCTGAATCACTCAAATTATTAGGCGCAATCCTTCTCGTTGCCTTGGCGTATTGGTTGTCAGCTTCGCTTGGGCATTTGCTGAGTGCGCCACCTGTATATGGGTCAGCAGTCTGGCCGCCGGCGGGCGTTGCGCTTGGGGCAGTTTTGATCTGGGGTAACAAGTCCTTGCTAGGGATAGCGCTGGGTGCCTATTTTGCCAATGCCCAAATTATATTAAATGGCTCCATGACATGGTTGGAAATATTGCTTCCGGCTGGCATTGTTGTCGGTGTGTTGTTACAGTCTGGTATTGTAGCCTCTTTGATTCGGCGGTGGGCAGGTTTCCCCTCTCTCTTGAATGAACCTAAAAATGTGACAAGGTTTCTTCTGTTGGCGGGTCCAGTGGGTTGCTGCATCAGCGCCTCGTTCGGGACTTGCCTATTGCTTCTAGCGGGCAAATTGTCACTTCCAGGCTTTGCAATCAATTGGGTGACTTGGTGGGTTGGGGATACCTTAGGGGGCTTGATCTTCACTCCACTCATGCTGATTGCCTTCGGCCAGCCCCGTTCGATATGGTCTCCTCGATGGTTTACTGTTGCTCTGCCACTTTTGTTGTGCTTTGCTTTGGCTATCTCTATTTTCGTTTGGGTCAGGGCCAATGATCATTTGCGCAAGCGTCATGAGTTTATCAGTCTGGTGGATTCGGCAACCTATTCGATTGAATCCAGCCTACAAGATTTCACCGTCATCCTCTCGGCAATAAAAGGCTTGTTCGATGCTTCCAAAGAAGTGAACTGTAGTGAGTTGAAATTATTTACGGACGAACTTTTTCTACATCGCAATGATTTCCAAGCCTTGGAATGGGCAAAGTTAATCAGTCAAAGTCAGCGCAATTCTTTGGTTCAGGACGGGGTGCTATGTGACCGACCCGGAAACGGAATAAGTGAAAGAGATGCCCAAGGGCGGATCATTCAAGCTTTGCAGCGTGATGTGTATTTGCCGGTGGCTTTTATCAATCCGCTCGTTTCCAATCGTCCTGCTTTGGGTTATGACCTGTTTTCCGAGCCTATGCGCGCTGAAACCATTCGAAAAGCGCGAGACTTCAATAAAATTTCCATCACCCCACCGATCCAACTGGTGCAGGACGAGACCGATAAACTGAATGTGTTGATGGTTCTCCCTGTTTACAAAAGAGGTGGCGACCTGAATTCCGTAGAAGGCAGGCGTGAAAATTTCATTGGTGCTGTAATCGGTGTGTTGCAGATTCGGGATTTGGTCAACAATGCCATGGGAAAATTGGGAAATCGGAAGGGGTTTTTGCATCTCCGCATTCAGGATGTCAGTTCAGACGGCCAAGGGAAGGTGTTTTATGAGGAAGACGGATTTACCCGCTTTGGATCGCTGTTTCAATTGCGACGCATCGAAGTGGGTGGGCGAATCTGGCAGTTCTCCATATCTGGCGATTCAAGTGATTTTGGCCAAGCTTGGTTCACTTGGTTTGTTTTAGCGGGGGGCATGTTGTTTTGTGGGGTTTTTGGGGGGTTTCTTTTGCTATTGACGGGCAAAACCATGAGCATGGAATCGTTAATTGCCGAGCGGACAATTGACTTGGGCAACAGCAATAAGCGTTTGCGGCTAGAGATTGACGAACGGGCAAAGACGGAAATTGCCTTAAGGGAAAGCGAGTCACGTTTTCGCACCTTGGCGAATGCGGCTCCTGTGTTGATTTGGCTCTCTGGCGTGGACAAGCTATGTTATTGGTTTAATCAAGTGTGGCATGACTTCACCGGTAGGACGATTGAACAGGAGAAAGGGAATGGCTGGGCGGAAGGTGTCCACCCTGAAGATTATCAGTATTGCCTCGATTACTATGTCAGTCATTTTGACCGTCGAGAACCGTTTCGCATGGAGTACCGTCTGAGGCGGCATGATGGCGAATACCGTTGGATGGTTGATACCGGTGCCCCCTTAGTGGGCGACGGTGGGGTGTTTGTCGGTTATATCGGTTCCTGCATTGATGTCACGGAACGGATTGCCAACGAAAAGGCGGTACAGTCGCTCAACCGATCCTATCAGGATTTGCTGGCTGCCGCTTCCGAGGTGTCTATCATTTCAACCGATCCTAAAGGAATGATAACCTTATTCAACCGTGGGGCAGAGCGCATGTTGGGCTATTCTGCCGAAGAGGTGGTTGGCAAAAAATCGCCGACGATGTTTCATATACAGGATGAGATAGATGCGAGGGAACGAGAGTTAAGTGAGCAACTTGGTTTGCCAGTGGCTGGTTTTCAAGTGTTTACCGCAATCCCCGATATACGCGGACAGGAGGTGCGTGAATGGACTTATATTTGTAAAGAAGGCTTGAGCATTTGGGTTTCATTGGTCGTTACCCAGATCAAGTCAGAGGAGGATGAGATAATTGGTTATTTGGGAATTGCCCAAAATATCACCGAGCAAAAAGCGGTCGAGCAGGCATTACAGAAAGCCAAATTGGTTGCGGACAAGGCAAACCAGGCAAAAAGTGAGTTTTTAGCCAATATGAGCCATGAAATCCGCACGCCCATGAATGGAGTGCTTGGGATGGTCGAGCTGTTGCTTGGCACTCCACTGAATCCTGAGCAAGGAGAAATGTTAGACACGGCGAGGCATTCCGCCCTTGCATTGATGGAGATCATCAATGACATTTTGGATTTTTCCAAAATCGAAGCTGGGAAATTTCAGCTCGACAAGGTTAATTTCAATGTGGCTGAGTGTTGCGAAAATGTTTGTTCGTTGATGGCAGTTGCAGCACAGGCCAAGGGCCTGGAACTCAATTGTTTCGTCCAACCGGGCATGTCTGCCGATGTTTGTGGCGACGCGACGCGATTGCGGCAGGTTCTGATCAATTTAATCGGTAATGCCGTCAAGTTCACATTGCAAGGCGAAGTGTCAGTGGAGGCAACCTGTATTGAAGAGGGCGAAGCGGAAGTTTTGGTTGGCTTTAGCGTCAAGGACACTGGGATTGGCATGAAGGCTGAGGAATTGAACCGCCTGTTTATGCCTTTTGAACAAGCCGAGCACGGGACAACACGCCGATTTGGAGGCACTGGATTGGGTTTGTCAATATCCAAGAGTCTAGTGGAACTAATGGGAGGCAGCATTGCGGTGACCAGTGAGCCGAATCATGGTTCGACATTCAGTTTCACTGTCAGGTTGGCAAAAACGCCTATCCCCAAATGCCAGACTGAAACATTGGATTTGAGGGGGCAGCATGTGCTAATTGTGGATGACAATAAAACCAATCTTGACATCCTGGAAAGTTTTCTGAAAAGTTGGGGTGTTGATGTGGCAGCCTCCAGCAGTGGTGGTCAAGCCTTGGCCATGCTCAAAACAGCCCAACAACAAGGCAAGCCGTTCGATTTGGCCATATTGGATCAATTCATGCCCGGAATGGATGGGCAAGACGTCATTCGCGAGGTTGCCGCCACTACAGGAATGGGTGGTTTGCCTTGTATACTATTATGCTCATCCAACCATGTTGCAGAGTCTGGCGTAGGCAAAGCCGACAAGGTAATCTCTTTAAACAAGCCAGTTCGACAGTCTCAATTATTCAATGCCATGACTGCTCTGCTGGGTTTAGAGGCAGTCAATCGTCCTCAAAGGGAAACTATGAACCAAACAGTGTTACCCCAATTTACCGGCAAACGTTTGCTATTGGTTGAAGATAACCTAGTGAACCAGCGTGTAGCGTTAAAAATGCTGGAACGTTTCGGGTTGACGGCGAGAGTGGCAAATAACGGAGCCGAAGCCGTGAAAGAACTGGAAGAAAACATTTTCGACCTCGTGTTCATGGACTGCCAGATTCCAATCATGGATGGTTATTCAGTGACTCGGGCGCAACGGGAAAGAGAACTGAATTTGGGTTTGCCTAGAACCCCAATCGTCGCGTTGACAGCCAGTGCCATCCAAGGCGATGCTGAAAAAAGTGCTCTAGCCGGCATGGACGAACATTTGACCAAGCCTTTGTCGTTCAAAGAACTTGAACGTGCCCTGGCCCAATGGCTGTCCAAGCCTGGCACGAATAGCCAAGAGGAAAACAAAAAAGAAAAATTGGAGATTGATATGACAGAAGAACCCATTTGGGATTACCAAGCCACTTTGCAAACCGCTCTCGGTGATTTGGAATTACTTGAAGAATTAAAAGTTTTGTTTATTAACGAGGCTGGCAATTTGATCAAGTCGATGGGTACGGCAGAGTCTCCCCAGCCCCCTTCTGCCATTGCCACTGCCGCCCATACCCTTAAAGGCATGTCTGGACATTTTCATGCCAAGAAAGTGGTTGCACTTGCCGCAGAAGTGGAACGCAAGGCAAAATCGGGTGTTATTGATTCAGCCGATTCGCTGATTGTCCAATTAAAACAAGAAGTCAACCGTCTTATCGCTGCAATGCAAAACGACGGCTGATGATGCGTTCCAAAGAAGATGGAGTGGGAACCTCGAAAAACCGCTTATGTTCATGCTTCGACAGGCTCAGCACGAACGGAAGAGATTGATTTTACTGAAACCGTTCGCACTGAGCTTGTCGAAGTGCGAGGTATTTCAAGATACCCGAGTGTCAAAGCAAGCCTCGATGCTCCAAAAAAGCCTTACTCGCCAATTAATGCCAACCATTCTTGCTCGGATAGGATTTTCAAGCCGAGATCACGGGCCTTCTTTTCCTTGGAACCCGCATCCGCCCCCACGATGACATAGTCCGTTTTCTTTGACACCGAGCCTGCAACGTTGGCCCCCAATGACTCAGCGCGGGCTTTTGCCTCGTTTCGGCTTAGTGTCTCCAAGGTTCCCGTGAAAACCACGGTTTTCCCTGCTATGGCTGAAGTCAATGCAGCAGGGGTAAAGTCGGTGACTGACAGCAGAGGGTTTTTGCCATTTTGTGGAAGTGTCAACTGGTTCAATACCTCAAGGTTTTGCGTTTCGCGAAAAAAATTCAATATATCCTCTGCCATGTTTTGACCCATGCCATTGATCGAAACCAATTCTTCATACGCTTCTGAAGTTTGGTTTTCTGCTAGTTCCATACAGTCCCGCCAATGTCCCAGACTCAAATAATGGCGTGCCAATAGGCGGGCCGTGCTTTGTCCCACTTGGGGAATGCCGAGCGCAAAGATAAAACGATCCAGTGGAATTGTGCGCTGCCGTTCAATGGCATCGAAAAGCTTTCGGGCGGACAATTCGCCCCATCCCTCCCATTCGCGCAACCGGGGCTGATTCTCGCCATCCCTGGCTTCCAGTGTGAAAATATCCACTGGGCTGCGAACTAATCCGTTGGCAAAAAATAGTTCAATATTTTTGATGCCCAAACCCTCGATGTCGAAGGCGTCACGGGAGACAAAATGAATAAGCCGCTCCATGGCTTGGGCGGGACAGTTCAATCCGTTGACACAGAAAGTGTCGGCCTTGCCCTCATTTCGCACCAAAGGTTCGCCACATTCCGGGCAGGTTCCGGGGAATTGATAAGGCAGACTGGATACAGGTCGTTTTTCCAAGACTACGCCCACTACTTGGGGAATCACGTCGCCTGCCCGTTGAATGACGACGGCGTCACCTTCACGAATGTCTTTACGCTCAATTTCATCTTGATTGTGCAAGGTCGCTCGTGAAACCATCACACCGCCGACACTGACAGGTGCTAGATTGGCAACGGGGGTGATTTTCCCGGTGCGCCCCACTTGAACGGTAATGCTGCAAACTTCGGTCACGGCTTGTTCGGGTGGAAACTTCCATGCAATCGCCCAACGTGGAGACCGGCTGACAAAGCCTAGACGGGATTGCCAATCGAGCCGGTTCACTTTAATCACAATGCCATCAATCGAAAAACCGAGTCCAGCCCTTCTATTCTGTATATCGTCGTAATAGCCGAAGAGTTCTGCAAAGTCCCCACCGGTAACGCTGACATGACGGGCGGGTTGATTGAGTTTGAACCCCCAAGCCAACAATTTTTGCCTAGCCTCCCACTGGGTTTTGGCGAATGGCTCGGAAACTTCGCCCCACGCATAGGCAAAAAAACGCAAAGGACGCTGTGCTGTCATGGCAGGGTCGAGTTGACGCAGGCTACCCGCTGCCGCGTTGCGTGGGTTGGCGAAAGTATTTTCCCCTAAACTGGATTGACGGGCATTGAGCGTCAAAAAGTCATCATCGCTCATGTAAACTTCACCACGAATTTCAATTAGGTTTGGCCAGTCCTCTCCCAACAACGTTTTCGGTATATCGACAATGGTTCGCACATTTTCCGTTACATCTTCGCCTTCTGTGCCATTGCCACGGGTTGCCGCAGAGATCAGTTGCCCATTTTCAAAACGGATAGACAATGACAGCCCGTCAATTTTGGGTTCGGCAACCAGTTCGATGGGCATGGCGGGGTCGTTGAGTTCGCGCATGAAATTGCGCAACCCGTCTACAAAATCCCGTATGTCCTGTTGGTCGAAGGCATTACCCAATGACAGCATTGGCACACTGTGTTTGGTCTTACGAAAACCACTGGAGGGGGTTGCCCCGACTCGGCGGGACGGGCTGTCAACGCGAACCAGTTCAGGAAATCGCGTTTCGATGGCATGGTTTCGGCGCACTAACGCATCATAGTCCGCATCGGAGATTTCCGGCTGGTCTTTACCGTGGTATAGCTCATCGTGCCGATGAAGGGTTTCTGCCAGTTCGGCAAGTTCCGCTTCGGCTTGGGTTGTCGTCAGTGTTTCAACCGAGATTTCAAACCAAGCAGTTTGATTCTTTGCCGTCTGCATGATTGGCCTATCGCTCGTTCAATATAGAGGGTTCCTCCCCTTCATTTTCCAAAGCAAAACGAGGGGGGGGAGATGAGTGTTGATCCCTACCTCCACTTGCGCCGCCTAGTTTGATCATTAAGCGAACTTCGTTTTGTGAGTCGGCGGAATGTAGGGCATCCTCGTAAGTGATCTTTCCCATGGTGTAAAGGTCGAACAATGCTTGGTCGAATGTCTGCATGCCATGTTCGCGTGAGTTTTTCATCAACTCCTTCAGCTTATGAATTTCACCCTTGCGAATTAAATCTGAAATCAACGGAGTGGCGATAAGTATCTCCACAGCAGGATAACGGCCCCTACCATCCGACCGGGCAATTAATTGCTGGGCAACTATGCCCTTCAGATTCAAAGATAGGTCCATCAGTAGTTGCGAATGCATTTCCTCGGGGAAGAAATGCAAGATGCGATCTAGCGCCTGGCTAGCGTTATTGGCGTGTAGTGTGCTGATGCACAGGTGGCCAGTTTCAGCGAATGTGATGGCGTGCTGCATGGTTTCCCTCGTGCGAATTTCACCGATCAGTATCACATCGGGTGCTTGCCTCAAGGTGTTTTTCAATGCAACTTCATAAGATTCTGTGTCAATGCCAACTTCTCGTTGGCTGACTATGCATCCTGCATGGGGGTGCATGTATTCCATGGGGTCTTCAATGGTGATGATATGGCCTTTGGAATTTTCATTGCGGTATTTGATCATAGCCGCCAATGAAGTCGATTTGCCCGTGCCAGTGGCCCCTACGAACAAGATCAAGCCGCGCTTGACCATTGCCAATTCATTGATGATAGGCGGCAGGTTTAAATCCTTCACCGTCGGTATGTTCAAGCTGATGCGGCGCAACACCATGCCTGCCGTATCGCGTTGAATGTATGCACTGACGCGGAAACGCCCTAAGTCTTCTTCACTGATTGCAAAGTTGCACTCCTTGGTTCTATTGAACTCTTCCAATTGCTTGGGTGTCATGATGCTGGTGACTAATTCCATCGACTGCTCAGGGGTCAGCTTCACCTTGGACAGGGTTTCAATGGAACCGTCAACTTTAAGGCAAGGTTCTTTTCCGGCAAGGATGAATAAGTCGGATGCCTTTTTCTCCACCATCAGCATAAGTAATGAATTGATTTCCATCGCGTATACCCTCGGTCAATTGTTATAGGTCAAAATGCAGCCTTATTGACCGCTTTGGTTCGGGCAATTTGGCGGGTAATCAAGCCCTTGGTGACCAACTCGTCCAAGTGCTGGTCCAAGGTTTGCATTCCATCTTTGCGTCCAGTTTGAATGGCGGAGTACATTTGCGCGATTTTGGCTTCACGGATCAAATTGCGGATGGCGGGTGTTCCTATCATGATTTCCCAAGCGGCTGTCCGTCCGCCGCTGGTTTTTTTCATCAACGCCTGGGAAATGACCGCTTGCAGCGATTCAGACAACATCGAACGAATCATGTCCTTTTCCGCCGCTGGAAACACGTCGATAATACGGTCTATGGTTTTTGCCGCCGAACTGGTGTGCAGTGTGCCGAACACAAGATGCCCGGTTTCCGCCGCGGTCAGGGCTAGGCGAATGGTTTCCAAGTCGCGCATTTCGCCCACGAGTATAATATCCGGGTCTTCACGCAGTGCCGAGCGCAATGCCTCATTGAACCCCAAGGTGTCGCGGTGGACCTC
>CAIWDB010000161.1 GCA_903911305.1 uncultured Methylococcaceae bacterium | reverse complement strand
TTCCAGCGGGCGGGAGTCGTTGCCGCGGGTGTCGTTCAACACATTGAAGCCCGCACCCGCAATGCGGCCCATGGCGCTTCTTTCTTGATCCGCCAAAGACGCCTCCCGCAAGTCGGCGGCCTTCCAAAACGCCTTGCCATAGTTGTTGTTGTCCCTGCCTACCATCCAGAACACCCAGCTTTTAAAGAAGATAATGCCCCAAGTGATCGCGGAGAAGGAAATCAAAATCCATAAGGTGTATTTAACGATATCGGAGGAGGATAGTTCAATCATTCGAAATGCCTAGTCTTGATTGGATTGTTTAATAGATTAATGTTCAAGGTGAAACCGATAAGGCACGACCACCCAGGAATCCACCGGCTTGTCGCCCCGACGGGCGGGACTGGCGTGGGCTTCCTTGACCATGTCCACAGCCGCCTCGTCCAGCATGTCATGGCCTGAACTGCCGACCACGATCACTTCGCCGATGTCTCCGTCAGATCGGATATGGACTTTTAATGTGACCGTTCCCTCCCATCCCCTTTCTTTAGCCGCCCTTGGGTAGTTGTTTCTGCCAAAGCCACTGACGTGGCCTGGATGGTATTCGGTGCTTTCCGCAGGGACCGCTTGAACGGGTGGAGTCCTATGCACCGCCCTCGGGGCTTCCACCGGCGCGGACGGCGCTTCATAGGCAGGCTCATGGACTGGCGATGGCCTGGATTCGGCTTCTTCCGGCAGTTCCTGCCTTGCCCTTAGAGAAGGCCGGGCCACAGGTTTGAGTATGGGCTTCGGTTTTGCCGCAGGTTTCGGTTCCAAAATCGGTTTGACGATTTTTTTGGGAATGGGCTTTTCCAGTTTCGGGATAGGGGGTGGAGGTTTGGCCTCCACCTTCGGTGGTTCGGGGGCGACTGCGGCTGGAGCCGAGGCCGCTGGCGGGGTTTCAACGATTAGCCTCGCCTCAATGATGGTCAACTCTGATTCCGGGGACCGTGGGGGCATCGTCTTATAGATTTGCAAGACGGCAAAGTGGGCAAGTATCGCCAATAGATAAGCCATGCCCTCGGCTTGCCATAGCCTGTTGCGTTGCCTAGCCACAAGGTTTTGAACCGAGATATAGTCCATCAGTGTTTTACTCTGTGAGGTGTCAGTGCTGACAGTCATAGAACGCATATCATTTGTTTCGTAAGCGATTGGGTAATGTGGCGTGGCGGTTTGGTAGGTGCCAAGTTTGCAATCACGTAGGTTGGTTTGTCGGTTGTTATCACTTGCCGGGCTTGATAATTGACCGCCTGGGCAATATCCGTTTGTCGAACCAGCAATTCCCATATTGGGTTAGTATGATAGATTTTGATATCCATTAAATCAATGTGTTATTTGACGCATATCTGTGTGATATGACTCATTGTTTTCATCGGTTCTCCTCGTTAAATCAGATGAATAGATTGTAACTCGCTTAATTCATTGCGCTTTTTTCTATTGGCACACATTATGAATGTAAATTAATAATTGTGGCAATTATCGATATCCTGATCAGTTTCCCAAAAACATTCCATTATCCGTGATCATTCATGCGCGATTCTATTGCCTATATAGTTTGTGCCAAGTTTGTGTTCCCGGTTAGTGAGTTTTTCAGAAATTGACGGGTATCAACGCTTTGCCATTAGTTTTTTTGACCATGTTTTTAACTAATTTGGAGATACAAACATTGACTATTCGGTTTTCTTTTAAAGTTGCTGTTACAGCAGTGAGTTTAACCTGTGCATCAATAGCATCTGCTGCGGGATGGGAAGGGAAATGGGTTAATAATGACAATACGCTCGATCCGGGGACAAGCATTCAATCCATTGCTGCCAACGCCAACAAGAATGCGTATACGAGTAACCCTGCACTAAACAATAATGCCTGGGGAATGCAGGGTACGTGGCTCAGTTTCAACGTACCCACTACGACTAATGTCACGGTTACAGCGTCGTCAGCCCCGACTAACTCGCCTGGTTTTACTGTATATAGAACTTCCGCGCCTTTCACAGGCGTTGTCACCGGCACTACACCTGCCAATTTTACTAATGGGGCTATTCATGGCTTCAATCAGATTGCTCAGGCGGGCATGGCGGGTATTATCTGGGCGACTGATGTTACGGTCACTAATTCATTGCCAGGAAATACCACGACTAATGGCATCGTTGAAACACTAGGTTATGTGAATGCCTCGGGTGTCAGCTATACCAATGCTTATGGCGATAGGATTAAAGCGGGTGCTGATGATCTGAGTATTGACAACCTTTATGAATCTGCTGTTTTTGGCAACGTTTTCACGTCTGGGGGGTTAGTCTACGGCACCTTAACTTTGAATAGTTTAGTGCCGGGTAATTATACTATCTTCGTAGGTGGGACAATGACGAGTAGTACTAACACACCGATAGATGTTAAGGTCTCGTCTGCTCCGATAGCACCTGCGGATTGCTTGTTTGACTGGGCAGAAAAAACCTACGCTCAGCTATTTGCACCGGCTGGATCAGTCTCTCAAACGTCATCGACAAAGTTCTACTATCGGTACTACCCAACGACTAATTCCTATTTAGGAATATCCGCTGCCGATAACCATGTGTATTATCAAGTGGCCGATGGTGCCCAACAGGATCAGGGAGACGCAGTCACTTGGTTTGCCAAGGCAGGGTGTAAATAAATCTGATCGTTAGCTAAGTCGGGCATGTTGTTTATGCCCGACCTAGGCTTTAAAAGTGTATTTAGGATGCCCCATAAGGCATCTTGGACAAAAACAATGTCTTTTTTTCGTTATAGCCTAACGGTTTTATTTGTATTTTTGTTGTCACTCTATCACTTCAGTGAGAGTGCATTGGCGGTTGAGTCAACGCAAAATAATTCCAGCCCTCCTACTTTGGCCCTTGGGCCAATGCCTATCAGTTTAAAATATTTACCGATACCAGAAGTTCCGGGGTTATTGGATGGCTCAAATCCAATTGTAGTCGATAAAAAAGCCGCCATTGCATTGGGAAAAGCCCTGTTTTGGGATACCAACGTCGGAAGCGATGGAATGGCTTGCGGATCTTGTCATTTTCATGCGGGCGTTGATCGTAGGGCAAAAAATCAAGTAGCCCCCGGCGGTCAATCATCACCGTTAAACTCGCAAGGCTTTAACAATTCTGCGGCCGGTGAGTTACTGGGTTCAAACCACAATCTTAGTCTAAGGGATTTTCCCTTGCATCAAAGACAGGAACCGCTACAAGAGTTTTCTAAAATAACCTATGATACCGATAATGTCATAGGGTCATCAGGCACGTTCGGCGGTGAATTCAAATCAGTAAACATTCACGGTAATAATATGGATGATTGCAAACGCAATGCTGATGCTTTATTCCATTCGGGAAATATTGGCAATCGGCTTGCAACGCCACGAAATGCGCCAAGCGTGATTAATACGATTTTTAATCATCGTAGTTTTTGGGATGGTCGTGCGAATAATGTATTTAATGGAAGTAGCCCTTGGGGAGATCGCGATCCGAACGCTGGAGTATGGGTAATAGTAAATGCAAAATCAGTCAAAAAGCAGCGCTTGCATCTGATTAATTCCTCATTGGCTTCTTTGGCTACAGCACCTCCCTTGAATACGACTGAGATGAGTTGCAAAAAGCGA
>CAIWDB010000160.1 GCA_903911305.1 uncultured Methylococcaceae bacterium | reverse complement strand
TTATTGGCTTACCTGCAAAGCGCGACTGATATCTCGTTTATAAAGATCACTGAATGTTCCAGCAATTGCATTAGGATTGATGGCGAAGTATTCGTCCGTGGAATGCGAGGAAACCGGATCGAAATCCTTCTCACGAAATAAGGAAATATAGCGGACGGCATCGTCTTTTTTCTTGCGCAAATCAAATTCTTTGAGTAATACATAATTATGCGTGGTCAAAAATATTTGCACTCCTTGGCGTTGCAATTCCAATAAAGTTTCGACAACTAAACCAAGTAAGGAAGGGTTAAGATTGGCTTCCGGTTCGTCCCAAAATAATATGGAACCCGGATTTAGTGAGCCGTTTTGGATTAATAGCCATAATAAGGCCAGTTTGCGTATCCCCTCCGCCAATAGGCTAAATTCAATTTCCCCTTGTTCTGTCTTCAGGAAAAAATGTTCGCCCTTTAGGATTACCATGCCGCCAATCGCACCACCTAGCCCTGCGTGAATGCTTTGATAGGCTGGATTGGAAAGGTTTTTCAACTTTGGCAAATAAGCTTGGTCTAAAATATCAAGATATATTTCCTCAAAGGCGATTTCACGTTTGGCATAGAGCGATCTAAAACCGGGAGCATGGGCCAGCATTTCTTTGACGGGAATATAAACGCCCTCCAATCCTGCATTAAACGATTCTGGCTCATAATCTCTAATAACATGCGAATCAAGGATAGTCGTAAAATTTAAATGTTTGTCATCAGTATCAATTTCAATCTCAATGGGGTGAGAGTTTTGATTAAGATCATCTTCACCGGTTTTTTTCAAGAAAGAGGATGCATCTTGATAATGTATTGGATTTCGCCAAAGTCTTGAAATATTATCTCGATACGGAGAAAAAACGCTGCAAAGTTTATCTGAAAACACTCTTTCCCTACCCTCCCCCACCGTAACCGCACAAGCTGCATACAGCACTTTCAATATATGCGTCTTGCCGGTTCCATTCACGCCAATTAACACATTAACCCCTTCGGAAAACTCCACATCCAGTTTTTCAAAGCAGGTGAAGTTTTCCAATTGAAGTCGGGTAATTTTTCCCATATCAGCCACTATAGTTGAATAAGAAGATACTAAACAGTTTCTGTCAATTGCATTTTGGCTTAAGCTTTATGTAACGCTACCCGAATATCCTTCCCCACGCTCCTGACATCCTTTATTGCCAACTCAAACCGATCCGCCATTAATTCCAAACCCGGCAAATGGAATAACCCCCTGCCTTCGTCACCTAGCACACAAGGCGCCAGATAAACCACATATTCATCCACCAAACCGTCCCGCAGCAATTCGCCGTTAAGGGTCGCGCCTGCCTCCACCATGACCTCGTTGAATTGAAGCTGACCGAGCAATTCCATTGCCGCATTCAAATCGACTCTTCCATCCAAGCCAGCCGGGAGAAAATGTATTTCCGCACCGGCCCTCCGCAAAGCATCGGCTTTCGCTGCTTCTGCGTCCAAGCCTAATAGTAGGGTTCGCCCCGGCTGAGTGAGCAGTTTGGCAGTGGGTGGCAACCTAAAGCGTGAATCCACCACGATGCGGGCCGGCTGACGATTCATAGAGTTCTGGGCAGAATCACGAGCCGTCAAAAAGGGATCATCAGCCAATACGGTTCCAATGCCAGTGAGAATCGCACAACTGCGGGCGCGCAAACGATGAACATCGTGACGAGATTCTGGACAGGTGATCCAACGGCTTTCCCCGGAGGCCATCGCCGTTCGCCCGTCCAAACTCATGGCCAATTTGCTGAACACAAAGGGCCGTCCGGTTTTCATCCGTTTGCAGAAACCCGGATTGAGCGCTTTGGCTTCGGTCTCCAACAAACCAACTGCCGTTTGGATGCCAGCCTCTTCCAACATTTTCAAGCCCTTGCCAGCGACAAGAGGATTGGGGTCAGTCATGGCCGCAACCACTCGCTTAACTCCGGCATTGATTAGCCCTTCCGCACAAGGCGGTGTCTTGCCGTAATGGCAGCAGGGTTCCAAGCTGACATAAGCCGTCGCTCCCTGCGCCTTCTCGCCGGCAATTTGCAAAGCCAACACTTCGGCATGGGGTTCTCCGGCCCGCTCGTGCCAGCCCTCCCCCACGACCATTCCATTCTTCACTAACACACACCCGACACGGGGATTGGGTGAAGTCGTGTTTAAACCGCGTTCCGCCAAGCGTATGGCTTGCGCCATGAATTGCGCATCTTCTGGAGTGATATTCATGTTTAACAATGAAGAGAATGTAATGGGTAGGCTACATCACCTTTTCCCTACCGAAATAGGAATGCTGAAGACTCGCCCCAAAGGTAAAAGGGCGGGTTTTGAACCCGCCCCTACATTTATTGCGGATAAACCGGGAATCGATGGCAAAGCTCAAGCACTTGATGCCTGACTCGATGAATCACTTCGTCACTTTCCGGGGTTTCCAATATATCGCAAACCCATTGGGTTAGTTCAACACATTCCCCTTTGCCAAAACCACGGGTGGTCACGGCGGGTGTGCCGATGCGAATGCCACTGGTGACAAAAGGCGATTGCGGGTCGTTGGGTACGGCATTCTTGTTGACGGTAATGAAGGCTTCACCCAGTTTTGCGTCTGCCAATTTGCCGGTCAAACCGTGGGAAATCAAATCGACCAAGAACAAATGGTTATCCGTCCCACCCGATACGATGTTGAAACCGCGGGCGATGAAGGCTTCAGCCATTGCCCTTGCATTTTCCAACACTTGGGCTTGGTAATGCTTGAAATCCGGCTGCAAGGCTTCCAGCAGGGCCACTGCTTTGGCGGCAATGACGTGCATCAACGGTCCGCCTTGGATGCCCGGAAACACCAGTGAATTGAGTTTCTTCTCAATGTCGGGGTTGGCTTTGGCTAAAATCAAGCCTCCGCGCGGACCGCGCAAGGTCTTGTGGGTCGTGGTGGTGGTGACATCGGCAATCTGCACCGGGTTCGGATAAAGCCCTGCCGCCACCAAACCCGCCACATGGGCCATGTCCACGACAAAATACGCCCCCACTTCATCGGCGATGTCGCGGAAACGCTGCCAATCCACAATCCGGGAATAAGCAGAAAAACCGGCGACAATCATTTTCGGCTTATGTTTACAGGCCAAGTCATGGACTTGATTGTAGTCAATTTCACCGGTTGCCGGGTCCAAGCCATATTGATAGGCATGGTAAATCTTACCCGAGAAATTGACTTTGGCACCGTGGGTCAAGTGTCCGCCATGGGCCAGACTCATGCCCAAAATGGTGTCGCCTGGCTCAACCAGCGCCATATAGGTGGCGGCATTGGCTTGCGAGCCGGAATGGGCCTGCACATTGGCGAAATCCGCGCCGAAAAGCTTTTTGGCCCGTTCAATGGCGAGTGTCTCAACCACATCAACGTTTTCACAACCACCATAATAACGTTTGCCGGGGTAACCTTCGGCATATTTGTTGGTCAGTACACTGCCTTGGGCTTGCAATACGCGCAAGCTGGCGTAGTTTTCGGAGGCAATCAGTTCGATATGCTCCTCTTGACGTTTTTCTTCGTTTTGTATCGCGGCCCACAACTCATCGTCGAAACCGGCGATTTCCATACCCTTGCTATACATATTAGGACCCTACTCTCTGGACACATTTAAGACATCTATTCTACCTTATATGCCACATTCGACCTTAGAAGAAATTTTATTCTTAACGAATGTTTGGCTCTATCAACCTAATAGACCTAGCAAATACCTTATTGTCACCAAAATTTGTCACCAGTGTGTTTACTCGTCTGTCTTGGCGTTCCAGTACCTGCCATGTGTTTTCCGATAGGACTCGGGAGGGGACACACCCGGTTCGACTGAAATCGACCCAGAATGTGCCGAATCCAACACTGTGGCTTGGATAGCATGATAACGCTTCAAAACATCGGGATGGGGGAAATTCCACCGATTGAGATAGCCTATGGGTATGAACACAAAGGCCGGTTTAACCGCTGCAAGGAAAACTTCAGAGGATGATGTTTTGCTTCCATGGTGCGGGGCAATCAGGATGTCGGTTTTGAGTCCAGCACCATAATGCTGCACCAATAGGTTTTCAGCGCTCCGTTCGATGTCGCCTGTCAACATGGACGAACCCGATGGGGAACTGACCCTCAATACACAAGAATTGTCATTTTCATTGCCCAAGGTGCCAAACGGCGACAGCATGTCGAAACGCACCCCATCCCATTCCCAGCTTTGACCGTTTTGGCATGGTTCCACCGGAACTGGCAACCTGTCCGGCACACTGCTATACACTTTCCCTATTCCAAAATCCCTAATCAGCGAGTCCGCGCCGCCAATATGATCATTGTCGCCATGACTGACCACCATCACATCAATCGAGTTGAGTCCTTGCTGGCGTAAAAAGGGTTCGACAACCGCCTCTCCGGCATCAAAATCTTTGCTGAATTTTGCTCCTGTGTCGAACACAAGGACATGGTGTTGGGTTTGAACTGCTAAAGCCAGCGCCTGGCCCACATCCAATAATGTCAATCGGAAATGCCCTTGACTGGGGGTGTGCGGAACTAGGGTCAATGCTGGAATCAGCAATAAGAAACCTAGCCAACGGCGAGGAACTCCCTTGGGGGCCAACAGTAAGGCCGAACCAATCAGGGCTAGGGGTAAAGTCCAACTCGGTGGTGCGGCGTGCTGCCACTGTGCCCATGGCAAAGCGGAAAGCCTTTCCAGCAACCACCAAACCCAACCTAATAACACTTCTGCCCATTTCAACACAAATTCACCCATAGGGGCGGTGATGAAAAGGAACATTGCCCCAAAAAGACAGATAGGGGTCAGGACAAAACCTATCATCGGTACTGCTATCAGATTGGCAACAGGCGAAATCAGCGATACTTGTTGGAAGAAAATAAGTAAGAGCGGGGCAAGACCCAATGAAGTAGCCCAATTGATCTTCCATAAATCTGCCCACCAACCCGACGGTCTTAAGCGACCGGCAATTACCAGCAGGATTAATGAAACCGCGCCAAAAGACAACCAAAATCCCGGAGCCAACACCGCCAATGGGTCAGACAAACTCACTGCCAGCAAGGCTAGCGAAAGAGTGGTCAGGGGTCTTGCATTTCGTTGGGAGATGACGGCCAACATGATCACGAAAATCATAATTAAAGCCCGTTGCGTGGGAATGGAAAAATCTGCCAGCGCGGAATAAAGTAAAGCCGCGATGAAAGCCACCAATGCCGCTATACTTTGAGGCGGGTAGCGCATAACGCCCAGCCAAGAGCAGGCAAACCGCACCAACAGGAAAACCAACCCACTAATCAGACTGATATGGGAACCGGAAATGGCCACCAAATGTGCCGTGCCAGTTCGCCGCAATACATCCCATTGGTCTTGGCTGATTGCGTTTTCGGAACCCATCACCAGTGCGATGACGATACCGGCCATCTTGCTTTCACCTAGCGCTTGGCTCAGTCGGTCGTAAAGTGCCTGTCTGATGCCCTGAAGCGAAATCCAAAAGGCATCCTTTAGCTTTAGGTTGTTCGCATCTTCCCGGACATAGCCATTGGCTCCAAGTCCTTGTGAAAACATCCACAGTTCATAATCCATCCCCCCCGGATTGAGAAACCCATGCGGACGCTTCAGGCGAATCCGCAATCGCCAATATTCGCCCGCCTTTACCAGTGCATCCTTTTTGTACCAACTCAGGCGGAATTGGGTAGGCAGTTTAGTCCCCGAAGGTTCCAAGACCGCTTCGGTGCGAAGGACAAATCGCAAACCCTCATCAAATTTGACGGGAATATCGGCAACCCTCCCTTCGACTAATAGATCCTGCCTTTCCAATGCCGAAACCAAGATATCTGAATGACGTAAGCTTGCGAAGCCCATCGCCCAAAGTATTCCAAACAGGAAAACGGCAAGCAACCGCCACTGGGCAAACCACAAAATCACGGTCGCGATCAGGCCAAATGCAATGACCCAAAGCGGCGGGAGAAACGTAAATTGTTGCGCGGAGATAATCCCCGCTACGGCTGTCAAACGCAGTCGTAGAGAAAAAGCTTTGGTTAGAGACAAAATTTCATTCAACTTTTAATACCCAAGCCGTAGAATGAAGCCTTTCAGAACAAGAACAAATTAGACCCTTAAGGAAACATTGATCCCATGTCCAAAAAACTCTTACTTCGTTTCACGCCTGACCGAGAAAAAATCAAGGGTATCAAAGCATTAGAATTTCTCGGGGAAAAACTGCACAGACCCAACCTCTGGCATTTGAACCGGCGTTCCGTTTCGATGGCATTTGCCGTAGGCTTTTGGGCCATGTACACCCCTCCCCTGCCTTGGCAAATGGTGATTGCGGCCGTGCTTGCGATTTATTTCAACGCCAACTTGCCGATTTCTGTCGCCTTGGTATGGATCACCAACCCTGTGACTTGGCTACCCATGTATTATGCGGCATACAAAGTCGGTTCTTGGGTGTTGGGCCAAGGCTCCTTCCAATTTGAACAGTTTTCGCAGCTTTTTTCCATTGAAAAGGCCATGGAACTCGGTACGCCCTTGCTGTTGGGCTGCTTCATTTTAATGAATGCAGGTGCAGTGATAGGGTATTTCGGCGTTCAGTTTTTTTGGCGCAGGGCGATATTACATCAATTGATCTTACGCAAATACCGAAACATCCCACTGGACACACCCCTAATGGTCAGGGAAACTTATAGCAACTTTATGCGTATGTTGAAGCATAGGGAAGAACTCGGCAAGTAATCAGAATATCGGAAGTGTCAAAGCTTGCCTAACCTGTCAAGGCAGGCTTTGACGCTCCAATTTATCAGTATTCGGCATAGGAAATGTCAGCACCACTACAAAATTAGTTCAAACGCTTTCAAGGGTACTGGCCTGCCGAATAAATGGCCTTGGAAGGCATGACAACCGAGCTGAATTAAGAAATCGCGTTGCGCCTCGCTTTCAACCCCTTCTGCGATGACAGCCAAACCCAAGGTGTGCCCCAAAGCCACAATGGTGCGAACAATAGCGGCATCGTTCGGGTCGGTCAGCACATCCCTGACGAATGACACGTCTATCTTCAACTGATCCAAAGGCAATCGTTTCAAGTAACTGAGTGAAGAATAGCCTATACCAAAATCATCCAAGGAAAATGACACTCCATGAACTTTCAGCGCAGACATTTTTAAGATGGTCTCTTCCACATTATCGAGCAACAAGCTTTCAGTGAGTTCTAACTTGAGTCGTCTCGGATTGGCACCCGTTTTTTCTAGCAACTTCAGCACCTGTTCAACAAAATCAGCGGCACGGAATTGCCTTGCACTGACATTCACCGCCAAACTCAATGCCGATGCCTCTTCCTGGACCGACCATTTCTTCAACAATAAGCAGACGGTTTCCATTACCCAATATCCCAATGGCAGAATTAGCCCAGTATCTTCGGCTAGGGTAATGAACTCTCCGGGAGACATCAAACCGTGACAAGGATGTTGCCATCGCACCAATGCCTCCGCACCCGTGAGACGTCCATCGTAGTCAACTTGGGGTTGGTAATACACTAGGAAATGTTCATTTTTCAAACCATCACGCAGTTCCCTCTCCAAAATTGACCTCACTTCTAACGCTGCCTGCATATCCGGATTAAAAAAACGCAGTGCATTGCGTCCCGCTGATTTAGCCTGATACATCGCCAAGTCAGATTGTTTTAGCAAATCTTCCACGCTCAGTTTTTGGCCTTCAAACAGGGTGATGCCAATACTGGTAGAACCATGGTGTTCATGGCTACCGAGTAGGTAAGGCAGATTCAAAAGAGCCAAAATCTTCTCTCCAATGGTTTCCGCCTGAAAGGCCGCTTCTTGCTGCTTTTCTGACAAGTCGACCAACATCACTAGGAATTCATCCCCCCCCATGCGCGCCACTGTATCGCTCTCGCGTACACAAGTCATCAATCGTTCCGCCACTTGCTGAAGCAGCAGGTCGCCTTGATCATGGCCAAAATTGTCGTTAAGCACTTTGAAGTTGTCCAGATCAATAAACAGCAACGCGCCAAGATGATGGCTTCGTCCACTAGAGATTAATGCCAGACGCAGACGATCCAGCAATAATCGACGATTGGGCAAACCAGTTAGGGAATCGAAGAACGCGAGTTGTTTGATTTCATTCTCCGCTGCTTTCCGCTGCGTGATGTCTTCGAAAATAACTACAAACTGCCCGGGACTAGGGCAATAAACGGAAATCGAAAACCAAATTTTCATGGCCTTCAAAAATATCTCGACCCTCTCGCTGACACCCGTTAAAACCACCCTGCCGAAGATTTCAAACAACTCTGGATCAGATTCGCGAATTCCTGGTATGACTTCGCTCACCCGCTTGCCTTCGACATGTCGCAATCCGGTCAAAGATTCGAAAACATTGTTGACACTCAGATAGATGAAGTCTACTGGCTGGCCTTGCTCGAATAGCATTTGACAATAGGCAAATCCATTGAGCATATTGTCGAACAGGGAACGGTACAGTTTCTCGCTTCTAATTAACGAATGCTCAGTGTCCAACCTTTCAAGTTCTGCCCCTGCACGTACTGCGACTATTTTTAAAATGGATTCTGCCAATGGTCGGTTTTGCAAAGGCCCTTGACCGATTAGCGCGATCAATCCAATTGGTTTTCCAATATGGCTCCACAAAGTAGCACCAACATAACTTTCCGCATTGAGATTCTTCAACACCTCATCGCGGGGGAAAAACTGGCAGACAGAAGCAGGAAAGCAACAGACCACCTTGCCCACAACTTCTCCGCAGGGTGTGTCCTTCAGCGCGTAGACTAAATTGTCTTCAAATTTGCCATCGTTCCATACGGCCAACGTCCGGGCGGTCAGCCCATCTCCCTCCAAGCGGTCAATACAGACAAAATCCATCCGCAATGTGTCGGCTAAATAGGTTGCCAATGATTCAAAGAAACCCTGCCCAGTCATCTGCCCGCCCGATTTAGCCAGAAACAACAAGACATCTTCAGCCATTTTGCGATCGGTGGTGTCTTGGATCGCACCCAACACTTTACCACGGCCAAGGTCTGCCTTACCCACTGCATGAACCCAACGGCGATTGCCTTTTGCGGTGATGAATTGCAATTCTAGGTTAAATGGCTCATCTTGGGTGATGGCGTCATGGATGGCCTTTTCGATAATAGATTGGGATTCAGGCGAGTAAAACGCCAAGCCTAAACTTACAGTGGGCTGGTAAGACAAATCCACTTCGTGAATGCGATAGACTGCTTCCGTCCATATTTGCTCTTTAGTTTCAATGTCAAACTCCCATCCCCCGACATGGGCCATTTTGCCCGTTTCATTCAAAAGGTTTTGAATTTGCATCAGTTTCTGCTCGCTCTGACGCAATGCGTCCACTCCTTGTTGACGATCATAAATGATGCCGTCCAAGGTGTTACGCCAAACTCTGTAGGTGTCCCATACCATGTATACCAGCGCCAAGCCAATCAAGACAAACCAATAGCGAAGTAATGTGGCCCAATTTTCAGCCGTGTGAACGGCCTTCAATGTGCGTTTATCCATCAGATCATAAAACTCACCTATGGGTTTCATGATGCTGGCTTTGGCTTGAAAATAGCGGTCATCGAAAAGCGTTTTGATAGCTGTCGCCCGTTCCGATTCTGCATTTGGGCCTATGCTTGAGGCCAAACGCATCGCCTCAAATTCGATGGATGTCAAAGCGTCGGAATGGGCCTTGGCCTCTTCCAGTTTGCTGAATTCGATTTCGCTAAAACCCAGCCTGCGCAATAATTCAAGCAATGAAACGGCATTTTGATCACTCGGGAAAAATGGCTTCTTGTAAGATAAGACCATATCCCAGTAAAATTTCTGATACCCCTCTGGCCTAGGTTTTTTACCATTCCTGATGTCCAGAATGTCCTGAAAATATGCTCTGTAGGTTGGGTTGCCTGTCACCACAAAAGTTCGTGCCATACGGGACAAATCATCTGAGGACTGGCGCAATTCATCGACCAGCAAAAATGACTGAAAGCGTAGAAAATTGGCTTGATCGATTTGCTTTTCCGAGCGGGCATATAGGACAAAAAAACAGGCAAAACTCACGAACAATGCCACCGTTATCCACAAACGGTGAGTGAGTTGGGAAGGGGTTGTCATAAATGATGCCCCACGCTGTTGTTTACCAGTTCAAACTAACCGCCCGTCTTCCATGTGTAGGACTCGATCCATTCTACCGGCCAAATGAGAATCGTGGGTGACGACTAGGAAGCTGATGCCAAACTCCCGGTTCAACTCAAGCATCAATTCATAGACTTTTTCCGCAGTCTTGCTGTCCAGATTGCCTGTAGGCTCGTCGGCCAGCACACAAAGCGGCCGTGTCACCAAAGCCCTGGCAATGGCGGCGCGCTGACGTTCGCCGCCAGACAACTCCCCCGGTTTGTGCATGACACGGCTGGCCAGGCCTACCCGGCCCAATACTGCCGCCGACTTTCGTTTTGCTTCCGCAACCGCTTCGCCGCCGATCAACAAGGGCATTGCGACATTCTCCAAAATGCTGAATTCACCCAACAGATGATGGAACTGATAGACAAAACCCAAGGCACGGTTACGCAGTTGAGCCAGTCGTTTTTCGCCCAAGGTGCCAATATCCACACCGTCCAATAGAACTTGGCCTAGGGAAGGGGATTCCAAACCACCCAATAAGTGCAACAACGTGGATTTACCCGAACCTGATGCGCCCATGATGGCAATCCTTTCACCCGCATTGACGGAAATATTAACCCCTTGCAACACATCCACATTTAAGCCGCCTTGATTAAAGTTCTTGTGTAAGTTGGTACATTCCAAGACTGTTTTATTCATAGCGCAACTCCTCGGCAGGTTTGATACGCGACGCTTGCCAAGCCGGGTAAATAGTGGCAAGCAATGACAGCAGAAAGGCCATGCCAGTGATTTGCCATACATCGGACCACAACAACTTGGAAGGCAATTCGCTAATGTAATACACATCTGCCGACATGAAATGTGTACCGAATAAGCGTTCTATAAAAGGGACGATGGTTTCTACGTTGAGCGCCAAGGCAATGCCGCCTAAGCAGCCCAACAACGCACCAAACAACCCAATGACGGTCCCCAACACCATAAAAATGCCCATCACGGCAGCGGGGGTCATCCCTTGTGTGCGCAAAATTGCAATATCGGCACGCTTGTCCGTTACGACCATCACCAAGGTGGATACAATATTGAAAGCCGCCACCGCGACAATCAACAATAAAATAATGAACATGACCCGCTTCTCGGTTTGAATGGCGCGGAAGAAATTGCTATGCGCTTGGGTCCAGTCGGAAATATAGTACTGCCCCGGCAGATTGGGGCTAATTTGTCGGACGATTTCCCGCACATAAAACAAATCGTCAATCTTAAGCCGCAACCCCGACACCGCATCGTCCATGCGAAGCAACTTGGCGGCATCGTCAATTTGAATTAAAGCCAAGTTACGATCAAATTCAAACATACCCACCTTGAACATGCCGACCACGGTGAACCGCTTCAAGCGAGGTAAGATGCCTGCCGGCGTCGAAGTCAATTGAGGCGTTATGACGGTGATCTTGTCGCCCACCGTGACCCCTAGATAAGCAGCCAATTCCTCGCCCAATATGATGCCGAACTCTCCCTGCTTAAGCTCGGCGAGTTTGCCTGCGACGATGTGTTTAGTCACTTCCGAAACTCTGGATTCAAGTTCAGGCTCTATCCCCCTGAGCAGACTGCCGCTGACCCG
>CAIWDB010000159.1 GCA_903911305.1 uncultured Methylococcaceae bacterium | reverse complement strand
TCGCCAATTATAAAGCGTGTCTTGGGGAATGCCCGTCTCGCATGCCAAATCGGGGATGTGGCGATCATGCGGCGGCAGCATCTGTGCAATGATCTTGGCTTTGAATTCTTTTGGATAGGTTGTCATCGTTTTCCTCTTGATCGCCCCCACTATAGGCTAAAAATTCTCCTTGCGGGAGGCGACATCTATCCTGACACAGGGGGCTAATTAGTTGGCAATGAAATTTTAATAATCTCCGGACAGCAGTGATTCACTATATTTAAACCACCTCTAGCCCGAACCATTGCAGTCATCCATCCATTCTATATGGGTGTCTGGACTTGAAGGCCGATTGGACATTGGGCCACAAGCGCGTTCGTGCCATAGGCTCAAATGTGCGCCATCACCATTCCCTTCCCTTTTTCCTGATCGCTTCATAAACCGCCTCCATTGCCACGGGGAATGCCATCGGCTGCTTCCAAAATGCAGGGAAATCCCCGCCCTTTTTAACCAACAAAGCAGGGACTGGTCCGGTGGTTTGGGAGCTTGCAATCTCTGGCAACTGTTTCTGGCTTCCCCAAAATGCTTTTGGGTCACACGGCCCTGACAAAGTAAGTGCCAGCGGACGGGTAAAATACGATTCCACAAATGGCATCAAATCCTCTTGCTGCGCCTCGCGGGTTTGTGCCAATGCCTTGCCAAGAGACGTCTTCCGCAATTGCTCGAACAACTTGGCTAACGGCAGCCCACGCAATTCAAACAATAGAAAGGGGTCTTGATCCAGTTGCGCCGACAGGAAATAACATAGTCCCGCAATATGTTTGCAGGGGTTTTCGTAATCCGGGCAGGAACATTTGGTTTTGAAGTCTTTGGCACTGTGCGGAAGCAAATGCAGATCAAGCAGTTCAAACGGCTTTTCGATGTTGTCCGGCATTTCGTTCAGCAGCAAACGCGACACAAAGGCGGCACGGCTGCCCAGATGCCGGATCAGCAGTTGCCAGTCTCCGTCGCTGATGGGCTTCAAGGAGATGACCGTAGTGTAGACCGGTTCTTCGTACACACCGTAATAGGGGTTTTTATTGCCGCGAATCTTCGCTGACATTTCGCCTTGCTTCAGTTGCGACGACAGGATGCGGCTGCTGTTGGCATAGCCGCGCCCACGGGCGAGGCGTGCGCTGTCGGTAAACTGTTCCAAGGCGGCGATGAATCGCTGGCCCCACCAAGTTCGGATGGCTTGCATGGATTTTCCCCTTGATTTGTTAGTCGTCCAGAATCGTCGCCCGGTTCAAGGCGATCAGTTGTTTGAATGACTCGTTGTCGAGTTTCGCCAGCCAAGATTCGTCATTACCAATAATGGACCCTGCTACTTTTTTCTTATCCTCGATCATTTGGTCTATGCGCTCTTCCAAGGTGCCCAAGGTCAGAAATTTATGCACAAACACATTGCGGGTTTGGCCGATACGGAAGGCACGGTCGGTGGCTTGGTCTTCCACCGCCGGGTTCCACCAGCGATCAAAATGAAACACATGGTTGGCGCGAGTCAGGGTGATGCCGACACCGCCTGCTTTGAGCGATAGCACGAACACCGCGGGCGGCGATTCCGGGTCTTGGAAGCGGGCAATCATCTGTTCCCGTTTTGGGCGCGAAGTGCCGCCGTGCAGATAGTAGGTCTGGCAGCCTAGATGGGTTTTAAAATGCCGCTCCAGCCGTGCGCCGATCTCGGTGAATTGGGTGAAGATCAAGGCACTTTCCCCTTCATCCAGCACATCCGCCATCATGTCCGACAGGCGTTCCAGTTTGTGCGAACGGCCGGGGTCGAAAGGGCTGTCGTCTTGCAGAAACTGCGCCGGATGGTTGCAGATTTGCTTGAGCTTCGTCAGCGTGGACAGCATCAGCCCTTGGCGCTGGATGCCTTCGGCTTCTTCCAGTTGTTTCGCCACGTCGCGCACCACGGCTTCGTAGAGCGAAGCCTGTTCGCGGCTGAGGTTGCAGTATTGCTTGTTTTCCACCTTGTCCGGCAAGTCCTTGATGATGGTGGGATCGGTCTTCACCCGCCGCAAGATGAAAGGCTCGACCAGACGCTTGAGTTGCGCCGACTTGGCCGGGTCGCGGTCGCGCTGGATGGGGGTTTCAAAATGTTTGCGAAAACCGGCCTGTTTGCCCAAATAGCCGGGATTGAGGAAATTGAAAATCGACCACAAGTCCAACAAGCGGTTTTCAACGGGAGTGCCGGTGAGTGCCAGCCGCGAGCGGGCATCCAGCTTGAGGATGGCCTTGGTCTGCTTGGCTTCGGGGTTTTTGATGTTCTGCGCTTCGTCAAGCACCACGCGATGCCAGCGCATTGATGATAACAGGGCTGTGTCACGCAGAACCAAGTTGTAGGAAACGATGACCACATCCTTTTCCAGCACGGCATCGGCAAATGCCTTGGCATCCTTGCAGCGGTCGGTGCCGTGATGGATTAAGGTTTGCAGTTGCGGGGCGAAGCGTTCGATTTCCTTGCGCCAGTTGCCTAATACCGAGGTTGGGGCGATTAATAAGGTAGGCGGCTGACGGTCTTCTTCTGCCTGTTCATTCAGCAAACGGGCGATGATTTGGATGGTTTTGCCCAAACCCATATCATCGGCCAGGCAACCGCACAGCCCCAGCGATTCTAAAAACGCCAGCCAGGCCACGCCGCGCTTCTGATACTCGCGCAAGTCGGCTTGCAGCCCCGGCGGGTTGTCCACGGGTTCCAAGTGGCTTTGGTCGCGCAGCTTGGCGAGCATCGTGGCGAGTGCGTCGGCGGGGTCTACCTCGAAATCGCCGTCTTCTTCGGCAGTGCGTTGCAGCAGTGCTTGTATGCCCAAGGTTTCGGCGGACTGGCCTTGTTTCTTCCAGAATTCCAGCATCTCGGCCATGCGGTCCTTGTCCAACACCACCCACTGGCCACGAAACTGCACTAACGGTGTCTTGGACTCGACCAGTTGCGCCCATTCGTCCGCAGCCACCTGTTCCCCGCCCAGCGTCAAGTCATAACGGTATTCCAGCAACTTTTCCAGACTTAAGCCCTTGCGCTTGGCGGCGGCGCTGGCCTTCTTGCCGCTAGGTGAAGAGCGCATTCGCAGCTTGGCTCGGCGACGGCCTTGCGGCGTCCACCAAGACGGCACGATCACCCGGAATCCGGCATCTTCCATGACCCAAGAGGTTTCGGTCAGGAAGGCAAAGGCTGCTTCCAGTTCCAAACTCATTCCGGTGGGTTCTGCCGTGTCCAGCGCCTCCCACAACGGCGAATAAATGGCGGCGACTTGGCCCAAGTCAGCCAGCAGCATGGCCTCGAAATCCTGTCCGAATTCTTTTAGCAGATATTCGCGTTCAGAGTGCAGCAAAGGCCAGTATTCCGACAGCGGTGTTTGCAAGGAAGGGTCGCGGCGGGACCAGACTAAGAATTCCAGCCGCCATTGCCCCGCATTTTTCTCCGGGTCCGGCTCGTGCAGTTGCAGGGCCAGTTGAAACGTGCGCTCGCCGCCCGTGCCAGCCACGCGCCGCCGCCATTTCGCCCATTGCTGTCCAATCTCGGGATTGGTTGAGGTGTACCAAGCTTTGCCGGTCGGCGGGCTACAGGCAATCGGCAAGAAAGTGGCTTCGACTTTTTTCTGGAAGGCTAGGGTCAGTTTGGCTTGTCCGGCAGCCTGACGCAGCAAAACCTCGGCGCAATGACGTAGCGTAGAAGGCGCATCAAATCCGGGCGCGGCGCTCGGCGGCATCCGTTCGGCGGCCTCAGCCAACAAGTCTTGATAGTTGTCGGACAGAAACTCCCAAGCCGGATGGAATTCATGGCTGGCCTTCCCCTTTAGCTTGCGGCAGCGCAAAGCGGGGATGTATTGGTCTTTTAACAGGAATTGTCTTAGCGATTGGGTGTAGTAAAACCAGAATAGGAAGTCTTGGCCGGGCCGGACTTCCCCGCCTTGAAATAACAGTCGGTAATGCAGTTCGTTGATGGTATGGATGGGTGCGCTGGCAATGCGGTAGCTATCGACTACCCATGTCCCCCACTCGGCTTGGTCGGACAAGTCTTCGTTCGCTTCGGACAGAAGCTCAAAGCATGGAAGCGGTTGGCCGTTTGCCGTGGGCAGAACTAATTCCAATGGCTCGAATTGCGCAGGGAGTATCGTCTGGCCCAAGGTTTCCTGCAACCATGCGCTGAAGCGTTTGGCTTGAAGTTGGCGAGGGTGTTGGTTAGGCTTCTTTGCCTTGGCAGCTTGGGGCGTTTCCATCCATAGGCGAAAACTGCCCGGTTGCATGAAATCTGTATTGGGATCAGGCCACCAGAACAGGTGGAGGATGTTGGGCATAGGGTTCACTATTGAGTAGGCAATTATGTCGATTTGTCCCTGCATTGGGCGGAAAGCGACTCACTCTTGAACGCACTGTAAAGTCGTTTTCTGCGGCTTGCGCAATGCTACCATAGAACGATGAATCGTTAACCGCAAATCGGCATGGTTCAGCAATTCTCATTTTGAGATTTTGAAGCCAACTCGATACGTTTGTAGTACCGCCTTTAGGCGGAAAAGACCGCAGAAGACCGGCTAAAGCAGGGACTACGAACGATGTTTTTTCACCATCAAAAACCTTGCATTGCCAAAATGAGAATTGCTGCTTACGGGTTACGAATGCGCCTTACCGCGTTGTTCATGCTGCTGTAATGGTTTTCGGGGACAAAAAGAGACAACCTCTCTTCCGCTTAATGCTTGTTTCTCTTGAATATCTTTACAGATAGCATTGGTATCAAAGTTAAACTGACGAGCATAATCTTCACGGATTTGGTGAAGTTCCTCGATTATTGCGTCTTGCTTCATAATTACACCTTTAGTAATTCTTGCGGGGTACAGATTATCGGCGGTTCAAAACCATTCGAGCGACATAAGGCTTCAATTCTTGGGCGAAGTTCTGCGTTGTTAATGTGGGTACAATTCCAAGTAAGTAAATACTCAATGCCGTGAACTGCGGCAACAGCAATATGGAATGCGTCAAGCTGCGCTTTCTCTGGAATCGGAATTTGCTCAATCAGGATTTGGGCAAGTCGGCCAACTTCATTGGTAATATCGAGTTAGGGAATTCCCTCAATAGCAGCCAAGCGATTACTTGCGGCGATGGGATCACCTGCGGATGCTTCTCGCAAAACAAACTCCGATATCACAAGGTAAAAGTCGCCTTTTCGGGTT
>CAIWDB010000158.1 GCA_903911305.1 uncultured Methylococcaceae bacterium | reverse complement strand
TACCCGAAATTAAAGCAAGCTTTGAACAGATATTTGAACGCATCATTCCGGGCATTGAATGGAAAAAGCGAGAGATTATTGAATTTCAAAATAAAAAATGGATATATTTTGAAATGACCAGCCGTGCGATTGATACCGATATTTACAATATCATGCTGGTAACGCCTTTGAAGGGAAAGATGCTGGTCTTGAATTTCAATTCAACCACAAAGGAGTTTCCAAAAATCGAGGCATCGCTTAGGAAAAGTATCCAATCTATTGAATTTACGGAAGAGTGAATGTAGTGAGGAATCAACCATAACACTATTAATTTAAAATTAATAATTGTCAGGATGTTTCAAACGCGCCCACTCTGTCCCATTAAAATACACAATGTCCTTATACCCAACACTCCATAGAATGCCATCACATACAGATATGGCATTGGTATCAGTTACTTTAGGATTTAACCCTGTATTAACTTGGTTTAGGATTCCATCTTCATCTAAATAAAATAAACCTTCATTTGATGCAAAATAGATAACACCGTTCAGCCAACCTAAATCGCTAAAAGTCATATTGTCTGTAAAACGACTTAATTCTTTGAACCCTGACTTTGCGTCACCTACTAATAATGTGCCATTATAACCGCATATCCAAACTTTTCCGTCTGCACAACATATTCGATTTAATATTTCATCAGTTGAAATAGGGCATTGTTTCCAATTATGCCCGTCAAAATGATAAATTTCACCTATTCCAATCACATATAGGTCTTCTTGAGAAAAGCCATTAATATCTGAAAATTCATGAAAAACGATTGTGTTGGTAACAAGTCCAGAAGATAGTCTTTTGGCAGGTGTTTTGAATTGTGGCGCAAAATCTACCCAGCCAGTTTCTGTTCTTTTATAAATCTGCCCTCCTGAACCACAGACAAACAAGTTGCCTGAAATTTGTCTAATCGAATTAACATAGCCGTAAATTGGTAATGATTGTCTCAGTAAACCCGCGCCATCAATTATTTCAATTTTTTTTCCACCACCAGGCCAGTCAAACTCAAGCTGTCCCTGTTTTGACAAGGCACAATATTGTCTTGGTGAAGTAGTTGTTTTCTCGACAACGCATAACGAAACGACAGACCAACCCGGCAAATCATGATACAACCAAGGATTGTCCTTATGTTGTTCATCGTAGAAAAACAAGCGGGTGAACTCTTCCTCTTCGTCAAAGCTGTCGGGTTTGCTGGCAATATAAATGTAATCGCGTTCAATGGCGAATACAGTATGGAATGTGATGAGTACTTTTTTACTTGATGACATAATTGGGTTATTTAACTAGGCGCAATAATTTATATGCCCATGGATTACGAATGTTTTCGGGCTTTTGTGCTGTTGCAAATATTGTATTTTGCACATTAACAGGCGCATCATAGAAATGCATTTTCAGATATTCTATTTGATTTTCTGAAAAATCATTTGCCCATAATCCTAGCAAACTTGCCAATTGTCCTTCTTCTTCTAACCTTAAAGCATCGCTAACAATTGCGTTCCAGACATTCTCGAAAGGTATAGAATAAAGCGCTCTCGTTACTGCTTCTTGGAGAGAACTATCAGAATCTTTTGTAAACGACTTTATTAATATATAGGGTATTTCAGTGTTATTTGTTCCATGCATATGGTCAACTAATGCCCAAAACTTTGCTAGGGCTTGTTCTCTTTCTCGATGCGGAAGAGTATCCATCAATAAAACTTTAGCAAACGAACTTTTCCAGCCTTCTATTTCTTTTTCGCTTGTAGTGAGAGTCACGACTGGTCTAGATTTATGGGCAGCCCAATGATCATCTTTTTTTATAAATGCATCTAAGCGGTAAGATATTCTATGCCATAAAACATTCAAAATATCCGCAGAGTCTGGGACTTGAGACATATCCACTAAATTCAATTCTCCAACTACATATTCTTGATAGTCACTACCGTACAGACAAGTATTTCGAATATACGCTTCGCAAAATTCTTGTAAATTTGGCTGGATTGCGTCAAGAAATAGTTTTCCTTTTAGGACATTCTTTGCAAATAGCGATGGTTGTATCGAAAGGGGGCTGACAAACTCATTAATGCAGGACAGATAGGCAGGACTTAGGCCATTGACTTTATGTAACCACAAGCCAAAGCCCCCTAAATAAATTAGCCCTAGTAAATCACCAACGGGATGTCCATATATTTTAGGGTCATTGTAGTCATCGGCATCGATTAGCGGTAGTTGCCCTAACTCGTTTTGAGTCATTGCGCTGAATGATTGTAAAAGTTTATCAAGAGATATCATTAATTTTAGAATCATTAACATGGGGCGAAATCTGCTAACACTAATGTTCCCTATGGCTTGTTTCTTACTAGTTCAAAAAAATCATGCATCATTTCCTATTATCTCAAGTATATCCTCCCTTAATTCTTCGATGGTTAACTTCGGATTCAATTTTTTTAGCATATCAGAATCAACATATAAAGTATTAAAAATTATTTCAAGCATTTCTGCATTAATACTTTCTTCATAGTAGCTCTCTGCCCATTGATGGTAGTATGAACTATCGTTTGCTAAAAAACCGAGTAGATCATAAGTTTTCAGATCATTTGGTGATACTGACCACTTTTCGTCTTTATGGCTTCTCCAAAAATAAAAGCTCGCATTATCAATGCTAAACGCAGCTTCATTTTTAAAACTCGAGAAACAGTCCGGTACACTGGTTAACAGTAAACTTGTCCCATTCTGTCCATAAAAAACTTTACCTGCAACCCCGTTTTCTGAAAAAAGCAGAAAATACTCGTTACCTGAACCATCTCTCATTGATGCCATCATCTCTTTTTCATGCTGATTCCAATCGCAGTTAAATGAAAAATACCGATATTCCCAATCCGGCTCAATAATTGCATCTAAAAGTGCTAGAGCTTGTGACTTTTTCTTAAGTTCAATTTCGGATGGAAGCTCGTTAATATTTTGAATACTATAACTCATTTAAACCTCTAATTATCTGATTTTATTCTATTCTCTTGGCGGGAAAGAATCTGTATATTTGAACTTGCATTAGAACCACCTTTGTTTTTAGCTTTAATATGGTCTAGCTGCCATTCATTTGGATCAGGGGTTACTCCTCGTTGGCTTTTCTTTGGTTGACTTAGTACAGTACCACTTTTATCCGATTTTACTACACCACCGTTTGTAGTCTTATTTAACTCAATAGCTTTTTCTTTTTGACTCTTGGTGAAATCACCTCCTATTTTGACTTCATCAGGGTCTGGGATGCTTGAGTAATCGGTTTTTGGTGTTATCGGTCCCTCTATATGCCCACCTTTCGACGCTTTTTCTGCTGCTTCTTTCTCCAATTTCTCAGCCGCTTCCTTTTCCAGTTTTTTGACCGCGGCCTCTTCTGTTTCCTTCGCGATTTTCTTGGCTAAAGCCTCCTCTGCCTCCTTGATGGCCTTTTTCTCCAGTTGCTTGGCGACGGCTTTTTCGGCCTTCATCGCGTATTGCTCATGGTTCCCACGCTCCAGCGTGGGAACCCCGCGCTTGACCGCTCCGGCGGCGGGTTTTGCAGCGCGGGAGCGCCTAGGTAGCCATTCCCACGCCGAGGCGTGGTAAAACGCTCAAATTGAATTTACTAAAGAGTGATGTTCACCCTGGGGCAGTGAATCTTCCACCGTAGGCTGCGCATCAAATAAATTACAAGGTTAATGCGCCTCGTGACTGGCACATATAATGTGACTTAATATAGTAAAGCAAGAAGTTCATCAAAGCTATTTGCTACGAGGCGTATATATTTGTAAGAAGGCTTATGATTTCTTTTTGGTTCTTCTTCCCAAGCCCAATAATAGATTTTCCCGTAATCGCTTCCACCCACCGATAACACTAGCCTATCATCACCTGGTTCAGTAGCAATAGGAATCAGATTTTCGGGAATTAGCTCTGCTTGAGTAATACCTTGAATTTCTTCAAGCAAATTATCATCTTCGATTGCCGCAATAGGTAAAAAATTGCTAATCATTGATTCAACTTTACCGTCCAATGTTTTAAAGCGATTGGGACTTGGTATCCCACCATTGTGCTTTAGAAGAAAATTTCGATACTGTTCTGGCAATTTTATATTAGTTCGTTGCTCTAACTCAGATAAATTCTGCTCGGTTAGTTGAGGGAGTGATCCTTGGATATTTATATTGGCATTCATATTCTCACCTTATTCATCATCATAAAGCTTGGAAATAAACTCTGAAAAATCATAAGCAAGTATTGAAAGATTTTCTTCACATTCAAGTTCAAGTTCTAATTCATGATCCCAAAAATATATCTTACCATAATCATTATTAGTGATAGACATGCATATTTGGTTGCCCGCTATATCGGAGGCTATCGGAATAACATTTTTTGCCAGACGTTCACTTTCCCAATAGTAAAAAATATTTGATTCTAAATCAAGGCTTTTATTTTCAAAATTGTCTATTGAGTAAAATGATTTGACGCTTGTA
>CAIWDB010000157.1 GCA_903911305.1 uncultured Methylococcaceae bacterium | reverse complement strand
GGAACAACTGCAAGCCGGCCAAGAGGACGAAAAGCGTTTGCCGGTGTTGGATGCGCTTGCCAAAGAACGCCGCGCCGTGCTGTTGGGCGAGCCGGGTTCGGGCAAGACGGTGTTGGTCAATTATTTGGCGGGCTGTCTGGCGGAGGCGACGGCGGGCGGCAAAAAGCCCCTCTCCCCAGAGGGGAGAGGGGTTGGGGAGAGGGGCTTAACGATGCTGCAAGATAGTTCAGACCTTAATTCAACCGCATTGAGCGACCATCCGAACGCTGAAATTCCCGAGACCTTCAAATCCTTACTACCCATCCGGCTAATCTTGCGCGAAGTGGCCGCCGCCTATTTTCCCCACTCGGTCAAGGCGGCGGATACGTTGCTATGGCAAGCGGTGCGGGATGATTTATCCAAACGCTTAGGAAACTCTCAGATTGACGAAGTGTTCGACCGGCTGCAAACCCGCATTCGGCAAACCGGCGCATTGTTTTTCCTGGACGGTCTGGACGAAGTGCCGGAAAGTGGGGGCCGCCGCAAGGCGCTGCTAGATTCGGTGCGGCAACTGGTGGACAACTCGAAAAACTGCCGGTTTTTGGTGACGGCCCGCCCTTATGCTTATGCCCAGCCAGTCAACCGCTTAACCGGTTTCCCGGTGTTGGAACTGGTTCCGTTTGACCAGGATCAGCGCAACGCTTTCATTGCCGGGTGGTATCGAGCCATGCAAAGCTATATTGGGATGAGTGCAGCCAATGCCGACTACAAGGCGCAATCCCTGCAAACGGCGGCACAAAGGCCCGAACTGGTCGAACTGGCCTCGCGACCGTTGCTGCTGACCCTGATGGCGACGCTGCACACCAGCCGTGGAACCTTGCCGAAAGACCGTGCCAAATTGTACGACGACAGCGTGGAACTGCTGCTCGGTTCTTGGCAGCGTAGGCGACTGGAACGCGGGCCGGAAGGACAAATCGTGGCGGAGGAAGCGATGATGCAAGTGCTGGACAGCGATTTGGGCAGCATCCGCAAACTGATGGAGCTACTGGCTTACACGGTGCATGAGCGCCAGCGCACCGAAGGCGGCAATACGGTTGCCGACATCACCGAGGGCGAAGTGCTGACCGCGTTTCGCCCCTTGCTGGACGATGAGAAAAGCCCGTTCAAATCCAAAGCCCTGCTGGATTATCTCGATACCCAAGCGGGATTGTTGATCGCTCGTGCCGAGCGCGGGCCTTATGCCTTCCCGCACCGTTCCTTCCAAGAATACCTGGCGGCGTCCCATCTTTGCAGACGCAGCGGCTTCGCCGGACAATTTCGAAAACTGGCGGAACAGGATGCCCATTGGTGGCGGGAGGTTTTCCTGTTGGGCGTGGGCGCGGCGGGCGAAGGCAATCTTGCAGATATGATCAATGCCTTGGTTCCCCGCGATGCCGACAAGTCGGCACAACCCAGTGACAGCCACTGGCGCTTGTCGGTGCTGGCCGGACTCGCGCTGGTGGAGCAAAACGTCAAGAACAAGCTGGCGCAGGACGAAGCCTTACAAGCCGTGTACGAGCGGGTGCAAGGATGGCTAGTCAGATTCATCTCTGGAGGCCATCTACAAGCGGCGGAACGGGCTGAGGCGGGGACGGTGTTGGGGCAGTTGGGCGACCCGCGCTTTGACCCGAAACATTGGCATCTGCCCGCCGAGCCTATGTTTGGATTCCGCCCGATCCCTGCCGGGGTGTTCACGATGGGCAGGGACAAGTTCAAGGATAACAAGGCTAGAGACAGTGAATCGCCGCCGCACCGGATAGAATTGCCGGGATTTTTCATCGCCCGCTGGCCTGTCACGGTGGAACAGTTTGCTGCTTTTGTGGAGGAAAGCACTTACCGACCGAAAGATTCCCGGTGTTTGGAATGCGTGGCTAACCATCCTGTGGTTCATATTACTTGGCACGATGCCATCGCCTATTGCCTGTGGTTAAACGAGCGTTTGAGGGAAATCGCGCCGCAACGCTTGGCCTGCCTAAAATCCCCCCCGGCCCCCCTTTTGCAAAGGGGGGAGATAATGGCACAGTCTCCGCATTTGCAAGCAGGGGGAAATGGCAATGAGCTTCTATACTCTGAAAAAGAGTGGGTAACCCCTGTCCCCCCCTTTGAAAAAGGGGGGTTAGGGGGGATTTCCAACTTGGGAATTTCCAATGCCTTCGAACACCGATTCTGGCAAGGTTTGGCGGAGGGAACTCTCCATGTCACCCTGCCTTCGGAAGCGGAATGGGAATATGCCGCTAGGGGTTCTGACGGTCGCCGCTACCCTTGGGGCAACAAACCCGACCCTCAAAAGGCCAACTACCGTGACACAGGTTTGTTCGAGACCTCGACAGTGGGTTGCTTTCCCGCTGGCATTAGCCCCTTTAGCGTCGAAGACCTGTCCGGCAATGTCTGGGAATGGACTCGCAGCATTAATTCAGGCTATCCTTATCCAGAACAGGGGGAAAAACGCCAGCAGCGAGAAGACTTGAACGCTGATGGGCGGCGGGTGTTGCGCGGCGGCGCGTTCTACTACGATCAGAACTACGTCCGCTGCGCCTCCCGCAACTACGCCGATCCCGACTTCCGCAACTGCGACCTCGGGTTTCGTGTTGTGGTGTCCCCATGCTTTTAGTCTCTGTGCTCTGGCTCTTCTCTGATCTCTGGCTTTTTCTCTGCTTTTCTCTGTTTTTTCTTGTAGGCCGGAATAAGCCGCGCCAGCGGCGTTTCCGGCAAAGGGTTAAGGGTCTTACCTGGCGGGATGCCGGAAACGGTCGCTAGGCGACCTTATTCCGGCCTACAACGGCTCTTCTCTGTGTTCTATGTGCCTCTCACTCACTGCTCACTATTTTTTTGCGTATTACCCCGAAATCAAACTAACATCTTCACTTTATGGCTTCAACGTAATCAGCAGCGGGGCAGACGAAAGGGGTATCGTCCATTGACCATCGACCACGACGGGTAAATCGGCGGGTTCACCGGTTGTCGTTGCGCCTGACAAGATGACGGCACTGGCCGGCAGTGCGTTTACGGCTAAGGTGATCGTGCTGACCGTGGTGTCATCCCCATCCACTGGTCGCCAAGCCATTAAATGGCTTGCCACGCCGTTGTTGTCACCGAGCAGATAAACGTAAGCCGTGCTGTCTTCACGCAAGACATCAATAAAATGACGCGTCCCCACGGTGTTAAGCAAGGCTTGGAAGGCGCGGAATGACTGCTTGGGCGTAAAGCCGGTGTTGACCGACCCGGTAACCCCGCTACGGCAATACAGCGTGTCGCATTTGGCATCATTGGCATAGAAAAACCACGTCAAACGATCCAGACCCAAGCGCGACAGCAGCAATGCGCCACGCAATCCATACAAAGCCTGAGCCCGCTCACTGACACATTCATTGGCATTGCAGTTTTCCCCCGCCCCGGCACTGTCCCAACCCCATTCCGTCAGATAAACGGGCATGTTCGGTAAATTGGCATCCCTAAAACGCAGAAAATTACGCACCTGATTAATGCTTGAGGTCGGGTTTTCGGGGGGTACGCCCGTGCGCTTGCCGTCGGCTGCGTAAGTGTAGCTGTAGGCATGGGTATTCAGGACATCAAGATAAACCGCTTCGGCCGGTGACAAACGAGCGCCGATGTAATTGCCGCCCGTGGCATTGGCTGCTTCCGGCTTGGATGCCTGTAAGGCACCGGGCATCACTTTCATGGACGGATCACCCGCCTTGACACCCGCCGCCATGCCGCCGAGTATCGAACGGTAAAAACTGGACGGATAATCCCAAGGCTCGTTGCCGACTTCCAAGGTGCGCACCAATCCGTTTCCGGAGCTTGGGCCAAAATGTTGGGCAAACGCAAAACCATAAGTGTAACCGGCGAGATTGGGGTTGTCCCAAACCGTTAGCGGGAAGACACGGTTGGTGAATTGGATGCTGGCCTCAACTTCCAGCCCCGCCTTCACCCAAGCGCCGTACTCTTTGTCCCAATTAAGCCACCATTGCCCTTCAGTGCCTTTGCCAGCAGCCATGGCAGTGTAATCAGGGATATGGTCAGGGTCTTTCACATCCCAATTGAGGTTGTGGTAATTTCGCGCATGGCTGGCCATTTGCCGATACAACACGGCACCGTTTGGATTGCTATTCCCCCACCCCCAAATGCCGTTGATGCCCAGCAACTCTCCTATGCTGTGTGGATTAACTCTTGGCGCAGGGGCCGAGCCATAAGGGCCATTGGCATCGTAGGCGGCAATGTCCCAGACATAGACTTTCGCCCAATCACGTTCGGTGACGGCATGTCTCACCTTAATATAACGAACAGGTTGTTCTTGGAACAGTGTGCTTTGGTAGGATAACGAAGTGGGAATGAGTGCAGCCACTTGCGTCCACTGTTGACCATCGTTGCTAACCGAAAGGGTTGTGGAAGTGGCATCGGGCGACCAGTGTTTCATCTGCACCCAGCCCACATGTTGGCTGCTGCCCAAATCGACGGTCACCGCCTCAAAGCATGGCTCTGCCAGCGTGGATAGCTCCGTCAAGGTGAATTTGTCCTTGGAAGACACTCTTAGGGCAATGATCGGATCGGAGGGGGCCGCAAAGCGCCGGTATTGGTAATTATCAACCGTTGTCAGTGTGCTAACGACCTTGCCGCCACTGGCGGTTAGGGCCTCAAACACGATGGGCTGATTGCCAAAACCCCGCACACCGAGTTGGTACAAAGACCGTGTTTGCGGCAACGGGACATTAATCCAAGCACTACCATTACTCAGCGGAACATAGGCCCCAGTATAAGGGTTGTTGTCGGTGGCATCCTGCGGATTGGCGGAACCCGAACTACTGCATCGCCCTGCCGCACAAGCGCCCAACACTTGATTCAATTCCGGTCTGGCAATGTAGCCGGTGGGCAAACACGCCCCGGATTGCCAACTGGTGTCGGTATTGCCATCCAACACCGTGTTCAGGTTGGTGCCGGGTGATGTCGCGGATAAGGTAGCGCCTTGAGTTAATGATGTGACCAAGCCGGCATCGGGATTCCATTCGGCAAGGGCAGGGTTTAAACCGATGATAGGAAAGAGGCTTAGCAATAAAGCACATTGCCAGCGAGAGTGAAAAAAAGTGATTTCAGGTAGGTTCATTGCGATTTGGCCCTGATTGAAATGGTTAGGCAACAGTTATTACTCATTATGGAAACAAATTCATGTTCACATTAGGCTCGGTGACACCGTCGGTTACGGTGACAGTTCTGGCAGAGGAAAAGTCGCTGCCATTGTCAAAATAAGCAGCCACATACTTACCATTGGCATCCAGGAAATAAATGCGGTATGCCCCTGCCGTCAGATTTTTGACAAAGTAGTCACCTGTAGCATTGGTTTTCGCCGTGCCTGCCAGCGTCCAAGTATTGTTATAGCCCAACTGATAGGCTTCCACCAAAATATTCTCCAAGGGGTTCGCCCCACCTGTTGTCACGCGTCCACTTAGACCCGCGTTGGCTGGTGCAAGGGTTGGGTCGCTACCCCCCACTGGCAAACCGCTAGGCACTTGTCCCGGGATTTCCGAATAATTGGGGTAAACGGGGCTTAATGCTTTGAGGAAAGCGACTAACTGCTGCTTTTCGACACCGCTTAATCCCAACGGCAATAGTTCCACCGCTGGGTTTGCCACCGCCAAACCCAGCCCTTTGCCACCGCCTGCATTATAGAAATCGACTACCTGCTCCAAGGTCGCAAACACGCCATTGTGCATGTAAGGGGCCGTGCGGGTCAGGTTGCGCAGATTGGGTACGCGGAAGGCAGCGCGATCTAGGCTGCTGCCCGTCACCGCCTCCCGTCCGATGTCGCCATCCAACTCCGTCGCCGCAGCGTTGCCGGGAACGCCGATGACTTTATAACGCGGGGTGCTATAAACCGTGGTGCCCACTGCCGTCACTGGCGTGAGTTGATGGCACTGGCTGCATCCCGCCTTGCCGTTAAACAAAATTAATCCCGCGTCTTCATCAGGGGTTAGCGTCCCCTGCCGATAAAGATTGGCGTCATAACCAGTGCGCAATTCCATTTGGGTGCGGACATAAGCCGCCAAGGCTTCGCCAATATGCGTCGCGGTCACGCCATCCGGCCAGATGGCGTTGAAACTTTCCTGATAAGCCGGGATGGCTGCAATTTCACTCACCAACTCAGGCAAGGGTTGGTTCATTTCCTGGCTGCTCTGAATGGGGTGCAGTGCGACTTGTTCTAGCTTGGGTTCGCGCCCGTCCCAGAAGAAAGCCCCCTGAAGTGCCAAGTTGGCAAGGCCCGGCGTATGCCGGGCGAGAGGTTGGCCGTTTAAGCCTTGCTCTTTAACCAGTCCGTCGGCCAGACCTTTAGCCGCTTGATGGCAACTTGCACAGGCGCGGTGATTGTCGCCGGAAAGCAGCGGATCGAAGAACAGTGCTTGCCCGAGTTGTTCTTGACGACGCAAGGGTGCGCCGTCCACCACCGTCCAAACATTTTTCCGCACCGCCAAGTCGTCAAAATAACTCGGCCCAGATTGGTAGGAGGTGTATTTGCCTTCGCCATAAGGGGTGTTGTCGCTGAATTGCATGGTCAAGGGTTGCCCGACTTGAACCCGGGGTGCGACATAGGGTCCGCGCAGGTAAGTCTGCTTGGAGTCTTGGATGCGCAAAGCGAATTGCGCCCCCTTCACTTCAATGGCAACGCTGATCACATCACCCAAATTCTCCAACAGAAAATCCTGCTGGCGTTGATACGGTTGCCAGCACATATCGTTCCAACGTAGTGTGATATGCTGAATGCCGTCATATTCAACCTGCATCCCCCAACAAGTGTCCACTTGCACGACGCCTCCCCGGCCTTTGGTCATGCGCCACCGGTAAACGGTCGGCGTGATGCCATCGTTGGGAAACGTGGTTTTCAACCAGCCCTGCTTATGCGGTTGGATCACCATCCAGCCTTCCGATGAGGGGTGATTCAAGGGCCTTCCATACTCCAAAGCATAAGGGGTATGCGGCAAACTGCCCCAATGTTGACTATCACGTTCGACCAAACGCAGAGTGTCGGATTGATCGAAGCTATCGGCAAATAAGAGGTTGCCGCTTGCATCGACATCGACAGTCAGGCCATAAGACAACACGGAGACTTGCTGCAAAGCATCCTTCACGGTAAAAACAACCGGGTAATTACCAGGTACTGTTGGCGTACCGGTCAGGATACCGTCCGGGGTCAACGCCAACCCCGGCGGCAGATTGTTCGCCGACCAAGTATAGGGGGGTTTGCCACTGGTGGCAGTTAGGACATCATAGTAAGGAACCTGCTGATAGCCACGTAGCACTCGTTCCGAGACTATCCGCACCGGGTTATAAAGTTCCGGCAACACCGGCGCGTCTTCAACTTTCACATCGTCGTAAAGGCCCGCGTAACCTAGGGTCAAGGTGTAGTCGCCTTTTTCACAAACACCTTCCAGACGGTTGTTATGCCGCACTTCGGTCGCTTGGTTGACCCCGCCTACGGTGGCATAAGTGCGCGTGTCGGACCCTTTCAAATAGATATCGAGATTGACCGCTTCCCCTGCGCCGGGGTTGACCGTGAGGGTATCGAATATGGTTTGCGGGGCATAGCCCAAATTGTTGCTGCGGATGGTGACCGTGCGGTTGCCGTCATAACTGGCGACGATGCCGAAGCCATTGCCGCCACAATTGAGTTGCATCGTGCCGCCTACGCCTTGAAACACTTGTACACCGGCATGGATATAACGACTGACCGCATTACGAAAGACGGTAGTAGGCGCTAGCGTCATCCATTGTTTGATGCGGGCACGATTGTTTTCATAGACTCCAGAAACGGTGGACGCGCCATACCGCCCAGTCCATTGACCGCCGGACACGTCATTAATCACAGCCCCCGCAGTGCCGGTGAACGACTCGCTGAAATTGATCTTGGGCGGCGTTTGACTGTTGACAACCAGCGTATAACTGAGCTTGTCCACCCGTCCCAAAGCATCTTTAACTTGGATGATAATAGGATAGTTGCCTGCCGTAGTGGGTGTCCCATCCAATACAGCCAGCCATTGAGGCGGTGAAATATTATCCGTCGGCTGGGTGTTTTGGGTACTAAAAGTCAATCCGGGCGGCAATGTGCCGCTGGTGATCGTGTAACTGAGCGGAGGGATTCCGCCGTCTGCCCTGATCTGTTGAAGCTGGAAAATGCCCTTTGGGATCATCCAGTCCGCTTGCGGCAATGTGTAGTGGTTGCCAATCACGCCTTCCACTAAGGAAGGGGTGACCAGCACTGGACCCCTGGGTGCGGCATCCAAAGGCAGGGTATCGGTGTATTCGATCAAGACATTATCGTATTTTCCGCCATAACCAAGGGATAACCGGTATTTGACATTACCGTAGATTTCGGGGTTATGCCAGAGGGTCGTGGTTTGAACGCCCTGATCATCGGTAATAAAAAACTGCGTGTTTTGATCTATCAGATAGATATCCACATGGATTTTACCGCTAGCACTGACCACGCGAAACCCTTGGCTATTAACGCCGGGGGCAAAACCCAGATTGTTAGAACGAACGTTAACACGATTAACTCCGTCAAAGCTGACTGTGAGTCCATACGCGCCCCCCACATCCATCTGGTAATTCGCGCCACCAGCACCAAACAAATCCACCGCGATGTGAGTATAGGTGTCGCGTTTATTTAGAAAGGCCGTAGATGCCGTCAGAGATCGCCACACATTTATTTGGGCTTGCCCTAAATGGGCGACGGCACTCACATCAGGGGCCGCATAACGCCCTTGCCATTGGGTGCCAACCGCTTGGTCTATTGCCACGCCTTCTGCATAATCAAAGGCTTCTGAAAATAAAACTTGATTATCTGTGGCTTGTACCGATCCCAAAACCCCGAATGCCCAAAAAGCTATCACCATCAACCTTGTCATACCGAGTGTCGCCATCATTCGTAACCTTTAATCTAATGTTCCTACTATTCTACTATGGATAAAGAATAACCACAACGAAAGAGAACCGCCGACAGCAGTTATCTTTAAACACATGAATTCGGGCGAAAGCCAGAACGCAGGGCTGAGAGCCTTGCCAAATAAAGTCAGTGGTTTCACCAGCACTCATGCGCCTTGGCGGTTCTACACTAACGCGTCGGTCGCCCTGTCGAAGCTGAAGAAACCGCTGACAGAGGCGATGCATGAGGGCATCGCCGGGTATTGCAGCCGGAATGCTCTGTGCGTACAGGACTGGTCGAGGCTCGTGGTAGCGGTTTGGAGGCACCGGTTAAAACACTGATTCAGTCTCTGCCCTTGAAAAATGAGCCGTTGACATTTGACCGTCCTTCCCGCATTTACGCTTGAGGAGGGAGCGAGGTGTATCCGAAAAAGATAAACTTTGGCGGAACCTTAATCGGGTGCGCCAGAGTCGTAGGCAGTTTTCCGAGTGGGGTTTCACCTTATGGAATGAGGATATACCTAGGGATTGACTCGCGGTAAGTAGGGGTTCATAAGTGTTTTAACAACCTGGAAATAAGGCTTAACCGTTCGTCCTGAGCGAGGTAAGCCCCGCTTCGCGTGGCATGGCGTTGCCAAGAAACGGTTATTAATGGCGCTGTTTGATGACTTTTCGCCAATTTACAAGTCATTGTTCTAATTGCCATAAAATAGCTGTTTCTTG
>CAIWDB010000156.1 GCA_903911305.1 uncultured Methylococcaceae bacterium | reverse complement strand
GACACCCAAGCAATATTCAGAGTTGGCAGAGCGTAACGGCTGGATCGTCCGCTCCTTCCGAAACTCGGACAAGAGTTGGGATTTCGGTTCTCGTGAGGTCTTTTTTGCTTTTTGTGAGGTAACATTCGTCGAATGGACAAGGCTTTTGTCCGAGGCTAAAAAATCCGTCTTTATCAACGAAGTGCTTGATAGTTACCAATCTGTAGCGGCTGATCGTGCAGACGAGAAAAATAACTTCAAGTTTTATCAGATGGACATCACAATGGCACGTAAATAAGGCTCTTGGCAAACATGGATATGCCAGACATTTGATAGTTGATGATAGGATTTTCAAATAAGAATCTGGAGCCAATTTCGAAGACAGGCATACATTCCTCTATTGCCATCCATGACCGTAATTGGCTGCACTTTGCCTAAGATGATTCCCCAAACCTAACCTTCTTAATGTCAGCTTTTAAGATTTACGGCTGGCTTGTCGCGAATCTAAGGAGACTTAGCCCAAGGTTTCCAAAGGGCAGTTAAGTCAAGCGAAGCGGACATTGAATTTAATCCCATTCCCCACTTCAGGGATTGATGGGTTTAATAAGTATTGGCTTCCACATCAGCAATGACTTCAGCAAGCAAAGCTGGGCGAACATGCAAACTTGTCCGCATTGGAATACCCTGTAATAGCACCACAATTTCGGACTTTGTGCGAGTTTGTCTGCGAATGGCCCTCACCAACAAACCCAATGTGCCATGAGCTGGAACCCCAAGGCTTTTGGCAGCAAGACGTGCGGCTGTGTCGTCTGTCAGCAATAAGCAGTTACCAAATTCAACACACAGATGTAGGGCTTCTTGTTCACCTCGATGTAAAGTATAGATGGGTGTCAACGCATTGACTAAAGGGGAAGGCTTCAGCACAGATTGCCGGAAAAACAGTGCCCCCGCCCCAGATTCCAATGCCAACGGGCGATATCGAAGAACTTCCAGCCAAACCGTTTCAGGAACAATAATTCGTCCAAAATCAGCAAGTAGATCGAGGCAAGCTAGTTCGTCCAGATGAATGATAGGCCCTGCATCGGCAACAATAGCCGGATTATTCTTGCCCATGCAAGCCCCAATCAACATCTTCGCGAATGAGTTGCTCGTTCATCGAGTCGATATGGGATTCCAGATAGCGGCGGACGGATTCGGCAATCAATTCATCCATATTGGCGACCCAGCCTTGTTGAACCATGGTTTGCGCTTGTTGCAAGAGTTGGTCAGGGATTTGGGTTTGTATAGTGGTCATAGTCGTAATTGTGTCCTAGGGAAACGGGTGGATAAATACCTTCTGATGTATTTATGGGTTCGGTACAACTGGCTCATTGGCTTCACACCCAATCGCCTAGCGAAAGCGGCTACGGCACTTCGTCTCCCATGCAGATGCCAATCCGGTGCGCACACTTGAGCCAGGAGTGTTCTATCGGCACATATTTCAACTTACCGACGATGTCCTTCAAAGGCACGGCCTCTATTTCCTCTCCGCGCACCGCCACCAATGACTCAAATACATCCTTTGCGATAAAGTCCGCGCACGCCGTCCCCAGCCGAGTGGCAAGCAAGCGATCGGCAGGCGTCGGGGAGCCGCCGCGTTGAACGTACCCGAGTATGGTGACGCGCGATTCGAGCCCAGTCAGTTTCTCCAACTGCTGCGCCAGCCGCAGGGTGTGGCCTGCCCGCCCGGACTCCCAG
>CAIWDB010000155.1 GCA_903911305.1 uncultured Methylococcaceae bacterium | reverse complement strand
TCGGGACGTGCTGGCTGGCGGATTCACAATGGCCTTTTTGATCGTCAAAGAATATATCCGCGCCAAACGCCCTGAGAAACTGGCCCTTGGGCAAGCCACCAAGGAATAGTGCCTCGTCAATGCGTATGTTCCAAGCGCGTAGGGTGCGTACCACTCGCTCGTGTGCGGGTGCGCCCCGTGCAGTGACCAAGGCGGTACGAATGGGGGAGTTTTCCGCGTCGAACTGTTTTTGGATATGGTGAAGGGCGGCAAGGAAAGCCTTGAACGGACCGCCGGACAAGGGTTCGCGGGCGGAAACTTTTTCATTTTCGGTGAATGCCGCCAAACCTTGGGTTTTGTAGATTTGTTCGGATTGATCGGAAAACAGCACGGCATCGCCGTCAAAAGCAATGCGAAGCTGCTCGGATTGATTGCCGCTGGAACTGGACTCGTAAATGGTCGCTGCCGCATAGCCGGCATCCAGTGCCTTCACCACATCGTCCGCGTTGGCGGATAAAAACAAATGTGCGCCAAAAGCGGCAATATAACTAAAAGGGGATTGCCCGCTGGTGAAGGCGGCACGGCAGATGTCTAATTGGTAATGCTCGATGGAGTTGAAAATGCGCAGGCCGGTGTCCGCGCTATTGCGTGAAAGCAGGATGACTTCAATCTGTGGTTGGGGGAGGGCGTTGTTGATCGCCAACAGCTTTTGCACCATCGGGAAGGCCACGCCGGGGTTGAGGATTTCCTCCTCATGTTCCACTTGATGACGGCAAAAGGCATCTTTGCCCTCGTGTTCAAAGATGTTGTGGGAGTTATCCAAGTCGAATAGCGCCCTTGAGGAAATCGCTACGACCAATTTAGGTTCGGATTGCATTGGTTGTTGCTGACGGTTTGCTTCAGGCCGAAATCATGGTTTCCAACACATCCAATTCCTCAACGGTCCCCAATGCCAGCAATTGGTCATCCGCACACAGAATAGTTTCTGGGTCAGGATTCGGTATGACGTTTTTGTCGCGTAAAATGATCAATACGCTGGCGCCTGACTTTCCTAGGGCATCCAAAGAGGCAAGCGTATGCCCTATGACTTTTGCACCCGCAGGGACTTTGATGCCTTCCAAGTTGAGGCTTTGTTCGTCCCGCTTAATGACGGTATCAAAAAAGTCCACCACAGCAGGGCTGAGTATAAGATGCGCCAGACGTCGACCCCCGATGGCGTAAGGGCTAATTGCCCGGTTGGCACCGGCCCGCTCAAGTTTCGGTATGCTGGCATCGTCCACGGCCCGTGAGACAATGTACAAGTCGGATTTCAGCACCCGTGCCGACAGGACGATGTAAAGATTGTTGGCATCGTCGCCTGTGGTGACAATCAGTCCGTTGGCCCTCGTGATGCCCGCTTTAATCAATACTTCATCATCGCTGGCATCACCAAGGAAATGAAGGTATCCATGTTGATGGGCAAAATGCTGGGCCTCGCTTCCAGGGTCAACAATGACAAACGGAATATTGGATTCGTAAAGTTCTGCAGCCGCCTGTTTGCCCACGCGGCCAAGGCCGGCAATGATGATATGAGATTTGAGTTTGTCAATTTCACGTTGCACTTTTTTTGCTCCCAGAGGGTCGCTGATCCGGCGGCTGACAAGGTAATCCATCACAATGGTCAGGCTGTAAAACAGGCTGCCGATTCCAAAGATGGCGATAAACATGGTGAAAATGCGGCCAGCACTGCTTAATCGAATGATTTCACCGTAACCGATGGTCGAGATGGTGGTGACTGTCATGAACAAGGCGTCCAACCATGTCGCGCCCTGATCTTTGCCTAACCACATATAGCCAACTGTTCCCACGACGGTCACTGTGAAAACGAGTGCGGCTGGCAGGGCAAGCCGCACTCGCAACATATTATAGGGGGATTCAACCATCATTTTTCCATAGCCCTTTTGACATGCTTAGGATACTGGATATTACAGCATCAGCCGCCTAAAATCCGGTATTGTCACGCTGTGTTGCCAAATGGTGTCGAAGTTTTCGGTCAAGGATGCAGCCAGTCTCGGAGCATTGAAATTAGCCATCCCTTCATAGCGGTCGGAATGCTTCTGATAGACTACCATTTGGCGGTCGGCGATGAACATCGCTTCATTAAATTCTGCATGATGTTCGCCTGGTTTTCGGATTTCCATATAACTGCTTAAGTGCGTCACCATTTCCACAAAGCGGTGATCCTTGCGAGAGATTAAGGTTCCCGGGTCAAGCACGACGATTCGGACTTTACCTCGTCGGGTTAAGATCATATTTTTTACAGCGTCCAGGAAGTCCCGCGCATCATAAACCGCAGGTTCAAGCGATCGGCTGATGATGTCCAATTGCCGTTTGGATGGTCTGGTCATTGCTAGCGTGATATCGTGTAGCTCCGCGTAGGAGGCTATAGAGATGTCCCCTTCGGGTTTGCTGGAGAGGGTATTGTCATCGTCATCAATCATGAAAGACTCCAAACTCGTTGATTGCAGTGCCGTTGCATTGGGCCGTGTTAGGAATTGCACAGATGCCGGTTATTATGACAGCGTTTTCATTTTTTAAAGCTTTTCCCGCTCAGCCATTTCAATGAACTTTCGAACAAACCCAACGGCGGCATAAATCAATATGGCGTAGAGTATCCATTCTTGGATGGATACGCTGCTCGGGTTATCATCGAAAAAAACAATCCCAATCGTCGAGGCGAGGGCGAGGGCAAAGTAGTTATACATGGTGGCTCCAACTCCTGATGACTTAATTAGGGGTTATTTTTGGCGCGGTGAATTTAGTGCCTTGCTCCATGATGATGGGGGAAGTGGTGGGCGTTGGATCATACAGGTTGCTTAACCTACGGCGGTATTCGTTGGTGATTTGCTGCGATTCAGTGGAGCTTCCGACAACCCTTGGCGTCATCACAATGACTAGTTCTTTCCGTGAGGAGGTTTTGGTCGTGCTGCTGAACAACGGGCCCAACCAAGGCAAATCAGATAGGATTGGCAATCCAGCCACTGAGTTCCCCGCATCTTCAACAATCAGACCGCCTAGCACGATGGTTTCGCCGCTTTTCACCGCCACTTGGCTTTGAATTTTACGCTGGGTGATGGTGGGCGATTGTATGTTGCTTTCACTGGACGCCGTTTTGTTCACGTTATCGACGGCTTGGGAAAGTTCCATCGAAACCAAGCCGCCCGCGTTGACGCGGGGGCGCACATCCAACAGTACACCCGTATCCTTGTATTGAATCGACTGAGTGCCAATCAAGTTATTGACTCCGTTTTGCGGCAAGGCTTGGGCTGATAGGATTGGCACTTGGTCACCGACTTTGATGGTGGCCTGTTGGTTGTTCAGCACCATCAGCGAGGGTGACGACAAGATATTTAACTTGCCGCTGGTCGCCAATGCATCCATTTGCATTTGAAAGTCCCGGCTCGCATTGAGTAGAAGATACGTGAAGCCGCCATAGGCAGAACCGGCTTTGATGGCATCCGATCCAATCTGACCTAATGCCCCTGCGCCATAAGTGTTTTCGTTTACTCGGTGGGAGAAATACCACTGAAGCCCATATTTTAAGGCATCTGTAAGCGTGACTTCGATGATAGTGGCTTCAATCAAAACCTGCAAGGGCATGATGTCCAATTGTTTGATAACGGCCTCAATGTCCCGGTAGTCTTGGGCTTTTGCCATGATGATGAGGGCGTTATTGGAGGGGTCGGCGACAATTTTCATGTTGTTGCCCAAATCAGCCACTTGTGAACTTCGGTTTCTTTGATTGCCCGAATTCCCTAAACCGCCGCCTCCTCCGAACCCACCACCCGAGCCACCCCCAAAAGAACTGCCCGACGACCCGCTGCTGGAACCGAATCCGCCGCCGCTACTGCTCCCTCCCGCGCCAGAGGAAGAGGATGAACCGCCGAACCCGGACGAGGAACTTCCAAGACCCGATGAAGAGGAACTGCCCATGCCAGACGATGATCCGCCAAAACCCGACGAGGATGAGCCGCCAAGACCTGAAGATGATGAAGACCCGCCCAAACCCGAGGACGATGAACCACCCGATCCAGACGAAGACGAACCTCCAAGACCTGATGAAGACCCGCCGCCAATAGTCGAACCGCTGTTCCCCGGCGCCAACGATGCACCCGGTGTCCGGTTGCCCCTGCCGCCTTGTCCAAATATTTGGCTTAGCGTATTGGCCAGTTCAAGTGCGTCCACGTTCTGCACACGGTAAACATGCATATTGCTGGTTTTAGTGGGATTATAACGGTCCAATCGTTCGATCCACGTTTGCACTTCGTCAAGATAACGCGGTTGTGGTGACACCACGAGGATGGATTGAAGACGTTCAATCGGCATCAAGCGGAACATGCCAGCCAAGGGTCCTTTGCCGCTGACGGTAAGGAGCTTGTCCAACTCTTCTGCCACCGTTCCCGCTTCGACATTTTTCAGCGGAAACAGCCCCACGGACATGCCTCGCATAAAATCCACGTCGAAAATGCTGATGGTTTCCAGCACACTTTGCAATTCATCGGCACTCGCCGCCAGCAATAGCAGGTTTCTGGATTCGTCAGCACGAATGACCGACTTTGGAGGCATCAGCGGTTCGATGACCTTCTGCATTTCTGCAACGCCGACATAACGCAATGGAACCACTCGCAGTTGAAAACCGGGCGGGATGGATTGTCCAAAACGGCCTACGCCTACGGAAGGGGCGTTTATCGTGCCAGCAGACTCCGGTTCAATGCGATACATTGATTTGTCCTTGATCAGAACCGCTCCGTTGGTTTTTAATAGCATTTCCAGGGTTGGGATCATCTCGTCTTCGGTTAAAGCCCGTGTCGTTTGCAGGCTGACCTTGCCTGTCACCTTGGGGCTGATCACATAATTGACCTTTAATGTGTCCCCCAAAATGACCTTGGCCACTTCTCCGAGTTCTGCATCTTCAAAATTGAGAGTGTATTTTCCTTCTTTTGCCCGGAAGTTCTTTTTCGCGGATTCTTCCCCCCTGTCCGGTGATCCGAACAATGTCCCCGTTGCCGGGTAGACTTCGGTTTTGGTTGCGCCTCGGGTTTCTATGACTTCCGGCGGTGGCGTTTCACTCTGTCGCTTTTCGTTTTGAATGACTAATGCTGGGGGTAAGGGCAATTTCTTGCCGCCGGCAGGACCCATGTATTCGCAACCTGCCAGCAAAACAAGTGCTGTAGCCATGGAGGTGATACAGAACCGCTTTCCAGCATAGCCTTTTAAGGCAACGGAAGAGTCTTTATTGTTGCTCATTCTGCTGGAATTCTTCAGGTTGGATTGGGGTTTCATCAACGGGTTCATTCGGTTGTTCTGAATCAATGGGAGTTTCTGGTGTATTAGGGTTATTAGGATTTACTGCTCCGAAAGGAGGCACCGGCTGACCCGGCATACCGGGTGCTTGTCCGAAAGGTGGCGGCACCCCAGGCAGTGCTCCCGGTCTCTGTGGTCCCTGTGCTTTTTTCTGTTTTGGCTTGGCCAGTTTCAATTCTTCTTTTGTCCCGTCTTGTTCCATGATGGCTTTGTCAGCTTCCATTCCAACCAGTTTCCAGTTACCTATCGAATCATTAATGCGAAGACGTTTGTATTTTCCTTGCGCATCGACGAATAGGCCCAAAGTTGCCTTGGGTGCAAATACGACCCCCATCAGTTTGACAGACAGTGGCTTTTTTTCCACTGGAGCGGCTTCTGGCTCGCTAGCATCTTGAGCGACGGGGCGACGCCCTTCCATGAATAAAGGACGTTCAATCGTGGAGGCATACTCTTCAAGGCTAGGCAACTCGACATGGCGTTCCTCGACGGGTTGTGTGTCCAATTTAGTTTCGACTTTGCTTGCCAGCAGTTTCTTTAGGTCTGCTTGTTCGTGCTTGTAATGAATCCACTGCGAAACTAGCACGATGGCGAGCAGTGCTGATAAAACTAAAAACAGCAGGGCCAAATGATACTCACGGAAACGTTTAGTCATGCTTAACTTCCCCTGATATAGCCGACAACGTCAAAATCGACGCTGAGTTTGTCTGCCACTTTGCCGGGTTTGCGACCGGGAAGCATGGGTTGTGCTATGCGGATCGGTCGGATGTTCAAGTTTTCCACGAACAAAATGGGATGCCCGGATTCAAACGCATGCAGTACATCCCGAAGCACGGTAGTACTGCCCGTCATGCGCAACTTCACGGCGACTCGGGTAAATTGCTCTTCCTTTCGTTCCGGGATGACTTGGGTGCTGATCAATTCCCCCCCAGCCCGGTTTACCGCTTCTTTGATAAGGGTTTGCAGATCGGCTGAGGCTAGGGCAGCGGTGTCACGGGCAATCAACCGGCCTTCGGCTTTCCCTTGTCTTTTGATTTCCTCAAGCCGGTTCAGCCAATAGTCTTTTTCTGCCGCGGTTCTTCGCATTTTTTGCAGTTTGAACTCAAGGTCTTCAAGGCGTTCTCGATAGCCATTATTGATGGCATAGAGCGGTCCCAGAATCCCTAAGAAGACCAGTAGGACTATGCCAATCAGCAATGCCAGTGCGGCAATCCTAGATTTACTCAGCCGGCTTTTCAGAAAACCTCCCGTTAGCCACTTCGCTGGCGATCTGAAAGCGTTCCTGCCCGTTGGAAACATCTTTGGTGACGGGCGATACGAAACTAGTGTTTTTAAAATAAGGCGATGCTTCCATGCGTTCGATCAAGCTGGAAGCGGCGGGGGACTGCCCTTGTATGATGACTTTGTGTTCCCGGTATTGCAAGCCGTTGAGTGAGGTTTGGTCGGGTATTACTTTGGTTAGTTCTTCCAGCATATCCACCATCACCGGCTCTTGGCTTTTTTTCTGTAATAGAAAGCCGTTTTCATTGGACAGTTTCTCTGCATTTTCGCGTAAGTCTTGGACTTCCTTGGCTACTTTTGTCACTGACTTGACTTGGGACTGCAATTCGTCCAACAAACGCTGATTCATCAGTATGGGCAAGCCTAAAACGATAAGTAACAGTGAAAATAGCAATGTTGCCGAAGCAATGTTGACGATTTTGGGCAGGCGGCTTTGTTTGGGTCGGAATTTTTCCGGCAAAAGATTATGTTTTAAATCATCTTGCCCAGTTTCAAGATCGACCCGTTCCGGTCGCCAGCCGGAGGCAAGCAATTCATCCATGATCGCGTCCAAGGTTTTTTTAGGGGCTAACGCCAATTCAACTCGTATCTGACGGGTTGCTGCCAATCGGTCTTGCAATTTGACATCGTAATAGACTTGGTTCGCGTTAAATGGAGTCAACCGATCCATCTCAAAAGCGGTGACTTGTTGCAGATTTTCTTCGGCGACAGCCGGTAGTTTGAAAACCCTAGTCAATGCTTGTCCCTTTGTAAGCCGCAAGATCAATTCCGCATGGTCCAGTTCTTGGTGTTCAACCAGCAATTGTTCGCGACCGCCTGTGCCATTCTCGTCCAAGGGCAAAAGGCCCAATTCATGTGATGCCTCCTCGCTCAGGAATGTGGCACTTAAACCATCCTCTTTGCGCATTAGCACTAGGCGAGGTCTCCCCCCGCCCAAGAGTTTAAGTAAGCGTCTAGGTATTAAAAACGCAAGTTCCCCGCTCCACCAGCTAAGAAACTTGTGGAAGTTTAGGTCAATCCGAGTATCCAGCTTTAACATGAATGGGCTTATTTTGGAGTGGCAGGGGTGATGGTGGAGGTTTGTTCCGAACCCAAAAGCTGTTGTTTCCAACTCAAAAATGCGAATGGCGCACCGTTGGATCGGGAGAATTGGCGGCGGGCGATGACTTTAAGCCCGGCACCGGGTCCGTCATCCGTTCGAGATTGCGCAAAAATCGTATAAGCCGTATCGCCGCCTCCAATGACACGAATCCCGCCTGGGGGTACGTTCAAGGGAGGTGCCGGCGTGTTTGGCTGAGTTGCCTTGCGTTGGTTCAAGAACTCGGCAACCGCTTGCTCGTCCATGCCAAACAATAAGCGCAAGGCTTCGCCCGGCGCTTTTTGCGGGTTGATTCCGTCTTGCCCCGTGTAAATGGTCAGCAACGGCTCCAGTTTTCTGTATAGGGCAGGGCTCATCCCCATCACCATTTGCAATTCCTCTAATGATTGAAAGTTTTTATTTTGTGGAACATGGGCTTTGCCCTCCGCCTGATAGTCCTTCGCCTCTGCACCGTTGGCGCGCTTCATATCGTCACTGTCGCGCCAGTCAAGTATTTTATCCATTAATGAAGTGGCAGCCATTTCGTCACCGCCCATCAGCTTTCCCAGCACAGTGCGCAGAGTCTGCTCTGAAGCCGAATTAACATCAATTTTACCGCTCTCGTCAAATATAGTGATGCCTACCACGCCACCCGCAAAGGTGACATTATAAAAGGTTCCGTCACTGCGCCAACGCTTAATCGGGTCGGGCAGGCTCAGCATGATTAAAGCATAGTTTACGCCAGCATCGGCCAAGGCCAAACCCCTCGCCCGTTCTTTTGCGTTATTGACTAGCCCTGTGTTGCGTTGTGTGGATAGCGAGAAGCTTCCTGCCATGATGGTGAGCAGGGATACCATCCACAGCACGACGACCATAGCCACACCAGACTGGCTCTTTTGATGCGAAAATATTCGACACTTCATTGGCCAGTCTCCGCACGTGGCGCGACCACTATCGAAGGCCATGCCGGTTCGTTGCGTAGTTTGATTTCAATGCGGATTAAGGATGGGAGAAAGTTCTCCTTCCATTCTTCCATCCATTTCGATTCGCCATTGGCTTGGCTTTTTTTGTAAAAGGAAAAATGCAAGTTTTGCACATTTTCCAAGACCAGAACGTCTTCAATCGGTTCGATTTTGCCACCTTTTTCGCCCGTGGAAAAAGGCCGCATTGCAAGCTTGAGGTCGTTGCGCTCACCTTCTTCAACCAAGTGTAGCTGAAACTTGTATATGCCGCCACGGACTTGTGGCGGCAAGGTGCCTGCATATTCAAGCCAATCGAACCCGCCTCGAAATAGCAGTTGAGGGGGCGCTCCTGCTTGTCTTGCGTCTGTGGGGCTTTCAAACAAGGGTTTTACATCGCTTAAATGAGAGCGGAAAAAATTATCCACCACCAACAGCCGTGAAGCGCGGTCGGCCAATCGCTCACCTTGGTCCCAACTGTCCGCTCCTATGCGCATTCCGCCAAGCAAAAGGGTCATCATGATTGACAACAGCACAGTGGCAATGATGATTTCAAGTAGGGTGAAGCCAGATTGTCGAGGGGTGTATTGAATTGGTTTCATCTGGGTCCAAACCCGCCAAATCCTGGGCCCTGTCCACGGTTGTTTGCCACCAGCCTCAAGGTTGACAGTGTAAACGAACGAGGATCGTTGGCATCGCCCCACGCCACCGTCAAATCCACCCAATAAGGTTTGAAGTTAAGCGTATCGGGCAATGCCCCATCGGCTGGCATGTAAGGGGTCACCCGCATTACCCATGAGTAATTATCGTCGATTTCACCGCTGAATTCCCCCGGTTGCAAGGGTGTTTCCACACCGGCATTCGCCAGTAGGGATTGTGCCAATACCACGGCTTGGGAATGTTCATCGGCAAGCCCGGCCAATCGGCCATCACCACCAAATATCCGTAATAGCACACCTAAGCATAGCGATAAAATGGAAAATGCCACCAGCACTTCCAACAAGGAGAAGCCTTGTTGCGGTGAACCTATTGGATTAGTCATTAATTTCATCTCGAATCACAACGGCACCGGTCAGCCAATTGACATCGACAAGTTTGGTTTTCCCCGCCCCTTCCAGCGTCACCCGCCCGCCACTCGCCGAACCGTCGGGATAAAAAATAATGCTGCCTTGGCCTTCGGACATTAAAAAATCCGCAGTGAATAGTTTCAGCTTGACCGCAGAGGGCAGTCCATATGATTTTTGTCGTCCCGGCACTTTATAGAAATGTTGGTTAACGTTCAGGATAAATTCTCCCACTCGCCCACGGCTGAGCGCCTGCCCGCGTGTATGTCGCAAAGCCGAAGCCACATCCCTCGTTGCGGATTTCAATTCCATACTGGCAATGGCCGGCTGGACATTGGGTATCGCCACCACGGCAATTAGGGCGGCAACGACCAATACCAAGATCATTTCAAATAGGGTGAAGCCTATGCAAGTTGATGGAGAGGGGTTAGAATTTAAAGTCAAGATACAGCCCTGTTCGCTGCGTTGATTAAGCTTTTCAAATGTTTCAAGTCATTCCTGCTTCCAACGCACTTATTCCCAACTCACCACATCCACATCCTCCCCTTCGCCGCCCTCGCCGTTGTCCGCGCCCAGCGTCCACAAGTCAAATTTGCCGTGCTGTCCGGGGGAAACGTAATGGTAAGGATTGTTCCAAGGGTCCAAGGGCATTTTTTTCTTCTTTAAGTAAGGCCCGTTCCACACTTTAGCCGTGCCGGGTGCTTCAACCAACGAGGCGAGTCCTTCGTCGGTAGTAGGGTAGCGGCCCACATCCAGACGATACATGTCCAGCGAAGAAGACAATTCTTCTATTTGCAGTCGCGCCGCTTTGGATTTGGATTCGCCCAAGTGCTTGATGAGCTGTGGACCCACCAGACCCGCCAAAAGCCCTAAGATGGCGAGCACCACGAGCAGTTCGATCAGGGTGAAACCTTTTGAATGACGAATGGGTTGTCTTGTGTTTTGCATAGGTCTTTTATATTAGGTAAAAAAAGAGGTTAGGTTAACAATAATTCCTTAAGTCTGACTTAAGCGCTTATTAAAAGGCCAAGTCATTCACACTCAAGATTGCCATTAAAATGGATATGATGATACCAGCAATCATGATACCAAGTCCCACAATCAATGCGGGTTCCAGTAGTGCCAACATGCGCGTGACAGCGGTTTTGACTTCTTTGTCATAGGTTGTGGCGACCCGGTCCAGCATTTGGTCGAGATGGCCGGAATCTTCCCCCAGCTTAATCATTTGAATCGCCAAGGTTGGGAACAGGCCAGATTCAATCAAGGGTCCGGTCAAACCGCCGCCTTGCTTTAGGCTTTCAACCGCCAAGTCAATTTTTTCCGCCACGACTAAGTTGGTGACGGTATCTTTGACGATGGTCAACGCGGTCAGCAAGGTGACGCCATTATTAAGCAGTGTCGCAAGGGTTCGGCTGAAATTGGCAATGGCTATTTTTCTGATCAAATCCCCCACCAGCGGCAAATGGATAAAACGGCGGTCCCACACATACTTGCGATCACTGTCAGCCATTTGATAACGAAAATAACTGATGACAGATAATATAATCAAGGGGATGGCCCACCAAAAATCTTTCAGCCCTTGGGCTACGGCCACCACGACTTGCGTAGGCACGGGAAGTTCCTTCCCCGCGCTTTCAAACATCTCGGTGAATTGGGGGACTACGAAAGTCAGCAGCAGCAGCAGGGAGGCCGCTGACATCGTCACAAGGATGGCCGGGTAAATCATCGCAGTGCTGACCGTCTCGCGCAACTCCTGCGACCGCTCAAGATAGTTGGTTAGCCGTTCCAGCACTTGCTCCAACGCCCCGCCGGCCTCGCCTGCGCGAATCAGGTTCAGGTAAAACCTTGAAAAAACTCCAGTTTGCTGCTCCAACGCATCGGAAAACTGCGCACCGCCTTTGACCGCTTCCAACACCTTGCCGATCATCGCATTCATCGACGGTTGTGATTCTGTCAATTCTAGCAATACGACTAAAGCACGGTCTAGCGGTAAACCCGATTGCAGCAGAGTCAACAATTCATGGGTGAAGAGAGCGACATCTTTCCGCGAAACGCCAGATTTTTTCCCGCCGAAGCGTAGCCATGCGAAGGGTTTGCTGGATGCCGGGGCAATTTTGATCGGCAACAAGCCGTCTTGTTGCAAGGCCAGCAGCAAGGTGGATTCATCGGCGGCTTGGCGTTCGCCTTCTTCGGTTTCGCCGTCGCGGTTGACGGCTTTGTAGAAATAGAGGGGCATTTGGTATTATCTTCAAATAAATTAGGCGGCTTGCTTCGTGGAGTTGCTGGGTCGTCGGGCAGGAGTACCATGGAGCATCCCTTCAACGCTGATATCCTCATCAATATCCGGCCAATGAACGCCTTGCCCGTCACCCAAAATTTTAAAATGTTGTCGTTGCTGATATGTTGCCTTGGATAAACGCCAAGACCATACCAATGGAACGGCGATAGTTCGCCCATCCATAAGATAGGCAATAATTTCGTCTTCAGTTACCTCAAGATTTATTAAACGAGGTTCGTAGATATTAACCACAGTGTTCATGCCAAGCCTCCAGAATTTTGGGCAAATTGGACTCGATAAGCTTTCGAATAGTATTAAGTTCTTTAGCAGAAAAACCGATATTCTTAACCATGCAGGTGGGTTCTAGCCAAAACTTGCATAGCAGTTTTTCCCTTTGCACATGGACATGCTTTGGTTCACAGCAATCGAAGCTATAGAAGAATAAGCGGTAGGGGCCAAGAATATTTTTAATTGTAGGCATTGTTTATATCTAATTTTAATCTCTCGATCATAATGGACAGTTGCTCTTGTTCATAGTCTTGATACAGCAAGTTTGATAATGCTTTACTATCAATCTCTACTTTTTGTTCTTGGCATCCCTTGATTAAACGTGACAACATGGCTTTGTCAATTTTGTTTAAAAAATCTTCGTATTCAGTAAGAATTATTATTTTATTATCTGACGAGTCGGGTAAAACTTTGAATAGTTGTGCTTTCCATAAAATATTATATGTGATTTTTGCTTCGGCTTCGATTGAAAAAGGTCTGCATTTTAGTGCATGGGTAATCAATGTTTCCTTTTTTTCGAATGGTATGTTTATCATCACATAATAAAAATTTATCAAAGAATTTTTGGATAGCATCTCCCATGATTTTGATTTAAGTATACTTATATATTTATCCTTTAAGGGTAAAGACTCAGCTTGCTTTTTAATTGAAAAGTGTTCTAGGGCAGTAACTGGCTTCGGCAAGGAAATAGTTGCAGCAATAAACTGTTTCTTTTGTCTATGCCGTACAATTATAGTTCCTTTCTGTTTTTCAGCAGTTTCAAACAAATCACAGGCATTAATAAGATCGCTTAGTTTCTTAAATCCATAGTTCTGGCAATCAAAGGAAGCTTGATTGGATATGTGATCACCAATTGCACTTAATAATGCCCACCCATTCTCCCCTACCTTAGCATCCACCGCTGAGCGTAATAGGTTCATTAATTTAGTGTCTGACTTGATACTTAGTGGAGGTTTTGGATTAGTTTGAGTAGTTGCTGGAAGCACAGTGGCTACATTTGTGGTTAGTATAGGTGATGGTGATGCTATTTCACTTTCTTCATTAAGAATACCCAAAGCTTCAAGGTAAGTGAATTTTGAACAGGCATTGACAAATGGTTGTGGAGTCTTTTTCTCACCAAACCCAAATACTTTCAAACCTTGGGTATGAATCCGCATTATCAAGGGGGTGAAATCGCTATCACTAGACACGATGCCAAATCCATCCAGCTTTTGGGTATAAAGCAAATCCATCGTATCAATCACCAGCGCAATATCGGTTGCGTTCTTGCCCTTGCTGTAATCGAATTGTTGAATGGGCTGAATGGCATATTCATGCAGCACATCCTCCCAAGATTTTAGGTTAGGGCTTTTCCAATTGCCATAAGCACGACGGATATACACCACGCCATACTTTGCCAATTCGGACAGTATCACATCAATCTTGGTGGCGGGGGAATTGTCCGCATCAATCAACAAGGCTATTTTTACATCGGCTTGAGACATAAAATCAATCCTCGCTCATCTGTTCGACAACCCAAGGGCAATCGTGAGGCATGGCTGACATTTCACAAAATAATGGGTGGGAATCGACAACTCTTACTGCTTGCTTTAGCTTTAATCGTGCGTTTCCTCGATCCACAACGGGTGGATAAAGTCTGCTGGGATTTGCGGGCTGTTCCAAATGCAACACTACCCGAATTTTCGGTTTATCAGCAGCTTTTTGTGCGAAATTAAAGCTATTAATTTCAGGTTTGCATTTTGCCAAGAACAACAAAGCGAGGGAGTCACGTATTTTTAAGGCCAATTCATCAAATAAATCTAAGGTTTTGGTACGTCGGTTTATACGATAATCTTTAACTTCAATCAGCCAGAGTTCTCCGCCATTAGCTTGGAATGATGCTATATCGACGCATTTGCTGTCAGCGAAGTTTTGGAAATGTTTTCTGTAAAATTCTGTGCCATCCAATTTCAAGGCTTGCCAGCCATCAGGGAAAATGAATTCAAGCTTTCCTTCGATGATATTACACATAGTGTTAGTTAGACTTTTCTGCCATTTGGTTAAGCCAACTGTTATAGCGGTCTGCTTGGTCAATTTCCATGTCCAAGGCGACGATGGGTTCTATCTCCTCCAAACTCTCTCCTGAACTAACGTTTACTCCTTTACCATTATCGGATAAAGCAAAAAATCTTGCCGGCACAAGCTTTGTGGCAGAGGCTAACTTCAATTGTAGGTCAATTTCTTTAAGAAAAAACAGACTGTGGGTTGCGATATTTACCTGAATACCATGACTGGCAAGAGCAACCAGTATTTTTGCCAACTTTACCATCAACCTTGGGTTTAGGTTGGCGTCTGGTTCATCCCAATAAATCGATCCCCCTTTTTCTTCAATCGCACCGTGACGAACGAGGTACATTAATAAGGCTAATTTTCGATGCCCTTCTGCCATCATAGGGGGTTCAGTTGTAGCCCCGTTTTTTTGTATAAAAAAAAGCTTATTATTTTCCAGTTTTAATGAACCATCGAGATCGAATTCAAGATCAGAGAAAACATTGTCAAACCAACTAGGAAAGTGATTAAGCTCAGGTGAGTCGATTGCTAATGCCAAATCTCGATAAGTGGAATCCAAATTGATCCTGTAATTTTCTATTAAACTAGTAAGTCCATCGTAAAGAGAGACTATTTCCTTGCTTGGAATAAATATTGATTTTAGAATATAAGAATTGACCGCTGCTGTATCAGGTATAATGGCTGCATCTAAGTTAGCATTACTAGCAATATTAACCTGTTCATTGTCTAAAATTGAAAGCTGCCATGATAATTCTTCAACACCATTTCCGAATGGAAATTGCGGCCATGGATCGGCTTCATAAGGCATTTTAATTTTAGCAGTAGGTATAAAAGCATCTATCTGGGCTGCCAGCAAAGATTTAAACTCACCTCGCCTGACTAATTTGGATAAGCTACCGGGTTGAAACACACCTATTAAACGGTCTTCAAAATACACGGTTGCACGGCTTTTGGATAGTGACGTTCTTTTCAACATTAAATCGGGCCATGCACGGCTTAGGCAGTATGCCATCTTGAGCAAATGGGTTTTGCCTGTTCCATTTTCGCCAACAAATGCGTTTAAGCCAGGTGAAAATTCAAGTTGAACTGAAGGAAAAACAGTGAAGTTTTCGAGTGTTAATGATTTCAACATATCGATTATTATTTCCTGAATATACTATATTTACATCAGTTATCCGAAGTCACCCTCAATACTTCCTCAATCGTCGTCAAGCCCGCCACCGCCTTACGCAAGCCGTCTTCATACATGGTATCCATGCCTTCCTTCAATGCCTGTTCTTCGATCAATCGGGCTTGGGCATGGGTCATCACCAAACGGCGAATGTCATCGCTCATCACCAAAAATTCTTGGATGGACAAGCGGCCTTTGTAGCCCAAACCATCGCACAACTCACAACCGACGGGTTTAGGCAGCATCACCTCACCGTGTGGCTGGAATCGACGCAGTCGCAATTCAGCCACGACCTCGGGCAGGGCAGGGTAGGTTTCATGGCAATGCTGGCAAAGCCTTCGCACTAGACGTTGCCCTAAAATGCCGTTGACGGTGGAGGTGATGAGATAGTCTTCCAAGCCCATGTCCAGCAAGCGGGTCACGCCGCCAGCGGCATCGTTGGTATGCAAAGTGGACAAGACCAAGTGGCCGGTCAACGCGGATTGTACCGCGATACGGGCAGTTTCCAGATCGCGCATTTCGCCGATCATAATCACGTCCGGGTCTTGGCGCACGATGGAGCGCAAGGCGGAGGCGAAGGTCAGGCCGATTTGCGCCTTGGTTTGAATCTGGTTGACGCCTTCCAATTGGTATTCCACCGGGTCCTCGACGGTGATGATCTTGCGCTCGGGCGTGTTGATCTTATGCAAAGCGGTATATAGCGTGGTGGATTTACCGCTGCCGGTGGGGCCGGTGATGAGGATGATGCCATGGGGCAAGGCCAACACTTCCAGAAACCGTTCCAGCGCCTCGCCCCCGAAACCTAGTGAGTCGAAGTCGAATTTGATGCTTTCCTTATGCAACAGGCGGATGACCACGCTTTCGCCAAACATCGTGGGCACGGTCGATACGCGCAAATCCAATTCTTTGCCGACTACTTGCAGTTTGATGCGCCCGTCTTGCGGCAAGCGGCGTTCGGCAATGTTGAGTTTGGCCATGATCTTGATGCGCGAGATAACGGCGGCGGTGGAGCGCACTGGGGGAGCTTCCACTTCCTTTAACACGCCATCCACCCGGAAGCGCACCTTCAAGCGTTCCTCGAAAGGTTCGACATGAATATCCGAGGCGCGGGATTCGACCGCCCGCTGCATGATGAGGTTGACCATGCGGATAACCGGGGCTTCCGAAGCCAAGTCTTTGAGGTGTTCAACATCCGCCTCGTTGACTTCATCGTCGCCGCCGAAATTGTCCACCATTTGGCTCATCAAGGTTTTGCCAGCCCCCAACTGCTGTTCGATGGCCCGTTCAATCTCAGAGGGAATGCCCACTCTAGGCAGCACGGGTTTCTCGCAAGCCAAGGTCATTGCATCCAATAGAGACTGCTCCAAGGGATTGGCGATGGCCACTTCAAAGGCGTTTTCTTGCGCGTTGATGCCAACAATGTGGTTTTCTTTCAGAAAGCGTGTTGCGACTGTTTCTGGCAAGGGGGAAGCTTCAGGGTATTCATTCGCAGCCACCAGAGGCAAACCACTGACATCGGACAAAGCCTCCGCAATATCTCGCTCGGATACAATCCCCAACTTCATGAGCAATGCAGGCAGGGGTTGATCGTCGGTTTGCGCAGCCAAGCGACGGGCGCGGTTAATTTCAGCTTCACGCGCCTTGCCTTTGCGGACTAGGCAATCGGCAAACAGTCCATAACTATCGGTGGGTGGTGCATCAATCGTAGGGGGGTTGGCAATGGAAGACGGTTCGGTAGCCACAGACGGTATCCTCTCTAGCAGCAAATGGAATGGATGTTGGGTTATGTGCCGATAATGTCGGCATCTGGTAATTCTTCCTCATGAAAGGTGTCAACTTTCTGTTTGGCGGGCCGTTCAAACAAAGCCAACTTTCCGCCTTTCAATGCGCAGTCTTTCCAGTGGGATAAGGGAAACTCGATGGAAACAATGCCGCAGGTCGGTACGTTTTCTATACCCGCACCCGTTAACCGATTGGCAAGATCGGTCAATTCGGGATTATGACCAATTAAAAAAACCCTGTCCAAGCTATCTTCCAATTTGCCGATCAGTTCAATTAATGCATCCAACCCCTGTTCATAAATCTCCTCGCGTACTTCAATGCGCTTTTTCGGATAGCCCATTTCTTCGGCAATCAATTTTGCTGTCTTGAATGCCCGTTTGGCGGGGCTGCAAACAATAAGATCGGCGGGTAAATTCTTTTCCTTTAGCAAACGGCCCATGGCGGGGGCATCCTTTTTGCCTCGTTTGTTAAGCGGCCTTTCTTGATCGCTTAGCATTGGGTCTTCCCAACTGGATTTGGCATGTCGGATCAACAGCAGATTTTTCATAAGGGTTCACTCGCTTTAGTCTGCGACGTTTTAATTGACTTTGTAATGGAAATTTATCCATTTTATACGTTTAACCCCATGGGTGGCGTTAAAATAGATCATCTAAATATTATGAACCAACAAGGGCGTTTGATATGGAAATGTTTAATGGTCCAATGCAGTCTTGGCCTGCAATCATCAATTTCTCCGGTCTTGTCAAGCTTTCCGAAAGTAAGCTTAACATTTTCTTTTACGATTCTGGCCCATCGGACAAACCAGCCTTGATGCTGATCCATGGTTTGGGGGACGATGCAGACACTTGGCGGCATGTGTTTATTCCACTGGCTGAAAAATATAGGGTCATCGCACTGGACTTGCCCGGTTTTGGGCGTAGCGAAAAGCCTAACCGGATTTATTCGCCATCATTCTTGCGTGACTGCATTGTGGCATTAATGGACAAGCTAATGCTAGGGAGTGCGTGGTTAATCGGCAATTCCTTGGGCGCAATGCTTGCCGAAGCCGTGGCACTCAAACACCCTAAAAAAGTCACTGGCCTGACCTTGCTAGATGGAACGCTGACCACGCCAGTGCTTGCTTATCATAAGTTTTTATTGATGATGTCATTGCCGTTTTTAGGAAAGCGTGCCTATGACGGTTTGCGTAAACAGCCCCAGGAGGCTTACGAAAGTTTGCGCTTATTCTATGCCAACCTCGATCAGCTTCCAGATGCCGATAAATCATTTCTTTATCAGCGTGTCAATGAACGGATTTGGGATGCAAAGCAGCGGGATGCTTTCTTATCCATCCTTCATCAACTGGTTTGGCAGTTGCCATTGCTTCGTCGTTATTATGCGTCCTGCGTCGCAAAACTTGAAATGCCAATCCATTTGGTCTGGGGCGAAAAAGACCTTGTCATCCCCGTTATTGCGGCTTATCAGTTCATCAAGCTCCAAGCTTCCGCCCAATTGACCGTGTTGCCGGGTGTCGGTCATATCCCGCAGCAGGAGGCACCTGAAGCGGTCATACAAGCTGTGCTGAAAGGAAAGAATTAAGATCGGCTGGTTTTGATAACTGGTTTTGATAAATAGAGTCGCCCTTGTGGAAGGGTGGTTACCCTTCATAGGGTAAATTTTCCATCAGATAGCATAAACAATCTTGACGAATGATTCGCTCAAGGCGGGTCAGCATCGCAGGCATGATCGGTTGTCGGGTTAGCAATTCACCATGACGGATTTCAAAATAGTTTGCCGCCACATCATTGCCATCATCATCAAAAGCTTGTATGGGCATTGCACAACCCGGCAAGACCTGACCGAGGCGCGTCCCCGCCTGAAGTTCGGTAAAATTGAAATGGTCGATATCGGGTTCAAATACAATGTCCGCTTCTCCGCTGCCAAAGGCGATCGATGTGGTTTCGGGTACTTTGACGAGGGCAACGGTGTGATAAAGGTCCAGGTCATGGCGGGTCACTGGATGAAGCGGGAAATGATCCAAGTGCAGCGCGGCCTCGATAAAGCTGGCAGCATGGTCGTCGGAAGCCACAGAACCCACTTTTCCACATTCCACCGTCACTGAAGGGCATAGGTCGGCAAAAGCCATGGTTTGTATGCCAATCGGACGGACAAAATACACCGCAATCCGTGAAAACAAGTTGGCAAGCTGAAAAAATCGCTGGTCTAAACGGTTGATGCAAGCATAGTGCGGGTTAAGTCCGGTGTTGTTGTGGATGTCAATGCTGGCGAAAACCCTGCGAACGCGCATGTCTTCGACCACTTGTGCCATCATTTTCTCTTCCGGCAAACCTAGCGGCTCGCATCCCGGCCAAACACGATTGTAATCCGGTTGATTATCCAAGCGCCGCACTCTGATGCTTGCCGCCGAAACATTGCCGATGAACAGCGACAAACTCCTAGGCAAAGGTTTGCTTAGGTAGCGGGACAAAACCTGTTGCATCGCCTTTAACCCAGTGTCCTCGTTGCCGTGAAGCAGGATGGAGACAAATAAGGGTTCGGCTCGACGGCCTTGCAAGTGGATGAGTGTCGGGCTGTTCACAATGTGATGCAGTTCGCTTGCCGTGGTTTCAAAAAAACCGGGTGGCAATTGATCGAGAATGTTCAACATTCAAATGTCCCATTCATGCACAGGTCTTCCTCCAAGCTGATGCCGAAAATACGCTGCCGTCAGTTTGGAAAAATTGCGCCCATGGCGGGCAACAAATGATTTCTGCCAAACCGCACCGTTCTGACCACTTTTCACCCTTTCACGGATAATGCCTAGATATTTTTCAATGTCCCCGTTGGCGATGCCCAATTGCTGCATGCCTGAGTGAGCCATCGGAATCAGTTCAGACAGCAGCAATTCTCGCACGCTCCATTGTCTTCCATCCAGCCAATACACTTCGGCCTCTAGACCGCGCCGGGCGGCAAGGTAGAAATTGCTGCGTGCAAGGTTAAATGAAAGACACTCTTCAGGGGCAAGCTGAAGATTGGCCAGCGTATGTGCCGCCCCAATATAAAGTGCGGCATTGGCAATCATGTCAATAATGGAGGGTCCGGCAGGCATGACCCTATGCTCGATACGGATACTGGGATAGCCAGCCTCATCCAATCCTACTAGCAGTCGGTTCCATCGCCAAATGGTGCCGTTGTGTAGGCGTAGGTGGCTGAATTGCGTGGGATCGTCACCCAGATCAATCGGTAATAAGACCGGGAAGCGTTGCATATTGTCAATGAAGCTTTCCACTGGGGACTCTATGAGGTAATTCGAACCGAAAGTCACCCGACTTTCACAGCAGGTATCCACTGCTTGCTCAAATAGCGGGATGCGTGTCTCGTGCCACAATTGCTTTTCGAATAGGAATGGAGAGTTGGCGGCAACCGCAACCATAGGTGCGGATAAGACCAGCGTGGCGTTGAAATGGCGCACCACCAGATGTGCAGGAACTTGAAGATGGACTTGAAAGGATGTGGTTGCGGCTTCCAGCATGACATCTTCATGCAACAGGGCCAAGCGCTCATCGCCTTCGATCATCAACCGCAAGGGTTGGCAAAGCCTGCGTTTGATGATTTCAGCATTCAGTGCGCGATAGCGGTTCAACGGGGAGATGTTAGTCAATGAAAGGTCCGAGTCTCGGACTGTGGGCAGTATGCCGATCAGGATGAGCATGCTGCCCATATTGTCAGCCACTCTTAGGCAATTCTGCCACGTCTCTGTCAGTTCGATTTCCATAGCCGACAGGGCATTGCCCCTGAGTGCTTGGGGTGTGCCGTTAAGCTCCACATTGAACTTGGATAATTCTGGAACCACCAAGGGCGAGTCCAAGCGTTCCAGAAATTGTTGGTTGTTTGGGGTCGGCAAAAAGTTGGGATCGACCAACCAAGCTTCCAATTCAAAGCCGCCGACATAGGCATTGCCGGAAAAACGGCCAAGACTGAGCCACTTCGCCATCAATTCAGTTTCGTCGGCAAGCCGACTGCCGAATTCTGCGAAGTCTTCAGGTTTGAAATGGATGAGTTGTATTTCTTGTCCCATGCAACAATTTTACCCCGCGCCGTGCTGAAAGGCACTGGCTATTTCGCGGGGTAAAGCAGAATGGGAGGGCAATGACAGGCAAGAAGGCGATTAAGTGCAGCAATAAGTTTGTTGATTCGCCAGATTTTGGTTGTTTGTCTTCATTGGCTAAGAGTGGTCAACAGTGTGTCTGCCAACTACAAATTCAACGTTCAGCGGAAAACCATTCAGACAAACTCAATTGAGGATCAGCCTTGCGGCACTCCAAGGATACATTGGAATATCCGCAGGTATAATCAGTATCACCACAACGGTGGCAATCTAATTTTCCTAAGTTCTTCACCAAAGACGAACGCCAGCCAAAGCCTTCACTGCGACAATAACTTTTGACTGAATTGACAGCCAACTCCTTGGCTTTGCTTTCTGCAATATCCTTGGAAAGACAAGGGGACTGCGGTGCGTGATGAATCACTTTATCCACCAACGGTGGATGGGTGTCGGCAAAGGATTGCAATGGGAATAAAGAGCTAACAATTAGGGTAAGGAAACTTAATTTGAACAGATTCATGCTTATCACCTATAGGCTCAATGAATTAATTTATTGTGCTTGCTTGAGAGTTTGCAGTTTGACCGCAATCGTAGACTTTTCCATCGACCATGCCTTTGAAAGACCCAATAGGAATGAAGCGCTCCCAAACCACATCGCTTCCGCCCAGCTTTTCAGCATTTCTCAAAGCCTCCTGCTTGGCTATGCCTTTCCAGTCGTTATTCTTGCCGTATCCCGAGTCACCGCTGACCCAACTCACAAACCGGCAAGATTTTATTTCCGCGTCGGTTGCTTGCCTAGGGGCTGCCTGTGCATGGATGGCGGGGAAATGCAATATGGCTAAAACCAAAGCAATCTTAAATTTGAAGTTGCGATTGAAAACGGCAAAAGCGATAGGCGTCATGATAGGTTTCCCGATAAATTATTTAAACAATGAAC
>CAIWDB010000154.1 GCA_903911305.1 uncultured Methylococcaceae bacterium | reverse complement strand
GCCAGAACCCTCCGAGTATCGCCACCAAGGCAATCCCCGGAATGTACAGGATTACCAGAGGTCTATCAACAACGGATATATCCATGCTTGTGCGAACAAACATGGATACAATAGGCAGTGTGAACGCAAGCAAATAAAGCAGTACTCGAATCTTTGACTGCCTGCCATCATACCCATTTGGGGCAAAATAATCGTACCAGCGGTACGCTAAGTTCTTCATTGTGAATAACGAACGAACAACACTTCCATCACATTAAATCATCAGGTTTAAAGCGGTGACCTGTCCCTTTTATGCCTCCTTGCGCATATGCGGGAACAATATGACATCCCGAATGGAAGGCGAGTCGGTCAGGAACATCACCAAACGGTCTATACCGATGCCCTCCCCCGCTGTCGGTGGCAATCCGTATTCCAAAGCGCGAATATAGTCCGCGTCGTAGTGCATGGCTTCTTCGTCACCAGCATCATGGTCTTCGACTTGTTTCCTAAACCGCTCGGCTTGGTCTTCCGGGTCATTCAACTCGGAAAATCCATTGGCTAGTTCCCGTCCCGCCACGAAAAACTCGAAGCGGTCAGTCACGAAAGGGTCGTCATCATTGCGCCGGGCCAAGGGCGAGACCTCTGCCGGGTAAGCAGTGATAAAAGTGGGTTCGTCCAAGCGATGCTCAACCGTTTTTTCAAAGATCTCCGTCTGGATTTTACCTAGGCCATCAGCCGACTTGACCGGAATGTTCAAACGTTGCGCCACTAGCACCGCGGCTTCTCGCGTTGAAAGATCGGTAGCCTGAATATCAGGGTTGAAGTGCAAAATGGACTCCAGCAGCGTCAGCCGATGGAACGGTTTCGCCATGTCGTACACCTTGCCCTGATAGGTGATTTCCGGCGATTTGACGACATCACGTGCCAGTTTCCGTATCAACTCTTCGGTCAAGTCCATCAATTCCCGGTAATCGGCATAGGCTTGATAGAATTCCAACATAGTAAACTCAGGATTGTGGCGGGTGGACAAGCCTTCGTTGCGGAAACTGCGGTTGATCTCAAACACCCGCTCCATGCCGCCTACCACCAAACGCTTCAAATAAAGCTCCGGGGCGATGCGCAAGAACAATTGCATGTCCAGCGCATTGTGATGAGTGACGAAAGGCTTGGCGCGAGCGCCGCCGGGAATGGCTTGCATCATCGGGGTTTCAACCTCAATGAAATCCCGTTCAGTCAGGAACTGACGAACAAAAGAAATGATCTTGCTGCGCATTTGGAACACTTGGCGTGATTCCTCGGTGACAATCAAATCCACATAACGCTGGCGATAGCGGATTTCTTGGTCGGTCAAACCGTGGAATTTCTCTGGCAAGGGTCGCAAGGACTTGGACAGCAATCTTAATTTGTCAGCTTTGACTGACAGTTCGCCGGTTTTGGTCTTGAACACCTTGCCTTCCGCACCGATGATGTCGCCAATGTCCCAAGTCTTGAAGTCCTCATAAACGCCTTCCGGCAGCGCGTTCATTTGCAGGAACAACTGCATCCGCCCGGACATGTCTTGGATTTGGGCAAAGCTGGCCTTGCCCATTAGCCGCTTTGCCATCAGTCGGCCAGCGACTTTGACATGCACGGCTTTTTGTTCCAAGGTTTCGGCATCCTTGTCGCCGTATTGGTCATGTAAATTCCCCGCCAGCGAATCGCGGCGGAAGTCGTTGGGGAAGGCGATGCCGTCACGCAGCGCAGCCAGTTTTTCGCGCCTGAGCGCGATGAGTTTGTTTTCTGGATCTGTATATATTTGGATATTCCCCGTTTCATCTCGATCCAATATGATTTCTGTGGGTATCCTCATTTCAGGTACTGTGCTAGCTCCATCAAATAAGCCATCGTTATCTGGGTTAATTTTTACTTCATTTTTATTTGTTTCTTCGGACATAAGATTAATTCTTTAATAGGTTGCGCTCGTTCCCAAGCTCCAGCTTGGGAACGTGGCTTAAGAAGCTCCTGCTTCCCGAAACTCTGCAAGCTAGAGCTTGCATGGCGGGGGTTTCCAAGCTGGAGCTTGGGAACCAGCATGGTTATTTGAATTCAGTTAAAGCCCGCTCTTCAAACTCGCCTCAATGAACATATCCAAATCGCCATCTAAAACTGGCTGTGGGTTGCTGGTTTCGACATTGGTACGCAGGTCTTTGATACGCGACTGGTCTAGAACATAAGACCGAATCTGGCTACCCCAACCCACGTCGGATTTCGTCGCCTCCAAAGCTTGCTGGGTGACCATGCGGTTCATCATCTCCAACTCGTAGAGCTTGGATTTGAGTTGCTTCATAGCAGATGAGCGGTTCTTGTGCTGGGAACGGTCACTCTGGCACTGCACG
>CAIWDB010000153.1 GCA_903911305.1 uncultured Methylococcaceae bacterium | reverse complement strand
ATGCCCGCCACCAAGCCGTGATGGTCAAGCGTGTAACTCGCGTAGGGATTATCGTCGGGAGCGCTAGGAAGGTTGGTGGTCGGCATCGTTCAATCCGCGTGGAAATGCACGATTTTAACAAAGGGGGTGCGGAATGACGGTAGGATGCCAAGCGAGTCGCCATTTTCCGCGATATCCGAATGAGTCCTCCGATTTCGGGAGCGGGTGCGACGTTAAGTCGCCTAAGTGATTGTTTCAGATATATAACTATGTATGGAACCTGCCGTTCCTTCGGCAGTAGCCTACCGTCACATGCAGCATTGGCAACGGGGTCGTGTGAAGCTGGCGGGACAATGTACCCTACCCTCGAAAGAGGTCAAGTCTGATCCGTAAGGGGAGGACGAATCTGCGAGCGTTACGCGGAAAGGGGCTAGGTTGGATGGAAGGGTTAACCAAACTGAACTGTTGATAAATTCCGTCAGAAATGACAAGCCAAAGACGCTGACAGGCTTGGACCAAAAGGTGCGTGGCCGGTTAATCCATTTCGCTCTTGGATTACAAGGACATCAAAGCCACCGGAAAATAGACAGGGCCGTAGGGCGCAATACGGCTTGCGCCTATTGCGCCCTTGTCCCTACAAAAAAGCGCTTGATGATTGTTGTTACGCCAAATACCAAGCCACGACACAAGCCTAGAGCCAAAAATCCGCGTCTGTGATTTGCTCGAAGGTCCACGGGCAGGATTCGGGGAAACAATCCAGCCCAGTTTCCTTGACCGCGAGGCCGACGGCATCTGACCATACCCACTCCCACCAATCCGGTTTGCCGAGGTCGGGTTTCAGGCTTGGCGTTTCCTTCAAACAGGCAAGCACACCCCTACGCTGTTCCTTGATCGTCCGCCGCCAACTGTTGCCTTGGTATCCGGGCTGGTATTGCCACTTTAGAAGATGAGCCAGCAACACCGCCATGCGGTTTCTCAGTTCTCGTTTTTCACTCTTACCCACGTCTTCAATCTCATCGGCAATGTGTTCAATGTCCAGCTTGGAGAACTGGCCTTCACGGAGCAGCCGTGCTTGTTCGTTGGCCCAAGCGATAATGTCAGCCTCGTAACTGTGTAAATTCGCACTCATTCGGATACTCCGTCAAATAATGATAGCCCGCCCATCAAAACGCCACCGCAAAGCCCGTCATGCTGATAATGGAGGGCGTGTATTTAGTCGTCCCGCCGCTGATTTGACCGTAAAACGACAAACGCGGATTGGCCGTCCACAGGAAACCCGCACCGACTGCGTTTTGAATCGGTTCTTCTTCGTGATTGTAGGGTAGGTCGAAATCCGGCAGACGCGGCAGCGAGGTGGAATTGTAAAAGCCGTGAATGAACAAGGCGAAGTCCTCGCTGAAGAAATTGCGCTGTAACGCCCATTGAAAACCAAACTCCCATACATTGTGGCCGAACGTGTCTTGGAATCTGGAAACGCCAAAATTGTATTCAAAGTCGATGTCCCATGGCAGGGATTGGTCGAAGTTAAACGAAAATCCGGGTTGTGTGCCGGTGTTGAACGCCCTGCTACCCAGCCATTCGGTCAGGTAAAACGCCTCGAAACCAAGGGCGGGGATGAAATAATCCCGCTTTTCCGTCCACAATTGAATCTTGGTGTCAAATGCCAGCGGCGAGAAGCCCCAACCTGGATCGGAACCCCCGCTCCAACTGGGTCCGTTGCTGAACATGCGCAGTTCTATATTGTCGGT
>CAIWDB010000152.1 GCA_903911305.1 uncultured Methylococcaceae bacterium | reverse complement strand
CTTATCGCGACTGGTGCCCAGTATGGTTCCGCCGATGGTAAGTATGCCCGACAACGAATCCCCATTGAGGGCGATGGTACGGTTCTCCATCAAGCCTCGAAAACCGTTCAGGAACCCGACCACGCTCCAGCCGTACTTGTGGACCGCCGTTTTTCCAACGGCGCGAATGGCGGCATTGAGAGCGGGGCAATCGCCGCCCGACGTGAGAATGCCAATAGATTTCGTCATACCAACCCTCCACAGTTCGTTTCGATCTTGCCACGTTGATCGCTCTCTCAGCGGATCGCATTGAATTCATTTTAGTGGAAATGCCAAGGGATGTGGAAACTTGATTGTTGCGACCCATAGGAGCCGTTAGGATTTGCATATCCATGTTCAGATGAGGGTCAGATAGATGATAATAACCTGTCGCTCGCACAAATGATTCAGAAGTATCGAGTCATTCATTCACCCAACCATGAGATACCCATGAACAGGAGACAGTTTTTTGCATTGATGGCTGCCGGAGCATTTCTTGGCATTCCCAGCATCATCACAAAACGCGGGTTTGCCGCGTCCTCGAACCACTCAGCCAAACACCTCGATGCATTCCAGTCACGCTTTGGTAAGCTTGAAGCTGCTGCTAAAGGTAGTTTGGGTGCTCATATTTTGGATACAGCCAGCGGCAAAGAATACGGTTATCGTTCGGACGAACGGTTCATGATGCTGAGTACCTTCAAACTAATGGCCTGTGCCTTCGTGTTGCATCGTGGGGATGATGGTGTGGATTCGCTTGATCGGCGCATCCCCTACGCGAAAGAAGATTTGATCGATTGGTCCCCGATCACGGAGAAGCATGTTGATGGGTTGGGTATGACACTAGCTGAATTGTGTGAGGCCACCATCACCACCAGCGATAACACAGCCGCCAATTTAATCTTGTCCAGCTTTGGGGGTCCGGCGGCACTGACTGCCTTTGTCAGAAAGCTTGGCGATGACATCACTCGATTTGATCGGACAGAATCAGAGATGAATGTAACATCATCGGATGGGCTATTGGATACCACTACACCTCGTGCTACGGTGGGCAATTTGCAAAAGGTCGTTCTCGGTAACGTCCTGTCTCTGTCATCCAGCGACCAGTTGCAGCGATGGCTGCTAAACAATACTACAGGTGGTCGTCGCCTAAGGGCTGGAATTCCGACTGATTGGCGAATCGTAGAAAAAACAGGCACTTATAAGACAGGAGCCAACGATATCGGTGTCATATGGCCGCCCCATCGCCCGCCTATCATAGTGGCTACTTATCTCGACGACAGTTCCGCAAGCATGGCGATTAGGGAGTCCACCCTCGCTGCGATTGGGGAACTCATGGCAGAAATCACTGTTTGAAATTGTTTGCCACCATTAAACTTACGAGCAAAATCTATGCTCTTCAGAATATTTTCTATCCATTTCTTCGGCGCGACTTTAATAACCATGCTGATACTGATGTCGCCCATCAGCCAAATTACAGCAGAAGAATCCAGAAACACTTGGCGTTACGGCATTCCAGGCAAGCTTGTCAAAGCGACCGCATCTAGAACCGTTCCGCTCATGGTTTCACCAATAGTCTGGTCGGTAGTGTCTGTACCGATACGCCCGGTCAAAGGCACGGATGGGCTAGTGCATTTAGTTTATGAACTTAATGCCAGAAATGACTCGCGTCACACGCTCGACCTTACCACCCTTGACGTGCTTGATCCCCGAACGGGCCAGCCCACCGGGCGAAATCAAGCCTTCAGTTTGGATGGTCAAGACATCAGTGGGAAAATCCGTCCCTTCGCGCTGACCAATCCAAGCCAGACTTCCACTGATTTCAGTAATCAGCTAGGCCCAGGCCAAGGTGGGGTGATTTATTTTGATCTGACCTATTCATCGGCCAGGGATGTTCCTCCATGCCTCAAGCACCGGGTCTCGGTTTCTTTTCAGAAAGTCGACAATAATCCCCAGTCGTATACAACCGAAGACGAATGTACCGTTGTCAGCCGCGAAAGAACTCTGGTTATCCAACCTCCACTGGAAGGCGATGGCTGGCTGAATGCCAATGGCAGCGGACCGATAATTTCGCCACATCGCTATTCCACACAAGCGACTAATGGGATATTACGGTCTCCTGAGCACTTCGCCATCGACTTCGTCAAGCTCGATCATCATGGAAAGCTCAACACAGGCGACCCAAATGATAACGCCAGCTTCTTCGGTTATGGACTAAATGTGCGTTCCGCGACAAGTGGACGTGTCATTGAAATGCTTGATGGAATCCCGAATCAGATTCCAGGACAACTCGTACCGCCGCAGGAGGCTTCTCAGTATGGGGGTAATCATGTGACCGTGGAGATAGGCTCTGGAAAATACGCATTTTATGCACATCTGGCACCCGGCAGCGTCAAGGTTAGCCATGGCGATCATGTGGGTGTGGGACAAATACTTGGCAAGGTTGGCAACTCGGGGAACAGCGACGCCCCACACCTCCATTTCCAAATCATGGATTCCGCCTCCCCCTTTAACACAAATGGCTTGCCCTTTGTTTTCAATCAGATGAACTATCGGGGTCAACTCAAGGGAACTGTCAATTCGGTCATGGATTCACTTTTCAATGGCATTGGCGCAGATATCGAAGCAAGTGGCACCAGCCGAAGACAGCAGCAAATGCCGCTTACGCTTGATGTAGTTAATTTCCGGTAAATGTTGAGGATATCCTGTATTCAATGACTGTTTGCTCAATCAAACCAGCCAATTAAGCATCGCCCTTCATTCGTCCGCAATTGGCCGTTATGAAACATTCGCCATTTCCAATAGCTGACAGTCACATTCTTGGAAACCCCGCTTGCGTCAAATAGTTAGTCAGATTTCATGATTTTTGCTGGCAACATTCCGATTCTGCTGGTCAAATTATCTACAAGCGTGGCTTCGAACATAGGCTAAACCGCCAGATGGTAATCAGGCATGTGTTCTTCAAGCCAGCCTTGCCATTTTACCGGGTGAATCTGCAAATCCTTCGTTTCCAGCTTCAACTGCTCTGCGTCCTGTT
>CAIWDB010000151.1 GCA_903911305.1 uncultured Methylococcaceae bacterium | reverse complement strand
TAGCGCCAACTGAAGTCAGGATCGGCATAAGTGGCACCCGGAAGCATGAACATGCGTGCTGCCGCCAAACTGGGTTTGTAAGCGGCCCTTGTCGGCGGATAGCGTACTTGTTGTAGTGCATTGGTGAATTGTGTCGTTTCAATCACTTTCCATTCGGCTATCCGGCTGATTGGGCCGGCAAATTGAATCCAGCCACCATTCATGCCGGGGAAAACTTTGTTGATTTCGCTGTAAGCATCATCGGCATTCTCGGTTTCCCACAGCAAACCTGTGGCAGGGTCGAAGGCCATGCCAAACCCATTGCGATGTCCGTAGGAATAGATTTTTTGTATATTCGCTCCAACTTCCCCGCCAATCGCCGCACCCGCTGCAAAGAAGGGGTTGTCCGCAGGGGCTGTGCCATCGGTGTTGAGCCTCAAAATCACACCAGACAAATGGTTGTTGTCAGGTGACGGGCCACCGTAAGTGTCATCCACTTGAGGGGCAGTCAAAAATGGCCCGTTGGGGAGATTTTGCATCCATCCGCGACGGCCTTGGTCGCCCATGAACACATAAAGCTTGCCATCCGGCCCAAACTTCATCACGCCGCCGTTGTGATTGCCAGCCGGATTGAGATTATTGGTGCCCGGATGGTCAGCCACGGCGATGTTGTCAGTTTGTAGTGAGCGTAACTTAATTAGATTCTCCTCTGGAGTCGGATTAAATGTACTCCCATTCCAAACGAAACGATCAACCCGATTTCCCAGCAATGGCACTTCAATCGCAACGGTGGAGTCAGCCCCGGTGCTGCTTTCCGTCCAACGAATGTAAACCGAGGGATTGGTTGGGAAGTTTGGATGAAGGACCATGCTCAAAAGTCCCCGCTCTGAGTTCGAGTTCACCGCAAGGTCGAGAACCGGCTTCGTTTGGATGACCCCGCCAATGACTCGCTTGACTTGTCCTGAAGCCTTTTCCAGCACGAAATAGTCGTTGGGAGCGATAAATACAATGCCTATGGGTTGGGTGATGCCAGTGTTCAATACTGTGGAGACTTGCAGACTTGGGGCAAAAAGAAGTACAGGTGGGCTGGTGTCTGCCTGAGCCAAACGAGGCAAGCCGGTCAAAGTACCCAGCACGAAAATAGAAAGCCATGACAGAAATATTACCGGACTCCCGTGATCTTCCGGCAAATAACTGGCAGTCAGTTTGCTTTGCTTGGTAACCGTATTGCGTCGGCGAGCCAATCAAACGGCCAAGCCTAATCCAAATAGAGGTAGGGAACCCGGTTCGGGTATGGCATTATTCCCACCACCACCGTTTGGCGGTATGCCTGTTATCTCGTTTAAACTGACGTTATCGACGCCGACTTGAAACGGCAAAATATTGTCTGTCTCGGCAAAGCGTAACCGTAACGTTTGACCGTTTTTTCCTGCAAACAATGAACTCAGGTCAAATTCGAACGAGTTGTAACCGGAAACTAGTGAATCACCCACTTTCGTTAGATAAAAATTTTGCAACACATCCCCTGCGGCTACGCTGAACGGGTCTGCCCCAATGTTGACTATATCCACTCTAGCTTGTTGGTTCAGCGTATTTTCACCGGTTTGACTGGTCAGATCAAATGCCAAGGAAGCGGGGTTTGGCGTGTTAAATTGTGGGGCACGGTTGCCGATAAAGATATCGAAACGCAGTTTTGCGCCCAATATCCCAACTTCGAAATCCTGATAAAGCACATGGCTACCCGATCCAAATGCATCGGTCATCGCCGCGTTTGAACCTTCCGTTGGTGCCGGTGTTGGATCACCATTAACTGGGCTTGAAGTTCCGCTCTGGATAGTAAATGTCCCCTCGCTGCCGAGTTGATCGACACGGGTCCACGAACTAAAACCAGATTCAAATCCACCGTTCGCGATTAGCGAAGCAGCTTGTGCGGGAATGACTGCGGACAGGCAATAGATTGCCGCCGCAATTCCCGTTACACCAAGGTGTGGGGAATGTTTCATGTCTTGAATTCCTCGTGTTGGTTGAGTTCATGGAAATGCAGGGGATGATTGTCGAAGTTCAAAATAATCACAGCCAATGTGGATAATACATTTAATAAACCTCAGCCGCGCAACCCTCATTCTGTTAATTCCAACTCACCGGGAAAAGGTTCAAAGCCAAGACAAACTTTTTCTATATTTTTATACATCAGTATTCACTTGGAATAAGTATGGCATTCTGGCAATGCCACAGGTGAGATGCGGGTAAAATTACCAAATGTATTAATCCAATCGCAATATAGGGTTACCAGTTATGGCGACTGGCGTTATAACGAACGTTAACCTCATAATTAGTGTGTGCCAATTGCTCCACGCCTTATCCATGAAATTAAATTTACGTGGCTTCCAATTTCATGTATTTGAAAACTAAATTGGAGAGTATACATAAGAAAATCCTTCCAATATTACAATATGGAAGGGAGTGGCGGTAAGAGGCATTGATTTTTTTCTCCATATAAGTTCAGCAATTCTCATTTTGGCAATGCAAGGTTTTTGTTGGTGAAAAAACATCGTTCGTAGTCCCGGCTTTAGCCGGTCTTCTGCGGTCTTTTCCGCCTAAAGGCGGTACTACAAACGTATCGAGTTGGCTTCAAAATCTCAAAATGAGAATTGCTGATATAAGTTGGATTCTACTGCGGGATTCAAGCTTGAATGGTATCATCCTTAGGATTGCTTAATTTTTTCTCCTGACAGAAATGAGCGCACCCATATGGATCTGACTCTCGCGATTACCCTCAGCATTTTCTTCCTGCTCTTCTTTGCCACTGCCAGCTTTGGTCTATATGTCTGGCTGAGGAAAAGCATCTATACCCGTGAAAAATTCGCATTCGCCGGCTTAGCCGCTGCTTCCACCCTCACAATCTTCGTGATTGCGAGTATTTATGCCCAAGAACCGCCTTGGTTAGCGGCTATAGGTCTGATTCGTCAACTGTCTGGTTTACCCTATCAAGCACCCCAACCGCTTACTGCCGAACAGGAAATTTTGTCCTTGCTTTTGGTGGCTGGGCTTTGGTGGCTTGTCATGCGTTTGCATGGTCACTGGGATGGCGCACAAAGCACCGCTCATTACGAACAGCAACAAAAGCAACAAGCCCCCAGCCTATTTTTCGACACAAGGCTACTTCTACACGCCTCCGATAATCGCAATTTGTTGGCGGTCTATAACCCGGAAAACCAATACCGCTTAACCGCTTTGGAAGGTGCAGAAGAAAGCTTGGTTTGGCATCAACAAGCTAGGGATTTGCTGCAATTATCCAATCGTCAATATGAGTTTCCCGACGATGGATGGCATGACCAAGCCCGTTGTTGGATCGGCACACACAAAGGCACGGGGGACACGGTGGTGCTGGCCTGTTATGAC
>CAIWDB010000150.1 GCA_903911305.1 uncultured Methylococcaceae bacterium | reverse complement strand
GCGACGCAAACCGAAAAAGCAATGCACGGACAGGTGTTGACGCTGGATCGAGTTTCGCAGTGGGCGCAGATGCTGGCAGAGGAGGCCCGCGTTGAGTTGTCGGATTGGGTTGACCGCATGGAAAACATTCCTGATGAAGGATTCACCGATGCCTACCGAGTCGAACTGACGACAGGCTTTTTCTACAAAGCGATTGTCCATGCGCTCTTGCAGCGCGACCCCGACAGCGTCCCGGAATCGGTGCGCTCTGCCGGCATCGTCACGTGGGGCCATTGGCCGGTCAGCCAAGGCCATCAATACGCCAAGACGCAAGAATGGAAAGCGCCGGTGTCCGAGTCTTACATTAAGTTAATGGCTCTGTATCAAACCTCCGGCCAAGTGCATTACACGCACGAGATTGCCATTCCACCGACCGGTCTCAACGCAGCTTTGGTGCAAAGTCGCCGGCCATTGGCAAGTTTTTCTTGGGTGACACCGGAAGGCAATCGGACAGACCGCGAGGGTCTTTGCCGCAATCTGAAAAACCGCTTCAATGGTTTTGTCGATTTGTTGACCGACCAGCAAATCCCCGAGGGTGGCGCCAATTTGCAAGGCATGGGACAGGACCAACCGCTGTTTGCCAACGGGCAAGTCATGTATGTCGGGCAAGCCTTGGCGTTGGTGCTGGCGAAAACCGAGCGACAGGCTCAAACCATTGCCGAATTTGTGGGTGAAACCTGTGTGCATTACAGGGAACTCGACTGGTCTGCGCCGTGGAACGAACCGGTGCTGACTATCGAACGCGCTTTGGAAATCGGCAGCATTTTCCCTGATTACCCTCAAAGCGCCCCTTTTGTGTCGCATATATGGCGGATTGTCCGACCCCATAGCTGTTTGGATTGGGTGGATGCCCAACGCTCGCCACTGAACCGAGAAATTGTCAGTCGCAATGCGAGTGTCGATGGCGTTGCTTGCCTAGTCATTGAAAATTCCCAAGAAGTCGGCGGACAGGCGCACTTTTACATGGAAACCCAAGCTTGCGTTGCCCATCCTGAAGACGACAGCCGGATTGTTGTGCATCCCTCGACGCAAAGCCCGATGGAAATGCATCAAACCAGCGCAAGGGCTTTGGGTGTTGCACAAAATCGTGTGCGTGTGCAAGTGCGTCCAGTTGGCGGCGGCTTTGGCGGCAAAACCGAACAAGCTCGGTTCATCACCGGCCCAACCGTGGTCGCCAGTTATCTGCGCGATGCCCATGTGCGCTTGATAATGAAGCGTGAAGTAGACACAACGATGGTGGGCAAACGCCATCCCTTTTACGGTCAATGCCAGATTGCACTGGACACGGGTGCGACAGTGCCGGAAGACAGGGGGTTGATTCGCGGTTTTGACGTGAAAATGTGGGGCGACGGCGGGGCGTTTTACGATTGTTCGTTCATCGTCACCAATTGCATGATGTTGAAGGCCGACAATGCTTATCGTGTGCCAAATTCAAGAATGCAGATTGATGTCTGTCGCACCAACAAAGCACCCAACACCGCGTTCCGCGCGTTTGGCGACATCCAATCCAAGCTGATTACCGAAAATGCGATTGACGATGCGGCGTTTATGTTAGGCATGAGCGCGGAAGCAATACGTGAGAAAAACCTCTATCAAATCGGTGATTCGACACCTTTCGGGCAAGCCTTGACCTATTGCTATATTCGGGAAGTCTGGGATTACTTGAAGGAAACATGCCAGTTTGCGCAGAAACAGGCGGAAATTGCAGCGTTCAATGCCGCCAATCGCTGGACTAAACGCGGCATGGCGATGATTCCGGTCAAATACGGCTCCGGCTACAACTTGTTGATGCTGGAACAAGCGCAAGCCATGGTTTGCGTGTACTCTGGCGATGGCACGATACTGATTCATCAAGGCGGTGTCGATATGGGTCAAGGTTTGACGACCTATATCGCGCAGATTGCCGCCTACGTCCTCAACGTGCCAATTGCGCTGATCCGCGTTGAAAACACCGATACTGGCATCGTGCCTAACCCTAGCAGCACCGGCGCATCCACCGGCACGATCTACAACGGCGAAGCTGTCAAACGCGCTTGCGTACAGTTGCGGCAACGCTTGCTTGATTTTGGCTACGGCTTGCTAGACCAATATGGCGAAGACTGGTGTAAATCGCAAGGCATAGACTTCTGGAATTACGGCGAGAAAGGTTGGGCCTCGAAGATTGATGAAGGCTCCTCCAAACTGATTTGGCAAAACCTCATCACGCTGGCTTACCAGTCTCGCATCAATCTGGTTTCGCAGTTCCAAGCCCAAATCCGAGGTGGGGAAACCGAGTTGTCCACGCTGGAGTTCAAACCGCAGGATTTGCAGCCAGAGATTCCGGGCATTTCTTCGGTCAACGGCGAGCAGGGGGTGTACGATGCTTTTGTCGGCTACACTTACTCCGCCGCTTGCGCAGTGGTCGAGGTGGACATCCTGACCGGCGAAACCACCATCCTCAGCGCAGATGTCATGTACGACATGGGCTGGAGCTTGAACCCGGCACTCGACATCGGTCAAGTGGAAGGCGCGTTTGTGCAGGGCATCGGCTATGTGAAAAGCGAGAAATTAGTCTACGAACCGGACGGCGAAAATCACGGACGTTTAAACTCGGATAATACCTGGACTTACAAGCCGCCCGCTTACATCAACATCCCGCAACAATTCAATGTCCAT
>CAIWDB010000149.1 GCA_903911305.1 uncultured Methylococcaceae bacterium | reverse complement strand
TTCCGTAGGCCGTTGATCGATTTGACGGTGAGCCTGAGCACGGGTCTGACCGAGTAACCCGATTGGATTAGATTGATGATATTCATCGGAGGGATGGGTGTCAGCATGCTTTTGCCGAAGACCTTCCCTTGCATGGGGGCATAGGTGACCGTGGGCGAATTCGAAAATTCCGCCGAACCGCCCAGCGCCCCGGCCCACGGGCTGGGGCCTTGATTCCAACTGCCGCCCATGTTCATCGAACTGCGCATATTATGTTGGGCGATCACCGACTGCACACCTAGGAACACAGGGGTGTCGCCGTAGCGCAATTTGACTAGGTTCAGCAACATTTGGTCTTTCCATGAATCGCCGATGGCTTCGTTGAAGTTGAACCGATCCACCATTAATTTTTCGCCCCCAAAATGCGAGCAGCCAGTCAGTGCTAGCACCGACAGTATCACGAAACAAAATTTCAATCTTTTCATTGTTATTCTCCCCATGCTAAAAAATGTGGTATTGCCTGATTGACAATTCATTTGCCTTCCTAAGTCGCAGTCTATTGAACATTCTGCGGAATCGCGCCGGGGGTCCCGGCTTATTTCTCCCCTCCCCCACCCGCCTCCGATGCTTCACCCATAACCCGGGTGAAAACAGTCCAATCCTTAGCTGCGGCTTCCCGTATTGCCTTGACCGCCAGTTCTTGGCGCTGGGTTTCCGAGGCCATGATCATTTCATAGGCGGGCAGCGGTTGTGCCAGGTTTTCCGCAATCAGCCGGGTAAATAGACGCCGACGGGCATCCCGGTAACGCGCATCTGACGGATTCATCACGATCTTGTGGTAGGTCGCAAACAATGCCACGTCATTTTGGCGGATCAACGCCTTCCGGCATAGTTTCAGGTAATCCACCACGACCGTGTTTGCGGCCTGTCGTGCTGCCGGCGCCACATCAATATGCCGCCCTGTCAGCCACTCAAGCTGGATGTTCATGTCGGCGCAAAAAGCCGCAAGCCTTTGCGTCAATGCGGCAAAACCCTCGTCGGGCAAGCCTAGGACCCATTTCCGCAATTCCGGGTTCTCCTGCAAGTCGGTATCGACCCAGTCGCGGAATTCCAAGGAGACATCGGCTTTTTTAAGGGTAATGGCTTTTGCCGCTTCAAGTATCTGGCCAGGTGTTTCGTAATAACCGCCCAAGATCAGCGCATACATGACCAGCAGGGCCAAAACAACGAGGAATCCCGTCAAAATGAAAATGAGCATAATGATAATGTGGTTAGGGTTGATGAAATTGGATGGTAAGACAGCCCTGCAAGGGTTGTTTGTGTTCGACCCCGTGCGGTTATCGGCCGGCCGGGTAGGACAGCAAGACGATGAAGCAGTGGCAGACTATCGGTCCTAGCCATGCTTTTCCTCATCCCATTCAAATTTGCCCTCATCCATTTTTAAAATGCGGTCGGCAACATGGAAGTAATGATCGTCATGAGTGACGGCAATTACGGTTATCCCCGCCCGCTTCAATTCCTTGAGGATACTCTCGTAAAAATATTTTCTGAAACCGGGATCTTGGTCGGCGGCGAACTCGTCCAAGACCATTATCGGCTTCCTTTCCAAGATGGCGGCGATAAGCGCCAAACGCTTGCGTTGACCGCTAGAAAGGCTGGTACTGGTGAAGCCGCCGCCTTGAAATCTGACTTTGCGGTGCATATCCATTTTTTCTAACCAGTCATCAACCTCGGCCGGGTCAAGGCCGGTGATGCCGTAAATCCGGTCGAATAAGTGAAAGTCGGCAAATACGGCGGCAAACAATTCCCGGTAGGCCTGGTAATTGTCTTTTCCGACTACGATGTCGTCCACCTTGATTTCGCCATTGCTGGGACTGTACAGCCCGGTCAACAATTTTAGGAACGTTGACTTTCCGCTGCCGTTGCCGCCAATGATGAATAAGAGTTCGCCGGAGCGGATGCTTTCCCTAAATGGCCCGCACGTGAACTCCGGTTCATTGTCTTTTCCCTGGTAAGAAAAACAAACGTCAGTGAAAGTGATTGCGTGGAACGGCAGGGCTTCTTGCCTTGCATTAGGCGACTCATTGGCGATGGCGGCATCCATGCCGCTTTCAAGCTCGGTCAAATCGTCAATGGCCAAGTCCACCCGATTGAATAACGGCAAGGCAAACACCAACACGGTCACTGGCCCGGTCATGAACAACACGGTGGCCGTTATTTTGTAGATGTCGGCAGCCTGCACAAGGAAAAACGAAGGTATGAGGAAAACTAGGACAGGCATCAGGGCATAGGTGAACAGCCGGCCAAAGCCCCATAATTTCACTTCGTGCAACCCTACTTCAAACCTGATCTCCTTGCTTTCCACCGAGGCATGGGCAATATGGTTCAGGATGTCGGCGCTTTTTGCGCGATTCAGCCGGATTTCTTTGAAGCCCTCGATCAAATGGTTAATCAATCCGAAATAACCTTCATCCTCGCTTTTGAGGCGTTGCAGTTCGGATCGTATGTCATCGGCTTCAAACAGGAAAAGCGCCAAGGCGAGCCCCATCGATACCGTCGCAATTAAGAAGCTGACCGGCGAGAGGTAAGCCAGGTAAAGCAGCGAAAACACCAGCAGGATACTGACCTGGGCGGCGCTGGTGATATGCGGGACCGCCTGCGACAGGAGCGTGTTGCTTTCAGTCAAGCGCGAGTAAAGTGTACGACCCCCCATGCCCTCGATAAACGGCAGTTCCACATGGCGGATCTTTTCGATCAGGCGGAGGCGCACGGTGTAGATGGATTCTTCAATGGCACTAATCGCCTGGCCATACGCGACCCATTGCGCATATAGAAAAAGGATGAAGGCCGCCAAATAGAGCAAAAAGGCTTGGATTAGATCCTCGTCATTGGCAACTTTGAATGCGGCATGGTTGATGATGCTTAACAAAAATCCGTTGGCGATGCCTGAGATGGCAGCCATGATAATGATGCGCCGATAAGATGCATTAGATTCTTTTTCTACGAACTTCAGCAGCTTCACGTTTTGTTAATCCAAAGCTAACATTTCTGGGATCTGAAAAATAACCAAGACCAATACTGGGTTTCTTGATAAATAAAGTCAATTAAAGGCAACAAAAGCTAAAGGCATAACATGCAAAATCCGATGCTCCTCAAGGTATTCTGCCACAACAGATGAACACACGCCATACCCGATTCATTGCCGAGGATGATGAAGGCGGATCGCAACCTATATTTTGACATTACCGATTGCCGATGCTATCTTAAAAGCCGTATTTTTTAGGCATGTGTTCTGTTGGACACAGGCCAAACTCTAATCTGGCGATACTTATGTATGAGTGCCTAAATTGAATCTGTATCATCCAGTATGCTGGAAGAAGAAGGTTAGCGACTAGATTTTGTAGGCATCAGTACCGTTCGAGCCAAGGTAGGCCGCATCGCCTGTAGCCGTAACCCCTTAAATTTAGTCAGTTCGCTGTAAAGCCAATCATTTTTGCGAGAGCAATCAACATGCCTGTCGAACCAACCGCAGTTGCCGGGGCCACCGCAGCCGCAGCCACAACCGCAGCCCCTTCATTGGCTGGGAATACCACAGGGGCATTGAAAACAGCCGTGGCGGTGGGTGCAAAAACCCCCTTGCTCGTCGTTTCAAGCGTCAAGGCACTTGCCCTTGCCCATCCTGTGGGATTGTTAGGGTTGCTGGCGGCTGGCATCGTTTCGGTCGGTGCCTACGATAGCATCAAGCAATACCTCCGCGGCAAAAAGGAAGAAACGGCCTTGGCATCTGTCTTGGACGAATCCCCCAAAACTTCATAGTCAGGCCAAAGCCCCGCCCAACCGCCGTCACCATTAATGATTCCAAACCAAGAAAGCCAAGCCCAAGAAGCCAAAGCTACGAAAGAAACCTCGCGTGCGGCAAAGCGGGCCGAGCGGCGGAAGCGTTTTCGCAAGTGGCTGTTTGGCAAAACCCCTTATTTCATAGTGATCATGCTGGGGTTAGTCATTACCTTGGTTATTCTGTGGTTTCGCATCGTCATCATCGTAGAAGCAGGTCAGGCCGGCGTATTGTTCCGGCTGTTCACCGGAACCCAGATTGATTATGTCTATTCCGAGGGGCTGCACATCATCAGCCCGCTTAACACCATGTACAAATACGAGGTCAGAAAACAGGTAGCCCTGCATGAGTTCGACATACTCACATCCAGAGGCATGACTGTACATTTGGCATTGGCAATCCGCTACCAGCCGGAAATGGAATTGCTCGGCATGCTGCACCAAAGGATCGGCCCGGATTATCTCAAGCGGGTGATCGTGCCGCAAATCGAGTCGGTGATGCGCAGGCAATTGGGCAGCTATACGGCCGAGGACATCTACACCAACAAGGAAGGGCTGTTGACCAACACCATCTTATTGGCTCTAGACGAGGTCGGGCGCAACTTCGTGAAAATGGACGATATCATCATCAGAAGTATCCAGATGCCTGCAACAATCAAGGCAGCCATTGAGGACAAGCTGTCGCAAGAAGAGCTGTTAAAGTCTTACGAGTATCGTGTGCAAACCGCCGACAGGGAAGCGGAGCGCAAGACCATCGAAGGCCGCGGGATCAGCGCGTACAATGACTTGGTTACCAAGAGCCTGAACGAAAACATTCTGAAAAATGCGGGGATAGACGCCACCAAGGAACTGGCCAAGTCCAACAACGCCAAGATCATCGTCATTGGCTCCGGCAAGGACGGTTTGCCCTTGATCTTAAATGCTCAGTAGGCTATCCGTGCGTATATTGATATTGCCGGTTGTTATCGCAGTGCTGGCACTGGCCGGCTGCGGCATTGATTACGACGACTTGGCCAAGCACCGCTTGGAGTATGCAAAGGGGGGCCGGGGTGATATTTATGTCGCCGCCATAGAAGAGAGTTGGTCAGCCAGCTATCTTGACGGCATTCGTCTGGCAATAGACCAGATAAACGCAAGGCCGGGCAAGCTGCTTGGGCGTAATGTGCGGTTGCTGGTGAAAGAAGGTGTGCCCAATTTCGATGACAGTCTGCCCAATATATTGAAGATTGCCAAAAACCCGAAGGTGACCGCCGTGTTGGGGCATCGCCGCTCGGTCGTCGCGGTCCCCGCATCGGTCATCTACGAAGCCAGCCATATCATCTACTTGCCGCCCTATTCGACTTCTAAAGACTTGACTTCGCATAATTTCAAGTTCGTTTTCCGCATGGTGCCGAGCAATTCCAACATGGCAGGGCAGTTGTCCAGCGTGGCTGCATTGTTGGGCTATAAGAAGTCCGCCATGTTGTACGCGCAGGACGATAACAGCAGGGAACTGGCTTTCTTGTTCGAAGACGCGGCCATCAAGAACGGCATTGGCTTCTTGCATCGGCGATCCTACGACCCCAAGGAGATGGATTATCGGTCGCTGATTACCCAGTTTGCCAACAAACCATTTGATTTCGTGTTTATTTCCGCCGCGACGGCGGCGGATGGTGTGCGCATGGTCCAGCAATTGCGCGAAATGGGTGTGAAGACCCCGGTAATGGGGAGTGATGCCTTAGATGGCACTTATTACAAAGAAGCCGTGGGTGAAGATGGCTACAACACCATTATTCCGGTGGTTTTTCGCCCTAACGCCACCAACAAAGCCAGGCTTTTTGCCGAGGATTTTGTCAAGGCCTACGGCAGGGAACCGGACCAAAACGCAGCTTTGGGGTTTGATTCCATGATGATGCTGGCTAGCGCCATTGAGGCAGCCAAATCAACCGTGCCCACGCTGGTTTCCTCGACCTTGCATTACATGCATTACTGGACTGGCGTAACCGGTGTTCACTCCTTTGATGTCCATGGTGACGTTATCGGGATGAAGTATTTCGTTCAAGTGCTCAATAACAAGGCATGGCATCTGCTGCCGGGTGTGCATCTGCCTTTTTTTCTAAGCAAATTTGACCGGTATGTGAAAGCCACTTGGACCAAAGACGGCCCCCCCCCCTCGTTTGAAAAAGCATTTTCCGCAAACCTGCACTTTGAGGACCTCAGAATCCTACAGCTCGATTTTTTGCGTGAGATTTTGCAATTTAAGCGGCTCGGGGTCATTTTTGGCGAGCAAAAAGCCGGCGCAGAACCCGAAAGAGTCACCCGAATCAGGCAATTGGGCGAAAAGAGGGGGTATTCCGTGCTTTCTTGCGGAATACCCCTTGCAGGATTGGATAAGGCGCAGACGGAACAGAGGTTAATCAATTGCTATGGAAAACTCGCCATAGAGGTGGACACCATGAACGTGACCGGATTGCAGAGTATGGATAAGGACATGGTTGTCCGGGTGCAAAGACCGTTGAAATTTTACAAGGTACCGGTGCTTGCCTTGCAAGGCGACCCTGATTTTGAGGAAGGCGTGGCGATGCGGATTGGCCGCTTCGGCGAAACCAACAACATCCAGACGGATTTTTATGTCAACCTGTTCGGCGGCGTGTTAAACGGGATCAAAGTCTTCGAAATCGCCGAAAGATTGCAGGATATGCCTGTCATGGCAGTCAATTTGAAAGTATTGAACGAGTATGGATTGCTGAATTCTGGCACCTTGGTGGGGCTTGCCCCGGATCTGTACATGGATTGGCTGGTGTCGGCACAGAAACCAACTAAACCCACTACCACAACGACCGAGCCTAAAAGGTAAAATCTGAGATGATAAACCAATATGTGATCATACTAATCTATGTTGCGCTGTGCGTGGCGGTTGGATTTCTGGGCAGAAATCGGAAATGGGGCTTCTGGGGCTACCTCTGGTCGTCCATACTGTTTTCCCCGCTGCTGGGCATCCTTTTTCTGCTGGCGTCCGATCCTAAAAAAACCACATAAACCCGCCGTCGGAGTATTTCGAATGGAAAACCTGAAACGTTCACGGGCTGGCGGTTTCAGCTTAATGTCAAAATCGCGCAAGCTTGCGGTCAGTTTGCAGGGTGGGTTGTGGTTTGCCCTTTGTGTCCTGCTGGCCCTATCCACCCCCCCCGCTTACTCGGCCGCCCCGGCAACCGAAAAGCCCCCCGCGCAGCCGCCCGCATCGGCCGCACCGCCATCGGCGACCCCCTCGCAACCATCCAGCCCCGGAGGCGCGGCAACACCTGTTCAAGTCAGCGCCCAAGGCAAGAAATTACTTACCCTCATCGAGCCTATCCAGCGGGAAATTCAGGGGAAATTCGACGATTTGAATGCAAGGATTGCCGCCATGGAGGTCGATGCCAAAGTCACCAGCTTGCGCGATAGCATCTCCGGCTTGAGCGACAGCATGAAAGACAGCTTCAGCGGAGTCGATGGAAAAATCTCTGAATTACGCGACAACTTGAACAAATTGGGCCAAGATACGCGGGGAAATTCCAAATCGATTGAGGAACTGAAGGCCAAACTGGAAGAGACGGCGATTAGGGTATACGAACACCTCTTGAAGGGCATGGAAAGGTCGGCACAAATTGACAAACTCACCACTAGGCTGGACGAGTTGGAAGCCTTGTTATCGTCAAGGAGGCCCCCGCCCAAGGCAGCAGAATCGGCGGGCAAGTCCAACGATGCTAAAGCCAAACAGACCGACGATGCAAAAGCATCGGGCGAGAACAAACCCGAGGCGGAAGACTCGCCCAAACCGGCGAGCGCAGCCCCTGTGTTGCGATTGCCCCAGCAGGATTTTGCCCCTGTCGGTTTGCTGATTGCCACCCTGCTTTCGTATGTCGCCGCAGTTGGCTTTAGTCTGCTGGAAAGTGCACGCCTGGAGCGTTGGGCGGTGGCCCCGGCCGGCATCAGAAACTTACTGGTCTGCACGGTGACTTTTCTCGCTTACTTCACAGTCGGCTACTGGGTCATGTACGGTGAATTCGCCGCCACCGCCACGACGGCCTATCAAGACAACGGCTGGCGGGAAATGTTTCCGCTGTTTCAGGTTGGCCTAGCCATGGTTGTGGGCATCGCCGTCGCCACAGTGTTGTCGGATCGGCTGTCGATGGGTGCCTACCTTTATCTGACGGCAATCTTGGCGATCTTGGTTTACCCCTTATTCGGGCATTGGGCATGGGCCAGTCGCGGACTGGTCCTCGGCAAAGGCTGGCTGGAATCGCTCGGGTTCGCGGATTTCGCCGGCGCGACCGTGATTCACTCGGTGGCGGCGTGGTTCGCGTTGGCATGGGCTTTGCGCTTCCCGGTAACGCATGCGGACGACGGGGCGGCGGGAGGAAAGGAGGGTGTTCCCCTCGATGGCAACCCGGTTCATGCCAGCCTAGCGGTCTTCGTACTCTGGCTGGCGTGGTTGGGCTTGGTCACCGGCCAGCAAGAAGACGACACGAGGCAAACCGTGGCGTTGATCGTCAACACAAGCTTAGCCATGGCGGCGGCAGTATTGGTAGCCTTTATCCAAGAATTACGCTCCAAACGGGACGACGCAGGCGAAGGGCTTGGTCACCGGCTTGCCTATGGTGCCGTCAGTGGGCTGGTGGCTGTCTCGGCGGCGGCGAATGGCATCACCGCCTTGGAAGCCGTAGTGATTGGGTTGGTGGCTGGGTCGCTACAGCCTCTCGCCTCCAAGTGGCTGGTCACTCGTGTCGTCAAGCAAGACCGGCAAGCCGCTGACTTGATCGCCGCGCTCGGTTTTAGCGGCATATGGGGTTCCCTGTGCGTGGGGTTGCTCGGCACGGAGGGGGATTTTGCCTTGCCCAACGTGGCCCAGACCGGAATCCAAGCACTTGGCGTAGTGGCGGCTTTCGCATTCTCCTTGGCATCGGGCTTGGCGGCAGCTTACGCTTGGCAATGGCTGTCCAAACTGCGGAAAGTAAAATCAGAGCAGCCGGGCTGACCCGGCCTCCGGTGGCTTAAGTCCACTGGCCATACAACAATAAAAATAGTCATTACACCAACCCCTATGGCAATATCCCACGATAACCCTATGGCAATATCCCACGATAACAAGGAAGAACCGCCATGTGACAGGTTCAGCTATCGTTTCATCAATCTCACCATCGGGAATGCGCCTGACGCGTTTGCCAATGATATTGCCTGCGGTTTGGCAGCCCCACAAAAACACATCCGCTCGATGTACATGTACGATGCAGACGGCTCCAAACTGTTCGAGCGGATCACCCAAGACCAAGACTACTACCCCACTCATGCGGAAACCGAAATACTGGCCCGGTTTGCGCCGGAGATAGCGGCTGGTCTGGCTGAAAACACCGCCTTAGTCGAGTTGGGCAGCGGCAGCGCCAAGAAAACCCGGCTGCTGTTGCAAGCCTTATTGGACAATCAAGGCCGCACCCTGTTTTGCCCCATCGACATTTCCGGCGACTTCTTGCAGGAAAATGTCAGACGTTTGAGTGGGGATTTCCCCGGCCTCGACGTCCTCGGCATCATCGCAGACTACTACACTGGATTGTCTGTGCTGGCAAACGAAATCCATCAACCCATACTGATGTTATGGCTGGGTACGGACATTGGACACGCAGACCGTAACACGGCGGCAGAACTGCTTCGGGATAAAATGATCCCGGCGTTGAAACCGGGTGACAGATTACTGGTAGGCATTGACCTCAAGAAGGCCGCCGAGCCGATTCACCGGGCCTACGGCTGCCCCGGCGACAAGGAGCCGTTGCGCTATGCATTTAATTGCAATGCACTGCGCCGCATCAACCGTGAATTGGGCGGTAACTTCATCACCGAAAAATTCCAACGCTATTGTTTTTACAACGAGACTTTGGGGCGGATTGAAACCTACTTGAAAAGCCTGTGCGACCAGCAAGTGACGCTTGCCTCTCTAGGGCGGTCCTTCGACTTCAAAGAAGGCGAACTCGTTCATCTCCATTTTGCCTACAAGTATGACCAAGACGACATATTGCAACTGGGCATAGCCTCAGGTTTGAAGCTGCAACAGCAGTGGTTCGATGAAAAGGCTTGGTATAGCCTGAATCTTTTCGCCGTGGCATAAGCTGAAGATCAGTCTCATGCCCATTTTTTACCCAGGATGCCCGGACAATGCCAGCGGTCTGAGGCTTTTATATTCAAAACCATGATGCTTTTAATTTTGCTCATTATCGTCTATTTTTTGGGGTTCAAGCTATCGCCGTTTCCCTATTGGAGAACCTATCTTATCCTTTGGAAACATGTGCTGTTTGACCGTGAGACCCATATGAATTTGGGGCACAAAATGAAGCAAGCTTGGTTTCTAATGAAATATGCGTTGCTGACCCCCTTGTGGACTGCTCTTTGGTGGCTGGATGAATGGCTATTTCCTGACTACAAGCACTGTACGGTTCGTCCGGTGTTTATCCTAGGGCAGCCGAGAAGTGGCACGACGCTACTGCATCGCACATTGGCTTCAGATGAAGAAACTTTCGTTGCCGTCAGGCATATTGAGTGGCGTTTTCCCTATATTTTCTTACAAAGACTCATCAAAGCATGTGGGCTATCGGAAAGGCTAAAGACTATGGACTATTGGCCCTGTACCGAAGCAGGGAGACAAGCGGCGCTCATGCATCCTAACAACTTGTATGATTGGGAGGAGGATGGAATCTTTTATGAGGAATGTTTTCTGCATCATTTTTTTATTTTTTTGAGATTTCCATACCCTAATCTGTTACCCTATCTTGACGATTATCCAAGCCTTCCCGCCCACATTCAGAGGCAAATGCTCGACATTCATCATAAGGTCGTGCAGAAGATTTTGTACATCAGGAATGGCAAGGGGTTGCGCTATTTATCCAAGGAAGTCACCAGCCACAACAAGTTTGCACGTTTGATGCAACTTTACCCCGATGCAAAGTTTATCATCATACTCCGAAACTCTGCGCAGTTTATGGGTTCGCTGTCCGCTTTGGTTCGAATATCGACCCATGCAAAAGTCGGCATTGATCCGAAATTGATACCTGGATGGGAAGCTGCATTTGTTCAGCGAATGAAGCAAGACAGTCTGCTGTTAGTTGATCTATGCAATAACATTATCGATCCAAAAAACCAAATTCAGTTACCTTTTAAAGGGTTTATAAAAGATATTGAAGAATCGGTTAGATACTTGTATGGTAAATTAGATATTACTCTCACCGAGAGTCATATTAAATACCTAAAAGAATTGCAAGATAAACAGCATAATCGAAATATATGCTATGCCTATGACCTTCATGATTTTGAAGGATTTGAGAATTTCGATAATTTTGTTAATAATGTGGATGTTCAGTTTAACAAGGCTATTCTTATATAATCCAACTGACATTGCCCTGAAATTATCCAAACTTTAATTAATACAGCGTTTTCAATTCCAAATAGTTACTTTATAATGAATATATGCAACATGTAGGAGCGGGCCACGCCCGCGATAAATAGCCTATTCTTGAAGACTTGGCCCAAACAATCGCGGGCATGGCCCGCTCCTACGGATCAAATAAAGTAATCAATTGATATTGAAAACGCTGTAATTTACCTATTATATAATGCCACATTCTGAAACCGAGACACAATCCTCTTTTGGCGGGACACCCTTCCGCTTCATCGACCTCACTCCCCAAGGTTCGGCGGACACTTATGCCGATGACATTGCCCGTGGTTTGGCCGCCCCGCAGAAATTCATCTGTTCAAAACATATTTATGACGAAGACGGTTCCAAATTGTTTGAACAGATCACGCAAGATAAAAACTACTACCCGGCTCAGGCCGAAACGGAAATCCTGACTCGGTTTGCGCCGGAAATGGTGTACGGCCTAGCTGAAAACACGGCCTTAATCGAATTGGGCAGTGGCAGTGCCAAAAAAACCCGGCTGCTGTTGCAAGCTTTGTTGGGTCGGCAAGGGCGTTCGCTCTATTGCCCCATCGACATTTCCGGGGATTACTTGCGGGAAAACGTCAAACGCTTGAGCGAAGACTATCCGAGACTGAATATCCTAGGCATCATCGCCGATTATTACGCTGGGCTGACTGTGCTGGCAAATGAAATACGCCAACCCAAGCTCCTGTTATGGATGGGGACGGACATCGGGCACTTAGACCGGAAACAAGCGGCGGAACTGCTACGGGAGAAGATGGTGACGGCCTTGGAGCCCGGCGACAAGTTATTGTTGGGCATTGATTTAAGAAAAGCCGCCGAACCCATCCGTCTGGCCTACGGCTGCCCCGGCGACAGGGAGCCCTTGCGCTACTCGTTCAACTGCAACGCTCTGCGTCGCATCAACCGGCAGTTGGGAGGAGCCTTCGTAACGGAAAACTTCCAACGCTACTGCTTTTACAACGAGACCTTGGGGCGGGTGGAGATTTATTTAAAAAGCCTGTGCGATCACAGTGTCGCCATCGACGCGCTGGCGCGGACATTCGACTTTACGGCGGGTGAGCTTGTTCATATTCACTACGCCTACAAATATGACCAAAACGAGATTGTTCAGTTGGGTGAGACTGCCGGTCTGAGGCTGGAGCAACAGTGGTTTGATGAGAAGGCGTGGTATAGCCTTAATCTCTTTATGGTAAAATAAGCTTTGATGAAACCCAAAATCGATCAGGCGTTTGCCTGCCACATAGACAAGCCCCCAACCATGGAGCCCATCGCAATCGTCCATTGGCTTCGGGAAAAGCAGCTATTGGGCTTGCCTTATTACCTTCACGCCTTTGAAGGCTGCACCGAGATTGGTTGGGGGGCCAAGGAGCACGTTGCATTCTTGGACGGTGACGCTGCCGAGGCCGAGGACTGGGCATCCACGATCAAACGAATCGGAGACCACGCAGCCACAGTCAATAGCAAAGCTTTTGGTTATCTCGGATTTGACGCTTGGGATAGTTTGCAAGGG
>CAIWDB010000148.1 GCA_903911305.1 uncultured Methylococcaceae bacterium | reverse complement strand
TTTTGGCTTAACTTAATAGCATTGACGCTCCAGCGTGGGAATGCAGCTTGAACCGCTCCTGCGGTATGCGGACGCAGAGCGTCCGGGATGGATTACCACGCCGGAGCGTCAAAGCCATTAACTTAAGGAATTTTCCGTTCGCCCTGAGCCTGTCGAAGGGTGAACGGAAAAACGCAACTGGATGGAACTTAAGTCGTTCATGGTTCGACAGGCTCACCACGAACGGCTTAAGTTAATGGCTTTGACGCCGGAGCGTGGGAACCAGCCAAACTGTCGAGGAAGGAGTCCGCTTCAGTAGCCTTGGATTTCGATAAATATTTAAGTGTGGTTCTTGATAATAGTCTACATACAAGGCTTATTTCTACCTGATTAGCAAGATTCTTCAGCTAAAGCTAAGAACCTCGTCATACCGGCAGGGATGCCGGTATCCAGGCCATGGACGGTAACATGACGCTGGTACAAGTGCTTAATTTAGGCAATGTAGTACGCCAAAGTTTGCCTTCCCTGGACGCTGGATTTCGGCATCCATGCCGAAATGACGGCGATTTTAAGTCTTGGCTGAAACAACTTGCTAATCAGGTATTTCTATGCTCTATTTTGCATCCTCCTTCAGCAGTTTTTCGAGGATTCTCCTCAATTGTTCAGATTTTTTGCATTCGTCGTTTAGACCTAATTTCTTATAGATTTCCAAGCGATGGTCGTCTATGACTCTTATGTTAGGTGTGATATTATGTTTTTCTGTAATCTCGGGGTGTAATCTCGATGCGATAGCTCTGGTTGTTAGACCAAAGTTGGCCAAAATCAAGAATATTTTGGTCTCTGTATAGGTCAGCTTTTCCAATCCCGAGTTGAAATCATCAAGTAGGTGTTGTTTAGCGCGATATAATAAGTGCTTCCATATCGAATCATATTCGTCCTTGGTCATTGCTTCGGGTTCTTTCAAGATTTGCTGTAACTCGGACGGAGTTGATGGTTCTGGTGATTCTATTGGTGGAGGAGGTGGAGGAGGTGGAGGAGGCGGAGGAGGTGGAGGAGGTGTTGGATCAATATTATCCCTAGCGTTAATTCTACGACGCACATTGTCCACTGCTTCTTTTACAATATACTTATCAAATGGCTTCTCCATATAATACACCGGATCGACGCGGTGGGCTTCTATGGCAAACTCGTCAGAAGCCGACATGAAAACGATGCAGGGCGGTTTCTCCAAGTTCCGAATAGCATGCGCCAAAGCTATCCCTCTATCTTTGTATCCTTCTTTACCTTCTGTTATATAACGGAATTTTATATCTAGAAACACGGCATCAATACCACCACCCTCAATTAGCTTCCACCCATCTTTTGTATTATCAGCCTCGCCGACGATTTCTATGTCACTGTGATAGTCTTCAAAAATTTTTGCCAATTCTTGACGGTCACAGGTAAGATCGTCAATTATAATGACTCGCAGTTGATCACTCATATGGTTTACTCATCAGGGTAGAGTTTAAAAAGCTTGATGCCACTTTATGTAAAGTTTTTTGTACCTAATTTATTTATAGATTACGCGGTACAATAAAGGTTTCCATACGCTAGGATTCCATCGACTTATGTCTACGATGCACAGTGTCCAGCACCTCTTTCACCCTATATTTATCAACTGGCTTCTCGATAAAATACACTGGATTGACTGGGTTGGCTTCTATGGCAAAATTGTCCTTAGCCGACATGAGAGCGATCCATGGCGGATTGTCAAGTTTGCTTATGCTATGCGCCAAGGCGATCCCTTGATCCTCTTCTTTTCCAGGGAAGTTTATATCGAGAAACACGCCATCGATACCACCCTGCTCAATCAGCTTCCACCCATCTTTTGTATTATCAGCCTCGCCGACGATTGCTATGTCCCTGTGATAGTATTGGATAATGTCTCTCAATTCATCGCGATCAGATGGAAGATCGTCAATTATAATGACGCGCAGTTTATTACTCATAAATTCTCGTTCTTCAGTTTAGGTAGGGTCAATACCACCTCGGTGCCGACACCGGGTTCGCTGTTGATCGACAGTCCTGCCCGGCCACGAAACGCCAGATCCAGGCTTCTCTTCAGTTGGTAAAGGGCCACCCCATTGCTAGGGGAATCCACAGGCTCCTTGCCGAGCTTCTCCCGTCGTTCCGACTCGATGCCGCAACCGTTGTCGGTCACACGTATTTCCATGCTGTCGCCGTGATCGACGGCGTCCACCTTCACGACCAGCCGACCGGCGCACCCGACTATCCCATGGGTCACGGCATTTCCCGCCAGTGTGATCAGGCTGCGCGGCGGCAGGTGGCAATCAAGGAGTGATGCCGATATGTCCGCCGATACGAACTGGAATTTTTCACCAAAGTTCAATTTCTTGTCGATAAAGTACAATTGCAGCAAATCCATGTAGCGCGCAAGTTGTTCCAATTCTTTGCGCAACGGCATGGTGCTTGATCCGGCGAAACTTAGGGTGGACTTGAAAAATTGCTCCAATTTGAACAGGTACTCTTGAGCCATTTCTGGGTGTCCGGGGATAACATAAAAGCGTAGCGGGCTTAAGATTTGATGGATGAAATGACTTTCCACAGCCTCTCGCAACGCGCACAATTCCCACTCCTGCCTTTCGCTTTCCATCCGGTCGCGATCCATAACCGCTTGCAGCGCGCGCAATTCCGCGTCCTGCCTTTCGTTTTCCAGCCGATCCCGGTCTAAATCCCGCAACACCCAGATGAACAACACACAGCCTAGGGTATTAGCCACCGCCACCGGCAGAAATATGTTCCAACTCAACACCACGGCGTAGGCATGGGGTTTGGCGAACAAGAGGATGATGACTCGCTGCAACGCTGTGCAAAAAATGGCGACGAGGAGCGCACCCAATGGATCCGTCAATCGGAGTCGCCTGAGCCATCGAGGAAAAATTTTGCCCGCGCCGGAAATTAATCGGTTGTGGTTGCCGTAAGCCATCGCCCGGTGCTGGTCGAACCAACGGGCTAAGCCCGCAACCAAGCCTAGGATGACCGTTGCCGACCCGCTGGCGCTGTGGGCGAACCCACCGAGCAGATAGCGCTCATACCCCGCCATCATCCCCGCAATCAAGCCCACCCAAGGCCCGCCAACCAGCCCTGCCGTCAAAACCATCGTATCGCGGAAGCCCAAAACAACCTGATATTCGCCCAACCCGGCGAACAGCCCTCCGGCAAACCAGTCAACCGTCCGCACGTTATGCTCCCCAATATCCAGCAAGATGCCGCTGTGGGTGGCGATGATAGCGAATAAACCAAACAACAACCCCATCATCAAACCCTGCCATCCAAACGTTTGCCTTCCCCTCAAAGCACGGCGCACCCAAGACAAGTGGATGCAGGCGAAAGCGGCCACCACCACCACGCAAACCCGTTGCACTAATAGCGCGGTGTAGCCAAACCACTGCCACAAAGTGTCTAATTCAAGAGATTCCACGAACTGATCCTCCGAAATATTACAATAAAGTCGGTATCTTCATGGCAAGCATAATGCATAAACGATAACTTGACCATTCAGGTCAAATTGACTATCCAGGTAGTTTACGGAGTTCGTATCCGTAAATTTACGGGGAAAGGCGAAGTCTGTGAAGGCTCGAAGCTCCTCAATGGAATACTCCTCGAAAGTTTCCAAGAGGGTACTGCATCGGCGCGACCAAGGGTACGCCGTCCCGGTCGCTCACCAGCAGGCTGCTTTGCAACTCGTAGCCAACGTCCGTGTCGTGGGTCATTTGCTTGCGGTCAAGCTTGCCCGTGTGCGTGGAATAGTTGATCCACGACCAGTCATGGACGCACAGGGCAAACTCGTCGCAATTGTCACGAACACTTTGATGGGCAAGCGCCAGCAACGGCCTCGCCAAGCACTCGGGCGTTGCCTGATCATTCGACAAAAACCGCCAGAGCGCTTGCACATGCGATGCGCTCCGTGCCGTCGAAGATGGCTTTCACACCCGCAGCCAGTGGGTGGGTGCAGTTGCTGTGCGCGGCGACCACTACTCATAACGCCTCTCCAGCCGAGGTACAAGTTCTAGGGAATCTGATGCATACTGGTTAGCGTCTCATAAAACTTAAGACTTGTGTAGATACCTATGGGCACACCGGTCGGCAGGCAGTCCCCGGTGGATGCCTCGGCCAACCACAAAGTGCTGTACACGCCGACGGCGCCGCCCTTGCTGTACACGATTGGCAACTGGCTCTGGATGGATGCCAATAACAACGGCATCGCGGATACTGGGGAGAAGGGCATTACCGGTGTGGTGATTCGGCTGCTGCTCTGCGACACTGTCGGTGCGAACTGCACCACGGCTCTGCAAACTGACGGCTTGACATCAGTCGCGGATGTGATGACGGTGAACGGCAGTTGCCAATTCGGCAACGTGCCGGAGAACACCGCCGGGCAAACTTACAGGGTGCAGGTGCGCTCGATCAACTTCGTCTCCGACAGCAGCGGCAAACGGCCTTTGTACGGAACCCTCAGTAGTTCGCCGGGCACATGGGAAAATGACTTCTCCGCAGGTTCTGATAACCACGACCACGGTGTCGCAGTCACCCCGACGGGCGTCAGCCCCTATCTGGACAATCCTACGACGGGCATTTTGAGCCGCCCGTTCAGCTTGACCGGCTGGATCAACACTGTGCCGTTTTACATGCTCGACTTTGGCTTCGTCGCCAAATCGGTCTCGACCGCACCCGACTTGGTACTCATTAAGACGGTCGACGTGTCTTCCGTGACGAAGGGCAACAGGCTCACCTACACCATCCAAGCCAGCAACGTAGTCGGCTCGGGTTCGGTGCTCAGTCGTCCGGTGATTTTCGACACGCTGCCGACCGGCATGACGGCCGTCCTGTCGGTCACGGCGACTGGTTGGAATTGTTCGTCTTCCACCGCGACGAGGGTACTTTGTGCTTACGCGGGCGCATTGCCGGTGCTTGGTGGTTCAAACCTTGGGTCGGCGGTAGTGTTCCAAGTCAACGTCGGTACATCGACGGCGACTGGCTCGGTGACCAACACGGCGAACATCACCCATATTACGGGCGAGCCGAGCTTTACGAACAACACGTCCAGCGCGACGGTCAAGGTGAACCCGTGACAGTCGGCGACAGGCGGTGAGAAACCATCAGCAACGGAACGGGAACAAAAACCATATGAAAAGACTAGCCGTTAAATCTTTGTTATTGATGCTATGGCTGCCGTCGATGGCGGCACAGGCAATGACTGTGTGGGAGCCTCTCGGAAGCGGCAATGGCTATTTCGGCGGCGATGGCGCCGCCGCAGGCGGGGACGTTATTGGCGATGCCGGTGGCTTCGACATCTTGAACCTGACGGCCAGCCAATCCGGGGGCAACCTAACCGTCAACATCTTGACAAACTTCAGCGAGGGGGCACTATTAGGCGACTCATCCACGTCCAAAATCGTTTTTGGTGATTTGATATTGGCGACGGGGAGCGACCCTTGGCATCCCAGCACCTCTGAGGTTTGCAGCGGCGCTCTTCCCGGCAGCGGCATCAATTATACCTGCGACACTGCAAGCAATTCGGGAACACTTTGGAACTATGTTGTTCAGACCCAGCATCCCGGCGCAATGTCTCCAGGCGACTCGGTGAACGGCTCGGATGCCCTTTATAGCGTCGCCAGCGCGAACCTACTGAATTCAAATGATGCTGGTTCTTTGCAAGACGGGGTTCGGAGGGACAACCAGTATGTTGGGCTGGGCACGGGTGGCACCGACACACTCAAGACGGCAAGCGAGACCATTGCGAGCGTATTGATTGCGAAACCTGCCGATCCGGTCAACGACCCCTCCTGCACGATCAACCCCGACGTCTGCACCAACTATATTCTAGGAAGCCTGCTGACCTTCAATATTTCACTGGCGGATATTGGAATCTTAGAGTCGGACTACGCTAACACATCCGTGGCGATTCGTTGGACCATGACTTGCGCCAACGACATCGTCGAAAGTTCCCTCCAACTGGCAAATACCGTGCCGGAGCCAGGGGGCTTGGTTTTGTTCCTCGGCGGTTTGGCGGGTCTAGGGCTGGTGCGCCGCCCGAAGCGACTTTTCGTGCGATAGGTGATTTCAAATTAGTTTTTCTACGGTCAGAGAACCGCCGAGGAATAGAGTGTCCTATTCGAAGAAAGTCGAGTATCCTCAATCGCTTCTTCCAGGCTTTTGCACTCACCTCTCGAAACGAGGTACAACTGAGCCAGCCCATCGGATTTAATTGATCGGCATAAGTGATTTTTGGGGTTCGGGGCAAGGGTGGGCGGTCAGAAAAGCTAGAATGCGGGGTTATCCACAACCTCCGATATCCGGCACCTGATCTGACCATGAACAAAATCATAGCAATCCTTAGCGCCTTAAGTCCACGCTTGAATCGGCGCATTCTGAACCACTCGCCCTCATCGTCGAAGCCATACTGGCGATGACCGGGCGTCACTATGCTGTGTGCCTGTCCCGCTGGGTCGAAATGGGCGGGAGCTACCGGACGGTGCAGCGTTTTTTTGGAGAAATAATCGAGTGGCCGAAGTTGCGCTGGCTACTCGTCAAGCAGCATCCGACCGGTACCAAGGGCAGCGCCAAAAAAAGCCGAAAGGACGTGGCATTGTCGCCGTTCCAGACGCATTTGAACGACTGCATACGCATGAAACCCTGATTTGTTGGAATTGTTTGATTTAGTTAAAGTCGGTATGCGGGTGAATATCGTCGCTTGATTAATTCTTCTCGACAAGAATTATTTTTGGGCATTGAGTTCATTTTGAGTTCTTCCATTTGTGTAATTCTTATCCCCCTTTCATCGGATTGTCATACAAATAATTTATTGTTGTTTAGTCACATAGGCTTAAACCGGAAAAATTCTTGGTTTTATATGTGAATTACTCTAGTCCTCCACAACAATATCTTATAATCTCACCTATGAATATGAACCGTGGGTTTTACACCATTCTTGCGGCACAGTTTTTTTCTTCACTGGGGGATAATGCCCTCTTGTTTGCCGCCATCGCATTGCTCAAGTCCATCGCCGCGCCAACTTGGCAAATACCTGTCCTACAGCAATTTTTCGTCTTCGCTTTTATCATTATTGCGCCCTTTGTGGGTCCGTTTTCCGATGCTTTGCCAAAAGGCAGGGTAATGTTGATCAGCAATGGGATAAAAATGGTCGGATGCTTGGCAATGTTACTAGGAATGCATCCATTGATCGCCTATGGTTTTGTAGGTATTGGTGCGGCAATTTATTCTCCAGCCAAATATGGCATATTGACCGAGTATCTTCCTGCCAATAAATTGGTATGGGCAAATGGCTGGATGGAGGGCTTGACTGTGGCCGCTGTTATTTTGGGGGCAATATTTGGAGGTTTGCTAGTCGGCCACCGTATAGAAACCCAAGTAGAGCAACAATTAGGCGGCATGGATTACAATGCAGGGATCGACACGGCACCAGAGTTTGCCATATTTGTCATTTTTATGGTTTATCTTGTGGCTATGTTATTTAATTTATTTATCCCCAAACTGCCAGTCGAACATCAATTATCCAAACGGAATTTCACCTTTTTCATAACTGATTTTTGGCGCTGTTTCCTGCTATTATGGAAAGACCCATTGGGGCAAGTATCTCTAGCTGTGACTGCATTGTTTTGGGGGGCGGGTACGACTTTGCGCTTCATCATTCTTGCTTGGGCGGCGGCCTCGCTCCAACTGGATTTGGAACAGGCCACTCAATTAACCGCTGTGGTCGCAGTTGGGCTTGCAATAGGATCGGTGGTAGCCGCCAAGTATGTGTCGCTTGAGCATTCTGTCAATGTTTTGCCCTTGGGTATGGTCATGGGGAGTGTGGTGGTACTGATGGTGTTCGTAAGTGATTGGCGGGTTGCAATCCCCTTGTTAGTGCTAGTGGGTGCGTTGGCAGGAAGCTTTGTCATACCAATGAACGCATTATTGCAACATCGAGGACGCCAACTTATGGGTTCAGGGCATTCCATCGCCCTGCAAAATTTCAATGAAAATATTTCCATCCTATTGATGCTAGGTGCTTATGCCTTAATGGTTAAATCTGGCTTACCCGTGAGTTTTGCCGTCGTGGCTTTTGGGGTATTCGTATTTACCGTGATGGCATGGCTTTACCATAAACACGGACATGACCAAGACTGAAAACTAAGCATTGCTGGTGATTTCGGCGCGAACAGAGCCTTTAGTCGAAGGATTGATCACATCCAGTATTTGGCTATGAGTAGTTTGCGCCATGATGCTCCGATCTGTGCCCGCTGGAACAGCCGGACAGAAATGAATGTTTAGTTCGATGGCTTCGAGCTTCAGGAGATTGAACAAATGAGGCAAAAATTCGTCTTCGCCAATGAATGGCGCTTGCGACTTAGCCTCGCCTTGGTAGTTCAAGGCAACCCCTTGCACACAGATGCCGGCGAGTTGTGCAGGCTGGAACAGCTTGCCATGGAAACGTAGCACAGAATCACCGCGAGAGGTCGTGCCCTCGGGGAATAGCAGCAATCGCCTGCCTTGTCGAAACCGCCAAACCATCATTTCCGCAGTGGTGCCGGTCTGAGTGGCATCACCGCGTTTGACGAATAATGTGCCGATGCCTTTTGCCAAATAGCCGATTATCGGCCAGTCGGCGACATCGCCTTTGGCGATAAATTGGCAGGGAAACTGAGAACCCAAGCTGATGATGTCCAACCAAGAGATATGATTAGCCACGATGAGTTTTGCACTCGGATCAAGCTGGCCTTTCACATTCAAGCGAACTTTAAGAATCCGGCATGTCGTTCGGTTCCAATGCATCACGATGGCTTCTTCCAACTTTTGTGACCGCCTGCGCAAACAAAGCCTTGAAATTGGCATGATGACAGACACTGCAAAGAGACCCAGCCCAAACATTACGGTAATCTGAAGCGCTTTAAGCCAAGGACGGTAGTTGGGCATGTCTAGTGTCTTGTTTGGTTTGAAGGAATCGTTTCTCGTAGCGTTCTTGCATCCGCGATAACTCCAGTAAAATGAACACATCCATGACGTTAAAGTCCTTGTCCCAATAGGGTTCACCACAAATCCAAGCGCCGAGGCTCAGATAAGCTTGCAAAAGTGGCGGGATGCCGCTTTCGTCTTGGGTGCAGCGTTTATCCGCTGGGACGGGTAGCAATGGTGTGACGGCGAGTTCCGCAGGGCCAAATTGATGAGGCTCGATCCGACGGTAAACCGCTTCCACCGCAAACCCGCTTGGCCCGGGGGGAATGCTGGCGCAACCCATCAAATAGTCGAATCGGCCTTGTCGAACATAGTCCGCCAAACCATTCCATAACGTGCCTAGCACGACGCTACCCCGATGTTTTGGATCGACACAGGTTCTTCCAATTTCCAGAAAGCGCCCCGGCATTGCTAACACGCCCGCGATGGCAAACTCACCCTCGGAATAAAATCTGCCAAACCGTTTGGCTTGTGCATCAGTCAACAATCGCGTGGCAGCGACGATGTCACCCGTATGATTGTCGCGCACCAATAGATGATCACAATAATCGTCTATTTCATCATAATCCAGCCCGTCAATCCGGGTATGAAGATTAGCCCCCATTTCTTCGGCAAATATATGGTAACGTAAGGACTGTGTTGCCCTTATCGTGGCTTGGTCATGGGCGATTTCCGCCACATAACGGCGAGAGCGGGTTGAACGGGAGTTTTGGCTGAGTAATGTCATAATGTCTTGAGTCAGTATATGAATGAACTGACACAATAATGAAATATAATGACATTTATGTTGAAGTCACATGAAGAAATTGTGACAAGTTTATACACCAGAATTTTGGTTTGTGAGCCACTGCAATACTTCTGCAATAATCCAATCCGGGTCGTCCAGTGGAAGGTCGTGACCTCCCCAAGGATGCGTCGATAAAGCTAAGCCCCAATGCTCAGCAATGGTTTGTGAACAGGCTGGATCAACTAAACGATCACCTAAACTGTTGAGCATAAGTAATGGGGTTTTGGGGGTATCAAGGGGTGGCTTGTATTTGGCCGCCGCCCAAAGTTGACGAATGAGGTTCATCCTACTGATGGGGTGTTGGCGAAAGGCATTCACCCGCGACTCCACCCTTGAGTTGTCTACACTGTGGCGGCTGGTCAGCGCCAAGATAGCTTGCTCCCGTAATCGAACATCCTTCTGACGTGCGATGCTCAACAAGCTGGGCCATCTGCGCCAACACAAACGTTGATGAATCGGGTTAAGGCCGCGCAAACTGGTATTCACCAAGACTGCGCCGGTGATGTCAGAGGGGTAATGGTTAAGCCATTCTAGTGCCACCATGGCACCCAGAGAAATGGCGAATAGATAACATGGGCCTTGTGCTTGCTTGTTGGCATCCAAGGTATCCCGTCTCACAAAATCCATCATTGCTGTCATGTCGGTTGGACTTTTCATCTGCCAATGTCTGCCGTTACCCGGCAAATCAGCTAGAAAAATTCCATTATTAGGGATGGTTTCCGCAAAGCGATTGGGAAACTCCTCCCAGTGCTTACTTTCCCGAACCAAGCCCCTAATGAAAATCCATCGTGCTGAAGGATTAGGGTTTTGCATACCAGAGGTCCAATCCTAGTCGCATCAGCCGTTCACGCTCGTCAGTGTCCAACCCTTGCCACGGTTCCGGCGAACGCACCGCACGGTGAAACAGATCGAAAAGGAACAGGTGGCGTCGTAGTGTCCTCTTTACTCGGTGGGGTAGGCGTGGGTTGAACATACCCAATGATGAGAATATCTGTATCCAATTCTTCTTGACCCAAAGCCATGATCCCATTTCCAAGGTGAAAGGGATAAAGTGACCTTCGGGCTGGAAAGCCCTATATTCGTCATAGAGATAATCCCACACGTCACCATGTGCGAGATACTGGCGACTTTGCGGTTCAACGCAGTATATGTGGTTGGGATGGACTTTATCGAGCAAATGTTTCAAGGCGATGGCTTCTGGAAGATCGGGCAGTGGTTGCCGGTTTTTAGCGAAGGGGAACCACAAACGGTCAAACGTGCCATAACCAGAATGCACGTCAATACTGAGCGCCACTTTGGATGGAAAAATTTCGCGTCGGACAAAATTGCAAACAGCTTGAGATTCCATCTCCATAGGATCGCCATCCAAGCCTCTATACCATGGCAGGCGTGGGGTGAGTCTATGACCTCCAAACAAATGCAAAGGCGAAAGCCCTTCGGCTTGCACCGGGGCATTACGCATCAAATCGACATTGTTTCCGTTGGATCGGCGTTGAAGATACATACCCACTGGATTGACCAGTGGCACGATCAATAGCCTTGTCGTTGTGAGCATGTCGATGGTCACACGGTCCCACCGGGTTAGTTCGAGCAAGGTTCGTAGATAAGACATCACCACTTGCGTACCGATTCGTTCCAAACCATGGAATCCGCCGAAAATCGCGAAAGTAGGCAAGCTTGGATCGTCAGGGCCAAACTGAAATGCGAGTAAAGGAAAGGATTCACCCGCGTGATGGACTTCATCCAATACATCAACCTTTGCCTGTTGAAGTGGAGACTGTAATGTATGCTCCGCCAATATCAAAAGTTCACGCATTTCGGGCAGGCCGCGTATCTGTGCGCGGGTAAGCCGAGGGCTTGCGGACTCAAAGGGTATTGGCGAAGTGTCCAAAAAGACTGGCTCGGGTGTTTTTTTGAGGGGTTTCAGAGTTACTTTCTTAAGCGGTATTTGACCATGCGTTCTAGCAATAGTATCGCGTGATAAGTTGCATCCGTTGTTTGTTCTAGGATTCCCAAAATCTCAGTCCAGTTTGACTCATCGACCAAAGGAAGTATATTAATCCTGCGCTGTGTCTTTCTCCATTCGTGGTAAGCTTGGTCTGCGCTTTCTTCCCACTTTTTAAGAGTCTGGCGGGAAGTTGTGATGCTTGTCAATTCGTTCTCTGGATATTGCGCAATTTCTGTCTGGAGTAGTGCAATCATGGACAGTAGTATCTTAATGAGTTCTTGCGCAGCATCCTCGCTCTTTCTAGGTATGCAGATATCAATAAGGCGGGCAGTATCATTCATGCCATCGACAATATCATCTAGTCGTTTTATAAACAATTCAGCAAGATGATTTAATTCAGGTTGGACAATCAATTCCAATGCATTATATGCCTCTGCAGTCAGTTTATCTCCTTTTTCTTCCAAGCTTTTGACTCTTTCAATATATGAATTAGGCTCGTTAAGCGTTGAGAAAAGCTGTTTCAATGTTTGACCACATTCAAGTGTATTGTCAAGATGATCTTTAAATATAAGTTCTAACGATCTTGGCGATATAAGAGATAAAGTGTTATTATTCATAATATAATCCTAAGATGAAAATAAAAAATTTAATCTAATGCTGTAAAGTAAGATTAATATTGGACGATTTTTCTTGAGTTAGTTTATAATTCATGATATGTTCGCAAATATTACAGATTCTATCGCCAATACGTTCAAATCGTTTGGCAATCCAAATTAAGTTAAATGCCATAGGGACTATGCTAGGCGTGACGGAAATATCATGCATTTGCATTTTCAAGATATCACCGTAGAAAATATCCATCAAACGGTCTCGTTGCTTGATTTCCATTGCAGCTTCAGCATCCATTCTGGCAAAGGCATCCAAAGCATCGTGCAGTAATCTAATGACTTGTTCACCAAACTCTAACAGCAAGTCAAGCTTTACTTGTTCGGGATACTGATTTGACATATTGATGGTGATCCGGGCGATACGTTTCGCATCGTCTCCAATTCGCTCTATATCATTGAGTGCTCTAATCACAGCTATGACCAATCTTAAGTCGCAGGCAATTGGTTGTCGCTGAGCCAAAATATGGATGCATTGTTCGTTTACACTAGCTTCCATTAGATCAAGCTTGTGATCATCGGCAATAATCTGCTCAGCCAAAGCAATGTTGTTGTCTTTTATTGCAAGTATTGCCAAGTGAACTTGATCTTCTGCCATGCCACCGAGCCTTAGAGTGTTGGTTCGGATGTTGTCCAGTTCATGATCGAATTTTTTTGAAATATGAGGATTGGGTGTGGGATTTGTCAAGGAGAAATACCTTCTGTTTTAAAATAATTCTATTCCTAAAATATTACAGGAATATTACAGGCAATCACGCTTCTGCAAATGATGCATGCCAACATTGCTTGATTGATCAGATTCGGTTTATAATTCAAAATTATCTAAAGAATTTCTTTAAATATAGTTATTTAAATAATAAGTATTTATATGCTATAAAATGATGAATTATTAATATATTTTATAATCAACCTAGTGACATGGACTAATGAAAAAACGTGTGTTAATTATGTCTGCCGGGGCTGGGTCTGGTCACATTAGGGCAGCAGAGGCTTTGGAGAAATCGTTTAAATCCGATAAAAGGGTGGAAGAAGTATTTAATAATGACGCACTAAAATATACTAATAAATTTTTTCGTGACTTCTACTCAAAATTATATACCTCTCTTGTGAAGTCTGCCCCCAACTTTTTAGGTTGGTGGTACAAAACCAGTGACGAACCTTGGCGAACTGACCGCATGAGGCATATGATTGATCGGTTAAACACCAAACCATTGGTTCGTTTTATTAGAGATTACCAGCCGGATATAATAGTCTGTACCCATTTTATGCCAGCAGGGATTATCAGCCATTTAATTGCCACGAAACACTTACAGGCCCGCCTGTCAATCGTAGTGACGGATTTCGATTTTCATGCCATGTGGTTGTCGCGATCGTTCCATCGCTATTTCGTCGCCATAGACGAAACCAAGGCACATTTAGAAATGCTAGGGATTCCAGAAGAAAGGATAACCGTTTCGGGAATACCCATCGACCCTGTATTTCAAGAAGCTGTAAATATTGAAGTAGAAAAAATCAAGTTAGGGCTTAACCTCGACAAGCCGATTTTACTCTTGTCGGCAGGTGCCTTTGGGTTAGGGCCCACCGAATTTATGGTGGAGCGCTTGTTCAATCTGAATCATGATACACAAACGCTGGTCGTTTGTGGGCATAACGAAGAATTAAGGCAACGCTTGACAAGCCTGACCAGCGGTCGCAGCGCATCATTTAAAATCCTGGGCTATACCAACGAAATGCACAAGCTCATGAAGTTATCCGATATTTTTATTGGCAAACCCGGCGGATTGGCCTCGTCAGAAGCTATTGCCTGTGGACTCCCTATGTGTGTGGTCACCCCCATCCCCGGTCAAGAGGAAAGAAACAGTGACCACCTTCTCGAAGAAGGCATAGCCGTCAAATGCAATGACCTGACTACCTTGGCATTTAAACTGGATCGCTTATTGGATGATCCCGCACGATTGACGACCATGAAGGCCAATGCGTTGCGCTTTTCCAATCCCACAGCATCTCAAACCATTGTAAACACCTTACTTGATGACCAATTGCCACCACTTGCCTTGACAAAAAAGCAAAGGGCTGCGATGGCCTTGGCGGCGGGTCCAGAATGACTGGGCATCACTCCGATGAATTCAGTCTTGATCCCTCCCATCAGGAATTTCTCTGGGGCGTGTCCACTTCGGCTTATCAGTCAGAAGGAGGCTATAACGGGGAAAATCAGCCACAGACAAACTGGGCCAAGGCTGAGAGAGAAAAAGATGTGGCTCCCCTAGGCGATGCCGCCGAGTTTTGGACCCGCTATCCAGAAGATTTTGCCTTGTGTCGAGAAATGGGCTTAACTGCCTTTCGCCTAGGCTTGGAATGGAGCCGTATCCAGCCCAGCCATTCCAACAAAACCGAAGAACCACCTTGTTTCGACAAAGCGGCACTTGACCACTATACTGATATGCTTATTGAGTGTCGAAAGAACGGCCTTGAGCCTATCGTCACGCTTCATCATTTTGTCCATCCCGCATGGCTCGGGGATGATCCATGGCTGAAACCCTCAACCATCAATCACTTCACTCGATATGTGACATTCACTGTCCGCCATGTCAATAATGCCTTAGTTGGCAAGGGCGATTCACCCATACGGTACTACATTACCATCAACGAACCTAATATGTTGGTGTTCAATACTTACCTAGGTAGCCAATTTCCAAGCTCGGTAGTCGGGGGAGTCAAATCGGCTATTGCTGCCTGTTGCCAACTGCTAAACGCCCATATTAGCGCTTACAACGGCATCCATGATTTCTATCAAGAGCAAGCGTGGGAAACCCCCATGGTCAGTTTCAATAACTATTGCAGTGATCTTTATTGGGCAGATAAACTGTTGTTAGATTTACTCGTCTTGCGTGAACGTAAGATTCCTTTGAATGTCGTTAATACTTATATTAATGACAAAAGAACAGAGTTTGATAAATCATTAAGATTAGAAAATATCCCATTGAAAAAAACTCTATCTTATTGGTTTGGGACACTGTGCAAAAATCTAATTGATAAGTTTTGTACCATAAACTTTGACATAGAAGAATTCAAACCGTTTACCAATCATTTGTTAAAATCGCCCCGAGAGAAATTATTGGATTATATTGCCATAGATTATTATGATCCATTTTCTGCCCATTTCTTCAGACTACCTATACTATGGGACCATGAATTTAAAAACAAATCAATAACCTCTTGGCTTATGAATTCAATATCCAGCAAATGGTGGGATTGGCGTGTTCTACCGCAAGGCTTGAATTTTTTCTGTCGGTATTATTCTGATGATTTTCTTGGTAAGGCAGTACTGATTGCTGAAAACGGCATGGCCCTACGTCGCAAAATAGACAATCAAACCTATCATCGCAGGGATCGAGTGACCCGTAGCCAGTTCATCACATTGCATTTCCACCAAGTCATTGAAATGCTCCACGAAAGGATACCCTTGATCGGTTATTTACACTGGTCGCTATTTGACAACTACGAATGGGGTACTTACACCCCTCGTTTTGGCATTTATTCTATTGACTACCAAAAGGGATATGAGCGTATAGCCGAGGATCATCATGGGGACTTTCCATCTCAGACCTATGCAAAACTGATTAAACTATTCAAAAGTGGATTTTCAATCAATTTCCGGTAAGATATGCCTACCAATCCAGCATTCCCGGAGAAGTTATGAAAACAATCTTGGCATTCACCGCGCTAAGTTTATGCGTCATGGCAAATTGCACGATGGCCGCCGATGACATCAAACCGGGTTTATGGAGCATTTCCCTTGAATCGGGCGTAGCCGCATCGCCAGACTGGAAACCTCAGCCTTTTGTAACCAGCCAATGCCTGACGGAAGCCGATGCCCAGAATCCTGACCGATTATTATTGGGCATGGGTTCGTCAGGGGCCACGGGTTGCGACTTTTTGAACCGTCAATATTCAGGCAACACCCTGACATTTGAGGTCAGTTGCGCAGGAACCTTGGGTATCAAGGGTCATGGGCAAGTCACTTATTCAGCCACCAGCGTAGATGGCTTCCTGGATATTTCAACAGGCGGGGAAATTAAAGTCGATATGCAGAACAAAATCCATGCGACTTATTTAGGCGATTGTCCTGCAACCGGTGGCGGATTGCCGTAAATCTTCAGATATTATTGGGGTATGGGTTTAATCCATTCAGTTGTCCAGATTTCATCAAACAACCTTGGCAGCTAGTCTATAGCCCCCACACTATACAGATAGAGTAATGGTGAAGTATTGCTTATGGCTTTGGACATGCCCGCTTTCCAATTCATCCAATTCTGCACTTAAAGGGAAAACTTTGTAACGGCTCAAATTGAGCAAGTCGCCCAGAAATAATGAAGTGGGATTAGGGATTCAGGCTAGGCTTGCTTATTTTTTCTCAGTAACATGGCCTTATGGCTGATTTCCTCAATGCTCAATTCCTCATCGAGTCCTTGCCGCCACTTTGTATAATCAAACCGTTCCCTTTGTATCAAGGCAATGAATCGCTCGGCCTCAACATCGCCAAGGTATTGAGATAGTATGTTAATTCCTCTTTGCTTTATCTCTGTATCGGTAATCATAGGTATACTTCTTTGATGAATCCTATAGGGTCTGTGATTTCGATGTTTGCTATCAAGCTGGCTCGTTTTAATATCATATCATCGGTAGTCAGAAAATAATCTGCATTTCCTTTGATTGCACTGGCGATATGCAAAGCATCCATTTTCTTGATGCCCGTTTGACCAATGAGCTTGGCTGAATTGATTAAAGCTTCATCTTCTTCAATGTCTTCCATGGCATAGGCTCGCCATTTGCTAATTTGATCCCTACGCTCTGGAAAGGGGCATTTTTGATTTTCGTAATCCAACATATATGACCATATCAAGATGTACTTGTCCGAACGAATATTTTCCTGTATAGCCAGTTTTGCCTCAGATTCAAGCTTTATTCTAAGTTGGGATTGGTCATCAAATGGCCTGTTGAAACAACAAATATCCAAATAAATCTTCATTTAGTATAAACCATCCCTTTTCAAGACACGCCTTATCTTCGCTAGGATTCTTGCATCGGTAATTTTGAGGGCATCCTTCTCAAACCGCATGCTGATCAGAATTTTCATTGCGGCAAGCTGTTAATGAATGCTTGACTTTCGGCTTCACTCAAAAAATCATCCTCACCTTTGGCTTGCTGGCAAGCGAGGTAAAATGCCAAGCCTTCCAGTTTTTCCTGCTGATGCTGCAATAGTTCTTGCAAGAAAGCCTGTTGTATATCAATCGGCAGGGTTTCATAAAGCGCATATAGGCTTTGAGCCGTTTTCATGTGTTCGGTTTGCATGGAGGTTTCACCTGTCTTTAGGGTTTGGGTGTTTGATCGTTACCACGCTCCAGCGTGGTAACGGATGTTATGTCGCTTCCGCGCCCATTATCCGCAGCACGGTTTATTCAGTTTGCCACGCCGGAGTGCTCATCGTTATACACAAATGCTGGAAACCCGTCATTTCGGCATGGATGCCGAAATCCAGCGTCCATGGAAGGCAGGCTTTCGCCTACTACATTGCCTAAATGAAGCACTTATCCAACTTTCAAATTACCATCCATACAGGCCATGTTGTGACGAAGGTTTCGCCATGATCTGATAATGCTATGAATTTTTGCGTGGCAATTTCATGATATTTATCTCGGCTATTCCCCAAGGCGACCCAGAATCCAGTATCAGCTATCACCATGCTTTTCTCGTAACAGTTCAGTCAATTCAGCTTTATAATTTTCCGAAAGCTCAGGATCGCCTTGTCCGCAGCCAATAAAACCAGATGCCAGAAAAACTTTGGCAGGGTTTATTGGATTGATGCTTTTAGATTTCTGGTCAATCAGAAATGCTATGGCTGTTTCCACCAAATCGTTGTCCGATTGCAGACCCGTTATTTGCTTTGCCTGATTGAGCAGGGCATCGTCTATGTTCAAACTTAGGTGCATAACTTCCCCTCTTAAATGATTAGCCGGAAATTTTAGCCTGTTTGTCAGGTGGCGATTGCGCCACGTCTTGTTGGATTTGCTCAACGATTGTCATAGTCAGAGCCTTTTCGGTTTGAATATGTTCCAATTGGGTCATTGGTTAATCTTCACTTTGAGATTTTCCCCGCTTGTCTTGAAAGTTTGGGAGTGATGGGCTTCGCAAGCGCAACCTATCCTGTGACCTTGGATTTTAATCTGTTAAAGCAGCCCATCGCAATCCTTTGATGGCTCCCACGCTCCAGCGTGGGAGCCTATCTTTGCATACTTCGCGACCGTTCACCGCAGGAGCGGTTAAATCGCGTTACCACGCTCCAGCGTGTTAACGGATGTTATGTCGCTTCCGCGCCCATTATCCGCAGAGCAGAACGTCAAGGTTTCCATGCCAGGAAAATGGAAACTATTAAAATGATCAATTATTCTGGCATTGTAGCTAAAAAAATGGCATTCTAAGTCCACAAACAATTGATGCTGCGAGAAAGTTCCTAGCCACGGCTTTCCGCTTTCCTACGAGACCAAATAATGGCTAACAAATCGAGCATAGAGTGGACACAACAAACTTGGAACCCATCCACGGGTTGCACCAAGATTTCACCCGGTTGCAAAAATTGCTATGCTGAGGTGATGGCGAGACGGCTTCATGCAATGGGAACGCCGGGTTACGAAAACGAATTCCAGCTGACGACCCATCCTGAACGACTCAAACAGCCGCGTTTACGCCGCGTACCTACGATATATTTCGTCAACTCCATGAGTGATTTGTTTCATGAGGATGTTTCTGATGTATTCCTAGACGAAGTCTTTTCGGTCATAGCGGATACACCCCACCATACTTACCAAATTCTTACCAAGCGAGCTTACCGTCTCCCTGTTTATTTTGCGAATCGATCTTGCCCTCGAAATGTTTGGCTAGGCGTTTCCGTCGAAGACCGAAATTATGGAATTCCACGTATTGAACTACTCCAGCAAGTAGATGCCACAGTTCGCTTCCTATCTATCGAGCCTTTGCTCCAAGACCTAGGCAAGCTTAATTTAAACGGCATTCATTGGTTAATCGTAGGCGGCGAATCTGGCCCAAAAGCGCGACCTATGGAACCAGAATGGGTGGAAAATATTCGACAACAAGCTGATGAAGCGGGCGTAGGCTTTTTCTTCAAGCAGTGGGGCACTTGGGGGGCGGATGGAGTTCGTCGCAATAAGAAAGCCAATGGCCGATTGCTTGATGGTCGGACATGGGATGCTTTCCCTGAGACTTTTCAGATCACGGTGCCCTAAGAATATGCTTTGCAATTCTCGTTGCTACCGTTCTAGCTTGTTGATTGGGATTAGACACCGCAAAATAAAGAGCAAAAAGTGGGGCACCGCTTGAGTTATTGCCCTGATATAAAATTGTCGGGTCTAAAACACAAGGAAAAATCTCCCTCAGCCGATTAGTCACAAAGTCAAGCAAAACTCGATGGGAACCCCGTACTTCGCCTTCCTTACCAAATAAATCCTGTTGTGGTGACGGGCGATAAAACTGTTGCCTCCATTCATCAGTACCCAATATCCGGTTAATTGCAGCTTCTTTATCAGAATCAAGGGCATCAGCATCCTTGGGAGCTTGTCGATAGAGTCCAGAATAAGGAAACAAGTACCACATATCAATTGCTTTGGTATTAGCTATAGCTTTAAGCGTTGACCACTCTACTTGAAATCCATAAGGATCAAGAAATAGGACGGCTCTGGCGCGTTTCCAGTCTACTGTTTTGCATAATTTCATCAGTGCTTTATTGCAATCCTCATCAAGTATAACCACATCACGACTAGAATTCTCTTTTACTAATTTTCGTAGCGCACTTCGTTTTTTAGAAGCGAGTTCAATAAAATAATAACAATCAAAAGGAGGATTAGTGTTTAGAGCTTTTTTGCCGAACCCTCAATGTTTTTTCTTTCTCCATTAATCTTTATGTCACAACTTCCAGTGCCAGCAAAACCATCAAGATAAATCAACTTAAAAGGCTTATCTTTGAGCGCCGTTGTGAAGGCACTTAGGTATTTTTCTAATGCAACGAGTTTTTGGTGCGTCCATATACCTCCAAAGGCATTTGTATTATATTCATCATGGAAAATATCTTGATCCATTTAAATTTCCTCTTTTCGTGATTTCAATTTTTCTGATTTATACCACAACCTCAAATAACTCCTCTTGCCTAGCCCGATACTCCTTTCTGAAATCAACCTTCTCCCCCGCTACAATTGACTGATAAATTTCCCTCGTTTTATCTTCCGCAAATTCCCTAGGTAGAAATCGAAACGCCCCGGCGGCAACATACTCAGGTTCCAAGTCGCATGTGATCCATCGGCGTTCTTCGACTTCGGCAACTTGACCTGTTGTATTGGAACCTCCGAATATGTCCACCACCAAATCTCCGGGTTCGGTCAGAAAGCGGATAAAAAACTCTGGCAATTTTGCGGGAAAGCGAGCGGGATGTCCCTTAATTCCCGCCGCTTTGCAACCACGAAGATATTGACCGTTACTTTCGGAATTGGGAATTTGCAAAAGATTGGAAGGTATCGCACCGCCATTGTCACGGCTGAATGCCTTCCCTATGTCATGTCCACTGGGGCGTTTGGCGGGATTGTAATAAGCTTCTGGATCGTCTAGCAACTTTTTCATGCGGTCACTATACTCAACTAATACATTACTGGCATTCGCCTTGGGCCATTCCGTTTTGGAGAACCACCAAACATTATTCACCGCGTCCTTGGCGCGGAGCTTGCGCTTATTCACCCATTCAATCGGGGAAGGCAGTTTGGATGGGTTGTACCAGTAAAAGTCTTGGGCTAGGAAAAAACCTAAGTCATCGCAAAAATGTAGGGGAACCCGAAAATTATAGAGGCTACGAGACGGTACGCCTTTTTGATAAGCCCCACCGATGTCCAGCACAAAAGAACCATCATGGCGTAATTTGCGGTAAACCAGTTTGGCAAATTGACTAAGCCATTCGATATATTCATGCTGCTCCGCGTTGCCGTATTCCTTCTTGCGTTGCAGGGCAAATGGCGGACTGGTGATGACCAGATTGACACTGCCTTCGTCCAGCGATTCAAGCAATTCCAGCGAATCGCCTATGTAAGCCTTGCCCCATGCCGTTGTAAATCCTAATCGCATTGCCATTATTTTATTGCCCGAAACTTTTAGTCTGTAGATTCATAGTGTGCATTCAAGACAATGGCGGCAAACTTCTGCAAATAGCCTTGGTAACAGGTTTGCGCATTCTAACCAGCAGAGAAGGCAATGATGCGGTAGACGAATCAGGCAAAGAATATGAACTCAAGTCAGTCAATGTGCTTCTGACTCGCTCATTTTCCACACATCATCACATGAACCCAACGATCATCGCCAAATATCGCAAAGTCGATTGGGTCTTCGCTGTTTATGAATCCATCGAACTCAAAGAAATCTACCTTCTCACACCTGAACGCATGGAGCCATTCTATGCAAAATGGGAAGACAAATGGCATAGGGACGGTGGCAAGGACATAAATAACCCGAAGATTCCATTGTCCTATGTTCGCGACAATGGGGATTTAATTTTTCGATAGATGGTCTACTCGATTTAAAGGCTATTCGCTTGCTGGTTTCCAAGTTCCAACTTGACGAACGATTATTTGAAGTTCCTGCTTCATTAGTATGGCAAGAGAGAACTTGAAAGGCAAGGATTCCCACACAGGAATTTGGGAGCCAGCAATAGTCGGCATGGGGATGCCGACCTACTTCTTCACCCACCACCACTATACTTAACACATTGCACCATTCGCCAACTTGCTCGTCATGGTAGCGGTAGATCGCGTTGCATCTCCACACCATGCTGGTTCCGGCGGACGGAACTGTTCGGCTCGGTGTTGATGGCCAGCAACACAAAGCATCATCTAAAATTCTGATTCTACGAAAAACTATTTTAACGGATTTTCCGGTTCTTTAAGCGCCTTATCCTGACGGCATACTGAAAGCGGTTTTACGGTTGCGGAAATAATTTGCTTGATCTCCTGCGATTCCGCATTGGCTCGCACTTTCATGCAGGTGCAGCCATAACCATAGCTTCCCGTACCGGTCTTCACCCATTGCGAACGGTTAAATGAAGGCCATTTTCCCTTGGCTTGATGCCCGCCTTGGATCGAGACCGTCCATTCGCCATCCTTATCATTCAGCCATGCATTACTTGGTGAAGGATTATCAAACCATCCGCAGCGCAAAGAAATGTCTTGTGTTGATTCAAGTGCAAAAGAATTGCCTATACCTAATTCCAGAATCAATAACATCAAGAATAATGTCATTTTTCTAGGGGCGTAATGAGATAAATACATCGCAAGAAGTTTCATTGATGTATCATTTAGCCTTTGCTTGGGTTGGAGTGATTACTTTTGCCTTTAGTAGCACTGCCTCGAATTGACGGGCTATCTTGGCTATATCCGCTGCATGGTCACTGCCATTGACCATGGCACGAGCGCCTTCATAGTTAGTCTTAGTCTGGGTAAAATATTTTTTGAATGAATGTCCATTAGCAAATATTTTTCCAGTTCTCATGCCATAGGACATTATTTTATAGGCAGTCGCCGGTTGCTTCACTTGTTCGGGGTCAAGCAGAAGGCCATATCCCAAACCAATTTCTATCCCTGCTTTCGCATAATTTGACCACCAAGTAAGCTGAACGTAGCCACGCCCATAATAGACATGTTCAACACCATCGTCTTTTTCATAAACGGATGAAGCAGGTATTCCGTCCTTAGTCCCAAGTTTTGCTCCTTTCGTTAAGTTACTGATACTGCCACCCTGTTTCACTTTAAACTGATCGCCATCATGCTCAGTTATGCGCACATCACCGTCGGCCAATAATTTCACCTTAACTGGCTCATGATACTGTCGCCCTTTCCCGTGACCCACCTCATCAACCGGAGACATGCTAATAAGCCAAGGCCAAGATTTTACCATGACAGGCTTCCCATTTTTATCATAAAGTGGTTTCCCTTTTTTGTTGAGTGCGGGTTTTTCAATACTATGCGGGGAGGTTGTTTCCCACATACAGCGTTTTCAATACCAAATAGTTACTTAATAATGAATATATGCAACATGTAGGAGCGGGCCACGCCCGCGATAAATAGCCTATTTTTGAAGACTTGGCCCAAACAATCGCGGGCATGGCCCGCTCCTACGGATC
>CAIWDB010000147.1 GCA_903911305.1 uncultured Methylococcaceae bacterium | reverse complement strand
TTCCGAGACCGTCAAGGCCGTCAACCCCGCCCATCGCCGCCTTGACGGGCAAGTGCGCTCGGCCGCCGGCAAGCTCGGCCGCCTGCCCGCCCAGTTCGGCGCGATGAGCCTCGACGGCACCATCGAGCCGGGCAAGGTCGAGCCGTTCATGCAAAAAAAGGCCGCCCTCCAAGAGCAGATCGACCTCCTGCGGAACGAGGCCCAAACTGCCAAGGCACAGCGCAAGGAAACGCCCAGGCATGTCACCCTGGGCGAATTGCCGGAGGCCGAGCGGTTCAAGCAACTCGGCACACAGAGCAAGCATCTGGCCGACACCCTCAAAATGATCGCCTACCGGGCAGAGACCGCCATGGCGAACATGCTGCGAGAGCAAGGCCAGCTAGCCCGCCCCGACGAGGCACGCAGCCTGTTGCAGGCGCTTTACAAAACCGAGGCCGACATCCTGCCCGACCACGAGGCAGGCACCCTGACGGTTCGCCTGCACCATTCGGCTAACGCGAGCACCGACGCGGCGATCCAGAAGCTGTGCGAGGAATTGAACGAGACGGAAACCCTATTCCCTAGGACCAATCTACGGCTAATTCTGGAAATGGGATATTCATAAAATCCAAGACATCAGTATCTCTGACCGTGGATGCTGCGGAAAGCGCAAAATTTGTAAAAAAATCGGGTTTTCTGTCAGGCACTAGTTAGTATGCGGTCACTGATCCAAAATCGGCATTAAATCTATATCAGTGCGGCGATTGGCTTGTCGCCCAGTGGGTGAGCTGTTGGGTTCAATCGGTTGGTATTCCCCATGTCCGGCAGCCGTCAAACGACTGGGATCAATGCCTTTGTGCTGAAGATATTTAACCACCTCTGCGGCGCGGGCAGAGGAAAGTTCCCAATTACTCGGATATTTGTGCTTTAGATGATCCCCAATGGGTACATTGTCGGTATATCCTTCAATTTCGATGCGATGATCTGTCACGCCTTTAAGGGAGGGAACAAGCTTGTCAAGGATGGATTTGCCTTCTTTCCCTATGTCAGCCACTCCCTCTGGGAAAAATATTTCATCCTTGACCGTTATTCTCAGGCGATCACGCATTTGGACGATTTTGACCTCGTCAGATTTGACTTCGTTAAGCAGTTGCTGATTGATTTGCCGCTCCAACCCGATATCACGGTCATAGGTTTTTTGCATTACACAACCTGACATCAATACGGCGGACGCAAGTAGAACTGAAAATTTCAAGTTCATTATTATTTCCTCTTGGGTTAGTAGGAATATGGCACATGAATATTGTGCTGTCCGGGCATTTTACCCAATCATTTGAAAATATCAATTCAACAGCCATATTTGAATCCTTAGCTATCGGGAGGAGGGAGGCGGTTGATTGATTGAAGGTGGCGGAGGGGGAGGGGATGTGGATTGCTGGGTGGTAGTAGCACCGGTTTGATCGGAGAATTTACCCCACACAGGGACGCGGTGTCCCTTCGCATACATGCATTGGATATACCCATAATCGTATCTTTGCTGTGTGTTGCTTCCGGCGCTTTGGCCCATTCCCGCGCCGACCATGCCACCTCCTGCCAAGCCCACCCCTGCGCCGACGGCTGCCCCTTGCCCACCCCCAATGGCCGCTCCGCTGGCAGCGCCAATAGCCGTGCCCACGACTGCGCCGGTCAGCCCACTTTGGGCAGCGGCCATCTGCGGTGTCACGCCACCCAATTGCATCAAAGCAATTTGATTGCAGTAGTAATCATCACTACGGAATTGCTCATAAGGTTTGCCCGTGCCCGGCAACACTAGTACACTGGGCCCGGTCGGGGTTGTCGCGCATCCACCAAACAGAACAAGCCCGGCTAAGGTAACAAGCGTTAGGTTATTATGCATATTCCAAATCTCTATTAGTTTTCGGGTTCCGATTGTGGTTTCACCTGTTGCCATTCTGACATGCATTCTTTCACATAAGGGTAATAGCCATTGGGGTTGTCGCAGTAGTACCAATAGTTTGCTTCCAAGCCAGAGGGTTGCGGCGCAACCGATTTCCAACCTTCTGGACATTCCTTGACATGAGGGAAATACCCCTGTGGATTCTGGCAATACCTCCATTCTGAAGCATCGGTAGATTGTTGTGAGCCGCCTTGTTCGATATAAACGGGTGGAGAACTTGGAACGACAACTGTGGGGGGAAGATAATAAGGATAATAATAGTCAGATGGCCCAAAATACCAAGGTTGTCCATAATAGAAGCCAACACCGCCATATCCTCTATATCCGCCACCATACCAACCCACTGAATAGCCACGTCCCCCGTAATATCCTCCGCCATAACGTCCGTACCCACCTCCTCCGTAGTGACCTCCGGCATAGCCGCCAAAACCTCCTCCACCGTAGACTCCGCGAAATCCTCCCCCTCCATGTCCATGGGCCAAGCTTAGGGTCATTAAGCTGGCTAAGGACAAAACAAGAAAGATATGGATTTTACGTCGTTTCATGGTGGCCTTGGGATTGTGCCAAATCAGGCAATAATTGATTAAGGAGAAAGAATGACATTGGCAGCAATTCTCAGTTTGGCAAAGCAAGGTTTTTGTTGGTGAAAAAACATCGTTCGTAGTCCCGGCTTTAGCCGGTCTTATGCGGTCTTTTACGCCTAAAGGCGGTACTTCAAACGTATCGAGTTGGCTTCAAATTCCCAAATGAGAATTGCTGTGACATTGGCTCCTTGGTTTCAAATTCTGTTAGACTGCGCGAGTAGGAAAAAGTTAAACCCAAAACACAGTTAATGTCTAGCAGAAGGCTTGACGGAAAAATGTAAGGGGAGTTTTCATTGCCTGGCTTTCATTAAGATAGGCATAACATTATTTTGGAGACAGTCATCGCCAATATTGCCACTATGATTGCCCCCGCTATATTCTTGGCCGGGCTGCTTGTCTTGGATTACTGGGTGTTGGGCCATTTCATCATCCCTGTGAGTTGGTCCATTATCTTAGTCTATGTGTCTTGGCCTTTGCATCGCCAAATCGAAAAAGTCTTTGTCGATAGACCGACGTTGGCAGCTTTGACGATGGTTACGCTGCTGACTTCGTTGATTGTCATCCCGTTAGTTTGGGCAAGCGTGCTACTGCAAGCCGAAATTTTCGAAATTTATCACAATCTGCCAGCATTGCTGGAAAAGAAGCCAGAACTGCCGGATTTTGTCTTGCGCATACCCTATTTCGGCAAGGAACTGGGAAATTTATTCGGGCAAGTTGACAGTCTACGCGAATTATTGAGGCTGCGCGTTTTGCCTTGGTTACGGCAATACTCAGGCAATTTACTGAACATAGTGGGGGACGTGGGATACAATCTTGCAAAATTAGGGTTTGCTTTGCTTACGGCGTTTTTTCTTTATCGCGATGGGCGGGAAGTGACAGGTCAGGTTCGCAAAGTGTTGCGAAAGATGCTCGGTGATCGCTTGGACGCATACATTGCCACCACCGAGGAAACCCTTAAAGCAGTGGTGTACGGCATTGTGCTGACAGCGATTGGTCAAGGCGTATTGGCGGGGATGGGCTATTGGTTTGTTGGGTTGCGTACACCGATATTACTATGTGCAGTGACCATATTATTTGCCATGATACCGTTTGGCACCCCCTTGGTTTGGGGAACGGCGAGCCTGTGGCTATTGTTTAACGGTCAACATTGGGCCGCCATTTCACTCGCCCTTTGGGGGGTGCTGGTCGTCAGTTGGGTGGATAATATCATACGCCCATTAGTCATTAGCGGAGCGACGCGCATTCCATTTTTACTTGTCTTTTTTGGCGTTTTGGGGGGGTTGGCACGGTTTGGATTCATTGGCCTTTTTCTAGGCCCTGTCGTTTTAGCCATCAGTTTTGCAGTCTGGCGGGAATGGTTGGCAGAACATCAAACGATAGGAATCCCTTCGGCCAATCCAACCGATGTCAAAAATGAACAGAAAGTTTGACCCAATGTAAAAAGTTCGCTAAAATTACACAGATAAACAGTTGGCCGTCCCTAAGCAAACAAGACGATCAAACCGGGGTATAGCGCAGTCTGGTAGCGCGTCTGCTTTGGGAGCAGAATGTCGGGGGTTCGAATCCCTCTACCCCGACCAATTCAGCGCTTGTAGCTCAGCCGGATAGAGCATCGGCCTTCTAAGCCGAGGGTCGCAGGTTCGAGTCCTGCCAAGCGCGCCAAAACGATTCATTATGGTGACCGTAGTTCAGTTGGTAGAGCACAGGATTGTGATTCCTGTTGTCGTGGGTTCGAGCCCCATCGGTCACCCCACCATTCGGGCCATTAGCTCAGTTGGTAGAGCAGCGGACTCTTAATCCGTTTGTCGTAGGTTCGACCCCTACATGGCCCACCATGAATATCAAAGGCTTACAGAGTTATATCTGTTAAGCCTTTTTCATTTGCCGGAATTTTGCCGGAATCTATTTTCCCACGACTTTGCGGATTAAAACGATCTCGGGTTTGTCCTCCCGAATGCACAGCTTTTCCAGAGCCGCAAGCAAATTCCTTATTTCCGCTTTGCTGTAATGCGTAGTTATCCGATTTGACTTATGGCGCAATAAATCCTGTCGATCCTCGAAAGACACTCCCGCAGCCCGAAGTCGCATGCCAAACGTGTGCCTCATGTCATGAACCCGAACATCAATACCTGTTTCACGTCGTGCATTTCGCCAACCAGTATTGAGCATATGGTGCAGCGGTTCTCCACGATAAGTAAAAACGTATTCATCGTGTTTACTACGTTGGCTTTCTACGATGTTTTGCGCCACCCGATTCAGCAATACAAGCCCCTCCTGCCGACTTTTGAACTTCCGAGCAGGCAAGATGAAAGCAGAACCATCCAAGCCTTGCAGCTTCGCTTCCCATTCCCAACGTAACCCACAGATTTCGGCATCCCGCAAACCCGTGTTGACGATGAATAGTGCCATCGTAGCAAGGTGATTTGGAAGTGCCGGAAAAAATCGTGCTTGTTCCTCCCATGTCAATGGTCGTGGAGGTCGCAAATCATGTTCAGGCAACAACTTTATTTTTGGTGCGGCTTCCAGCCAAGTCAGCCCGTATTCGTCAATCAGTTCTTCTGCTGCAAAGTTAACGACTTGACGGACGATTTTCAGTGCTTGATTGATGGTTCGGGATTTCACCCCATCAATCCTGCGCTGTTCAATGAACGATTGCAATGTTCCCATGTGTAGGTTGCGCAAACTCAGTTGTCCTACCCATGGTTGTACCTCATTTAGCCTGATCACTTCTCTTCCGATACTTTTTTTATAGGCTTTGGCTTTCACATATGCTTCCGCAGCCTGCTCGAACGTCCGCTCGGGCCGGATTCCATAGACCGTGGCCTTCCGGATTTCTTCCAGACGCCTTGTTAAGTACCGCTCGGCTTCGACGAGATCGCTTGTTCCAGTACTTTCGTATAATCGACGACCGTCGAGCGTTTTTTCAATGTGCCAGATGCCGCCGCGTTTGCGGAGGCCCGGTGTGATTTTTTTGCCCATGATTTTTTCTCCTCAGGCTGAAATTTGCACCCAGGCCGCCCGTTGCGGTTCTTATAATCCTCCGCCCAAGCGTCAAGGTCAATACGGTCGAACGCCACGCCCTGCTCGCCAATCGGAATTTCGATTAGGCAAGGGCGAACGGTTTGGTTGAAGCGGTTGCGATCCATCCCCAGATAGGTTGGCGCATCACGCAGTCGGATCAGCCTCGGCAGCACCTCGGCTGGCCTCAAGGTCAGGCTAGAGGCCATTCAAACGAGCCTCCCTGCCAATCCGGTA
>CAIWDB010000146.1 GCA_903911305.1 uncultured Methylococcaceae bacterium | reverse complement strand
GGCATGGACCTTCGTGCTGTGGGGTGTCTTGCACGGATGCTACATTGGCGTGTTTCGGGTTTGGAGGCTTATGGGCATTAGGAGGCTTCCACTGTTTCTTGGCCGGACGCTGACGTTGCTGGCGGTGTTTTGGGCATGGGTTCCGTTCCGCGCCGGGACGCTCGGCCAAACCGCTGAATTATGGCGTGGGATGGCGGGCGCGAATGGCGTGGCGTGGCCGTCGATGTTCAGGGAAAGCCTTCCCCTTGGATGGGGAATCTCCACGCGGGTGACCGGCATCGAGCTTGTCCTCTATCTGATCCTGCTGGCATGGTGCCTCGCCAAGCCGGGGCTGGCCGCGTCGGTGGAAAGCCTGGAGCCTACCCGGCGCAATGCCCTTGCATTGGGGTTGGCCATGCTCGCTTGCGTTTTCTCGCTGCAACGGTACAGTAGTTTTATTTACTGGCAGTTTTGACAGGTGAACTTGACACCACAATCTCTTAAGGTGTATTTATGGCATTTAACCAGCCCTTTCGCAAAAAATCCCGTATCATGCCAGTCAACCATGGTTTTGCGCCCTTGCCCACCGAATGAGCCACCCGCCCTCCCCGCCCACGGTTTTCATTTCCTATTCTTGGGATAGCCCAATCCACAAGGACTGGGTGAAAACCCTCGCCGACCATTTGATCGGCAATGGCATCAAGGTTATCTTTGATCAATACCATTGCCGGCCCGGTGACAATTTCCTGATGTTCATGGAGCAATCCGTGAAACGTGCCGATAGGGTATTGTTGATACTGACCGAGGCTTATAAAACCAAGGCCGACCTGCGACTGCGCGGCGCGGGTTTCGAGGGACAAGTGATCAGCGCCGAATTGTACATCGATGGTGGCAGTAGTAAATTCATTCCCGTGCTGCGCAGCGGTGACAACGAACAGAGCATCCCAATCTTCTTGCAAGGCCGCGTCGGTGTGGACATGCGTGAAGATGCCTATTTCCAAGATGAACTGTCTCGTTTGCTGAAAGCCATTTACGAATATTCTGACGAGCCGACTCTTGGCCCTGCCCCTGATTTCGTCGCACTCGCCAATGCCAAGCAATCCGCCTTGCCCGATGAGTCCGGCAAAACCTTGGCTGCTTTGCGCAACGCGGTCATCGCCGCTGCCGCCCTCCCCGAATTGGACGGTCAATCACTTCAAGCGATCAAGGACCATCCGCCCCGCGACTTGGACGAGTATCGGCTGGCACGCATTGCCAAGTGGTCGCAGCCGCGCTACGCGCTTGACCGCCGCTTCACCCGGCTGACCCTGCTGGTGGACCAAGGGCCGGAGGCGCAAGGGGTGCGCTGGCAGGCGCAATCACAGAGTTATGACGACTTGCGCAAGGTGCTGGCCGAAGTCAGCGAACCAGCCTTAGTTTTGCTTGGACCCCCCGGTTGCGGCAAAAGCACCCTGCTGCGCCGATTGGAGCTAGACCTTGCCGCAGAGTCTTTGCGCAACCCCGGCGAAGCATGGTTGAGCCTGTTCCTGCCGCTGAGCGGCTACCGGTCCCTGCGAGAAGGCTTGCCCGCGCCGCAGGCATGGCTGGAGCAAGAATGGAACAAGCTCAATCGCGACAAGCACCTGCCCAGCTTCGCCGAACTGCTGCATGGCGGGCGGTTTGTCCTGCTGCTCGACGCGGTGAACGAAATGCCCCACGCCGACGCGGAGTCCTACCGCAACGCCATCGCCCAGTGGCGCGGCTACCTGGCCGAATTGGCCGTCACCGCCCCCGGTGTTCGCGCGGTGTTTTCCTGCCGCAGCCTGGACTACAGCGCATCGCTGTCCATCCCCGAGTTTTCCGTCCCGCATGTGCGCATCGAGCGGCTCACCGACACGCAAGTCGAGGAATTCCTGACGCTCTACAATCCCGAGCAAGGCCCGGCACTGTGGCGGCAACTGCGCGGGACGCCACAGCTTGACCTGTTCCGCTCGCCGTTTTACCTCAAACTGCTGCTGGCACAGGCGGGCACCGGCACCGCTTCGCCACAGGGTCGCGCAGGCTTGTTCACAGGCTTCGTGCGCCAAGCCTTGATCCGCGAAGTGGAGACGACACGCAACCCCCTGTTCGACCCCGGACACTTGCTCGCCGAATGGGATTACCAGCGCATCGTCGGGCGCGAAACCCTGCAAGGGCATGAACTGGCCGGGGACAGCCCACTGTTTCCGGCGCTTTCCGGCTTTGCCCACGCCCTGCAACAAAAACGCGGCTTGGCCCAAGATGCGCGCGTCCGCGTCAAACGCACGGAGGCATTGGCGATGTTGGGCGGGGAGGCGGGCAAGGACGTGCTGGAGGCCGGCGTGGCCTTGCAAGTGCTGGACATGGACGGTGCGGACGTGCTGTTTGCCCACCAGTTGTT
>CAIWDB010000145.1 GCA_903911305.1 uncultured Methylococcaceae bacterium | reverse complement strand
CACAGTGTTGTGGTATTGATTGCCCCGCAGCAAAGCGTTTGATGTTGAAAAGTTCTGTTATTCAAGGCACAACAGCCAAATGCGCCAGCCTTTGAGAAGACAATCAATAACCTAGCCTTTTTTCAGCATTATTTTTGAGCGAAACAGGGCTGATAATGCCACTCCTGCCAGTATCGCCGTCAAATCCATGGTCATCCCCAAAAAGAAGCCGTGCTCTTTAAATTGTCCGCCCATCAATGGTCGTAACACGAGATGCATCCAAATTAGGAATCCTATGTAATATACGATTACGCCCCCTGAAACCCAGCTTAAAATTGGCAAATTCAATTCTTCAGCGGTTTTGTAATACCAATAAGCGATAATTAAAATGACGAGGGCTGAAATAGCTCCAATCATACCTCTCTCCCGAGGGTTGGTTAGTTTAACGAGCGTTTAAGGGTTGCGGCAACTTCGTTTAGAGTATGAAATGAAAATGCCGCTAATTTCTGTGATTCTTCGCTAGGGTCGGCGTTAACGAGTACAGGTATGGCTCCCGCTCGTTTTGCGGCCATCAGCCCAATGGCTGAATCTTCAAAGATAAGGCATTCGTTGACGGAAATGCCCATACATTTTGCCGCGTGAATGAACAGGTCGGGTTCCGGTTTAGCGGCTGCAACTTGTTCCCGGGTGACTATTAAAGAAAAGCGCTTATCCAGTCTACTTCTCAATAAACATTCCGCTGCAATGGGGCCATTGCTGTTGGTCGCAAGCCCATAGGGGATTACCGCTTGGTCGAGCAACTCAAGCACGTTAGCTAATCCTGGCATGGGTGGAATACCCCTTTTTTCGGCGTATTCACGCCAAGATTGGGCAGCGACATGACGAAAATGCACAAAATCGAACTGGGAACCGATAGCCCGTTTCAAAGCCCTTTCTACATCTTCGGCTTGTTGACCCAACAGTTTTCGCACCATCTCATCTTGTAGTTGGATACCAAATGCCTTAGCTGCCTGCTTCCAAGCAAATTTGAAGCTGGGTTCGGAGTCAATCACCACACCATCCATGTCAAAAATTACACCTTTAAATTTTGGAAAACGCACATTCTTCACCACAATTAAATCGACAATGACCGCCAGGATGAAAATCTCTGAACACTTAGATAAAGTTCCATGCTACCTTTAGACGGCTCACAAGAAGGGGCATTAGTTGGCTTCATTCAATGCCTTCATGATCAATCAAATTTGGCATTATTGGCTCTTCGCTACCAAGCGGCTGGGAGGGGTCTCAGAATATGAACCGTTTTACCTTTGATAGAGAGATATCCTCCGCTGGTCAAGTCTTTCATGATTTTGCTTACCATCTCACGGGAAGAGCCAATTTGGTTAGCCAGTTCTTGGTGGCTAATCTTTTCGAGTATGACTAATTCGTCGTTTTGAACGACAGCCGATTCATGAAGTGTTTTTGACAACCTAGTGTAAACATCGCATAAGGCCAGACCCCGTACATTGTCAGTAAGGCTGCGAATGCGCCGTGTCAATCCTCGCATAATCCCCAAGCTGGCTTCCTCGTGGTGCTCTCCAAGCCAAGCCACGAAGGCTTTTTTGGGAATCATGGCACAGAGAGTGGGTTCAAGCGTAATAATCGAGGCTGAACGGGGCTGGTCATCTAATAAAGATAGCTCGCCAAAATATGAACCACTTTTCTGAATTGATAAGGTAACACTCTTGCCCGATTCGCTGTCGAGGAAAACTCGGACTTTTCCGGTCAAAATGATGAATAAGGGACCAGCCGGGTCCCCTTCGTTCATAATAAGGCAATTTTTCCCATAGCTTTTCTTGTTTGCGCATTCAGCCAGACTCGATAACGCAGCATCGGGCACTTCCGAGAATGTTGGGATATTTTTAAGGCAAGTCAGAATGTCTAGCAGCATGATGATTTACCAAAAAGTTTGATTGATTCAAATGCGAAATGACTTAGTTCGACTAAATCCATGCGGCAAATTACTTATCCTAGAGGCATTGATAGTGAGTTTACGCTAAAGGTCATTCAAATTAAACAGTAACTTAATCTGATTTGTTCGCTAAGAACCTCTACTAAGCTTACTCAAAAAGGACGAATCGGGTCTGACCCACGATTCGCCATAATTGGAGGAGACCGCACAAAAATTCCTAGCCATCCCTAGAGTACCTTTATGGCATAAAGCACCAAAAATCAAACACTTTGACTTCATAAACCTAACGCCGGTTTTGTGTCAATTGGATATCTGCCAAAATTGATTACGATTCAAACTTTACACACTTGGCGGCAAAAAATCTGTGAAATATTACCCACTTTGAAAGATATAGCCCTTTGGCAAAGCTAAAAAGCTTTAACGTTCAGAATTAAATAGCTTCAACACACTTGAGGCTTTTGCTTTGGCAAAATTCAAAATATGCAGCGAATTTTCAGGGTTCAAGGTTCCTGAAGCCAGTTTGGCGAAAGCTGGCAACGATTTTAACGGGGGCAAAAGACGCTTTGTCTTCGTACCCCAAAGGTAATGGAGTCTTGACAGAACTACGACATCGCTTAATGTCATCTGTTGCCCACTATCGTACTTCCAATTTTCCGCGAGCATTGGCACTTCAACTAATTCTTGTGGAAACCCTGCATGCGCCAAGACATAGGAGCCGACTCTACCCTGTAACGAGTCAAGTACATTGAAGATATCTTCAGGAGTCCAGTATTCATGAGGAAAGTTTTCGGCGAAGGCCAAGATCGGCAACTTTCCTATATTGGCAATCAAGCCAGCAAGTTGAGCGCTCTTCGGGTTAATTCCTGGAATTTTCTCTGCCATTACCCGGCAAATTTTGGAAAGGTAAAGGCTACTCACCCATTCATCTCGGATTAGTTGCGTCAAAAATTCGTCATGCAAGGAAAATGTTTCGTTCAGACAATAATCGATTACCAAGTTTTTAGTTGCCGACAAACCTAATCGATATACAGCATTATGGCAATTATTGACAGGATGTCCCGGAAGATATAACCCACTGTTGGACAGTTGCACCAGTTTCAAGGCGATTGTGGGTTCCACTTGCATTGCTTGAATGGCTTTTTTAAATCCGACTTCGCGAACTAAGAGTAATTTCAACTTCTGCACAACATCCGGCAGAGTGCGAATCCTTAAATTTTCACTGCGAAAATCCTGATAAAAAACCTGGTAAAATTGACTGGAACGGGTTTGTTCTGGAATTGTTTCCTCATTTATTTCAACATAGCTTGTCGGTGGCAAAGTGGAGTTATAACCTTGCCAACCCAAAACCTTATGAGAAATTCTAAGCACTTGGATTTTTGTCGCAGCGATACAGGTCGCACTGTAACTTATCCCCCCGCATATAGGAAACTTAGTTAATTCGCTGTTGGCAGAAATTTCGTATGAGTTGTGATCGTCAACCTCGATCCGCACAACGCCTTCAAGCAGATAGAAAAGGTATCTAGCCAATTGATCCCTTTTGAATAATACGCTTCCAGGGCAAAACACCTCGGCAGTACGACTCCAAGCAAAAGACTGTAATTCTTCGGTGGGAAAACTTCTTATGGGAATTAATCGCTGGAGAATCTCTGACGATATAGGCATAGGCTTATAGGAGAATCCGTCCGGTTTATACGATAACTCTTCCGGTTTATAGGATTCTTCTAAATCGGTGTCTATACCAAATAAGTCTTTAAGTAAATTCATTGAAAACTGCCACCTTCAACAAGTCGTTCCCTAGAAACCAGAGTGGGAGTCAGTCCTGCTGAAAAATGCAAAATTTGATGCAGGAACGGAGTAATCTTAGAAATGTAAAATAGATGGAGGATAATGTCAAAGCAAATGATTACATCCAAAGTTCCGGTAACCATTGGCAAGTTGTCGATATTTATGGTATCTGCTTGATAATTGATAAAATTATATAGAAATTTGATGCCTTTTCGCCTCTAGAATGCGGCATTGCAGATCAAACCAAAAGCCGTGGCGTAAATATAACTGGTTATGGAAAGCCATGGCGGACTTTGGTTATTCCACTGTCACCGATTTGGCCAAGTTCCTAGGTTGGTCAACATCCGTTCCCTTGATCAAGGCGACGTGGTAAGCAAGCAACTGTAAAGGTATGGTATAGACAATGGGCGCTATAACTTCCTCGGTTGGGGCAACCCTCAATAATTTGACGTTTGGAACATTTTCCATGGATGCCCCGGCATCGGCAAATACAAATAATTGTCCTCCTCTAGCGTGAACCTCCTGGAGGTTCGATTTTAGCTTCTCAAGTAGATCGTTGTTCGGAGCAACTGAAATGACTGGCATTTCGCTATCAATCAAGGCTAGTGGGCCGTGTTTCAACTCCCCCGCTGGATAAGCCTCGGCGTGAATATACGAAATTTCCTTTAGCTTGAGCGCACCTTCCATAGCCACTGGATATTGTGCGCCTCTTCCCAAGAAAAGCGCATGTTCCTTGTCCCCAAAGAGTTCGGCCCATTGTTCGATTTCACCTTCCAATTCAAGCGCATGCCTGATTTGCTTTGGCAGTCGGGTTAATTCATCAACGATTTTACATTCTTCTTCAGTTGAAAGTGCGTTACGTCGTCCTAGCGCCACCACCAGTAAAAGCAAGGCAGTCAATTGGGTCGTAAATGCCTTAGTGGACGCGACACCTATTTCAGGACCCGCACGAGTCATCAAATTAGAGTCAGACTCTCTGACAATCGAACTTTCGGGTACATTGCATATGGCCAATGTATGGACATATCCTAGTTTTTTGGCTTCCTTTAATGCAGCCAGCGTGTCGGCAGTTTCCCCTGACTGGGAAATCGTCACGAAAAGTGTATTGAGGGCAACGACATGCCTTCTATAGCGAAACTCACTGGCTACCTCAACGTTACACGGAATGCCCGCAATATCTTCCATCCAATAGCGAGCCACCATGCCAGCATGATAACTTGTGCCGCAAGCGACGATTTGCACCGCCTTGATACTGTCGAAGGCTTGTTCTGCATTAAGCCCAAATGTGGCGGGTAAAACCCTGCCAGCATGTATGCGCCCATCCAAGCATTTTTCGATCGCCACAGGTTGTTCATGTATCTCCTTTTGCATGTAATGCCGATAATGGCCTCGCTCGACCGAGTCAGCCGAAAGCTTTGTTTCGTTAACAGGGCGTTCGACCTGGATACCGAATTTGTCAAAAATGACTACTTCATCCGTCTTCAACATCGCAATGTCACCATCTTCAAGGAAGATAAAACGCTTGGTTTCCCCTACCAATGCAAAAATATCGGATGCGATGAAATTTTCACTATTACCAAGTCCCACTACCAATGGGCTACCGTGTCGAGCTGCAAACAACGTGTTGGGTTCGTTAGTGTTGATTACACCAATTGCGTAGGCTCCATCTAGCATACTGGTCGTCTTGCGTATGGACTCCAGTTTGGTATAGCCTTGTTCGATGAAATATTGGATTTGATGGGCAATAACCTCGGTGTCAGTTTCCGATGTAAATTCAAATCCTTCCTTTTCTAAAGACTTCCGCAACTCGTTGTGGTTCTCAATGATACCGTTATGGACAACAGCAACGGCATCCCGTGATGTGTGAGGGTGGGCATTGCGCTCGGCCGGAACGCCATGGGTTGCCCAACGGGTATGGGCGATTCCAACCTTGCCTTCCACTGGAGTTTTAACCAGTAAGGCTTCCAGTTCTTTGATTTTGCCTAAACTGCGAATGCGATCAATACCATTGCTGGCTGAAATCACAGCTATCCCGGCGGAATCGTAACCCCGGTATTCCAAACGCCGTAATCCTTCTAATAGGATTGGTGTAATTATTCGATGGGCTACCGCTCCGACAATACCGCACATAAAATCAAACCTTCTGCTTTTTGGGACGTTGCCATCCCGGTATAGTGACTTGTTTCGGCCTGCTGACGGTTAATTCACCTTCAGGTGCGTCTTTGGTGATGGTCGAGCCAGCCCCTATGGTGGCATTCTTCCCCACTTTGACGGGTGCCACCAATTGGGTGTCCGAGCCAATGAACGCACCATCTTCGATAACCGTCATATGTTTATTCACACCGTCGTAATTGCAAGTGATCGTCCCTGCACCTACATTCACTCCTGCTCCAACCATAGCATCACCTACATAGCTTAAGTGATTGATTTTTGAGCCTTCACCGACATTGGACTTCTTTATTTCTACAAAGTTGCCAATATGGACATGGTTGCCTATGTCACTGTCAGGGCGAATGCGGGCAAAAGGACCAACCCGGCAATTGCAGCCGATAACAGCATTCTCTATGACAGAGTTTGCAAAAATTTCTGAATCATCTTTGATTTCGCTGTCCTTAATCAGCACATTCGGTCCAATTTTAACCCGGCTACCCAGTTTGACCTTGCCTTGAAACACCGCATTGACATCAATTTCAATGTCTTGTCCGTGAAACAGGATTTCCCCACGCAGATCGAAGCGGGCAGGGTCTAGCAAAGTCACGCCATTTTCCATTAATTTCATGGCATTCCGCATTTGATATACGCGTTCCAACTGTGCCAGTTGCAGACGGTTGTTAATGCCTAACACCTCGGATTCATCAATGGGTTGAGCAGTGTGAACATGAATGCCATCAGAGACGGCCAAACCGATGACATCGGTCAAATAATATTCGCCTTGGGCATTTTGATTGTCTAGGCGGTTAAGCCAAGATTTCAACAACCCGCCATTGACGGCAAGAATGCCGGTGTTGGATTCGCGAATGCTGCGTTGTTGCGCATTGGCATCCTTTTCTTCTACGATGGATAGCACCTTGCCGTTTTCATCGCGGACGATGCGACCATATCCAGTCGGATCGTCAAGGTTGACCGTCAACAAGCCCATGTTTTTTGGATCGGCGAACCCTGTCAGCTTCGTGACCGTTTCCAACCGCAATAACGGGACATCCCCATACAGGATCAAGACTGTGCTGGCATCCTCGATCCAGTCGGCCACTTGCATCACAGCATGGCCAGTCCCAAGCTGCTCCTTCTGTTCGGTCCATAAAGTGTTCAACCCGCCCAGTGTGGCTAAGACTTGTTCGCCGCCGTGACCATAAATGACATTGACGCTATTGTCGTCAAATTGCATTGCCAAATCATACACATGGGCCAGCAAAGCTTTCCCGCCTATTTTATGCAGGACTTTAGGCATGGATGAACGCATCCGTGTTCCCTGTCCTGCCGCCAAAATGATAGTTTGCAATCTCATGTCAATTATCTTTTATATTTTGCCAATTTGTTTAAACCCACCATTCAATTATTTCCAATCTACTGTCGGAATAAGTTCGTCGATTATTAGAACACATGAAATTGACGGGTATTGAATAACAATCCAAAATAGAAAAACCCAGTGTGCCAAAGTAGAATTTACAATTCCGTGGCGCACTGGGTTTTTGGAAAATAATATCTAGCGGTTATTACGATAACGGTCTAATGTCCGCAATTGAGCCACAGCTTCAATTAATTCCAACTGCGCTTTGGCATAATCCAGTTTGCCAGAACGATCACTCAAGGTTTCTTCGGCACGGCGCTTTGCTTCAATAGCCGCTGCTTCGTCTATGTCTTTAGCCCTTACCGCCCTGTCAGCCAACACGGAAACCACATGAGGCTGCACTTCCAAAACGCCGCCTGACACAAAGAATGGCAAGGTTTCGTTATCGTCAACTTTGACCCTAACCTCACCCGCCTTTAATCGGGTTAGCATGGGGGCATGACGAGCGGCGATACCTACATCTCCCTCTTCGGCAGGGGCTATAACCAGTTCGGCAAGCCCGGAAAATATTTTCTCCTCCGCGCTGACAATATCGACATGAATTGTCATTACCATGGGCGTAGTTCTCCGAACTGCTAAGTTAAGCGGCTAAACGCTGGGCTTTTTCCAAGACTTCGTCAATGGTTCCCACCATGTAGAATGCTTGTTCGGGTATATCGTCATATTCTCCCGCGACGATGCCCTTGAAACCGGCAATGGTATCCTTCAAAGACACGTATTTGCCAGGTGAACCCGTAAACACTTCGGCAACATGGAAAGGCTGTGACAGGAAGCGCTGCACTTTTCGGGCACGGGAAACGACCAGTTTGTCTTCTTCTGACAATTCGTCCATACCTAAGATAGCGATAATGTCTCGCAGTTCTTTGTAGCGCTGCAAGATTCCTTGAACTTTACGGGTAATGTCATAATGTTCGGGACCAATGACCAGCGGATCCAACTGACGGCTGGTGGAATCCAACGGGTCAACCGCCGGGTAAATCCCCAATTCAGCAATTTGACGAGACAGCACAACGGTCGCATCCAAATGCGCGAAAGTCGTTGCCGGGGATGGGTCAGTCAAGTCGTCGGCAGGAACATAAACGGCTTGGATGGACGTAATGGAACCCGTTTTTGTCGAGGTGATACGTTCTTGCAAAACGCCCATTTCTTCGGCTAGGTTCGGCTGATAACCCACGGCGGAAGGCATACGGCCTAACAGCGCGGATACTTCGGTTCCTGCCAACGTGTATCGGTAGATGTTGTCGATGAATAGCAATACATCCATACCTTGTTCACGGAAAAACTCTGCAATGGTCAGGCCAGTCAACGCAACGCGAAGGCGATTGCCCGGTGGCTCATTCATCTGACCATAAACCATGGCAACTTTATCAAGAACATTGGATTCCTTCATTTCGTGATAGAAGTCATTCCCTTCGCGGGTACGCTCACCCACGCCAGCAAACACAGACAGGCCACTATGAGCCTTGGCGATGTTGTTGATCAATTCCATCATGTTAACTGTTTTGCCTACGCCGGCACCACCGAATAAGCCTACTTTGCCGCCTTTGGCAAATGGGCAAACTAGATCGATAACCTTAATGCCGGTTTCCAGCAATTCATTGCTACCTGCTTGTTCTTCAAATGTAGGGGCTTTGCGATGGATGGCCCAACGCTCCTTTTCACCAACAGGACCCTTTTCGTCAATGGGTTCACCCAGTACATTCATGATGCGACCCAAAGTCTCCCTCCCTACTGGGACAGAAATGGCGGCTCCGGTTTTTTCAACCGTCAAACCTCGTTGCAATCCATCCGTAGTTCCCATGGCGATAGTTCTGACTATGCCGTCACCCAATTGTTGCTGCACTTCTAGCACCAATTTGGCGCTATCAACCGTCAGTGCCTCGTAAATTTTTGGCAACGATTCGCGTGGAAATTCCACGTCGACAACTGCACCGATAATCTGAACGATTTTGCCCGAACTCATTAGTTTTCCTCTTAAAAAAATTTGCCGTCTTAACTCCCTCTCTTTATGGGAGAGGGGGGCTTATCATACCGCAGCCGCACCACCGACAATCTCTGATATTTCTTGGGTGATCGCGGCTTGGCGGGCTTTGTTGTAAATCAACTGCAATTCGCTGATAAGCTTTCCCGCGTTGTCCGATGCGCTCTTCATGGCAACCATGCGGGCTGCCTGTTCGCAAGCATTGTTTTCCACCAAGCCTTGGAACACCAAGGACTCAACGTAACGAACCAACAAGTCATCCAATACTTCTTTGGCATCCGGTTCGTAGATGTAATCCCAGTGCCCAGCCAATTCAGGGGTCAGTTCATCCGATTTGATCGGCAGCAATTGCAATAACTTTGGCTTTTGCGTCATGGTGTTGACGAATTCGTTATAGGCAACATACAACACGTCAAGATTGCCATCACGGTAATCATCCAACATGACTTTAATCACGCCTATAATGTCTTCAAGATGTGGACTGTCGCCCAGCTTCGTTGCCTGGGCGATGACCTTTGCCCCAATCCCATTGAAGAAGGAGCAGCCTTTCTGACCAATAACGGCAATTTGTGCTTCGACCTGATCTTTTCCCCAACTACGAAATTGGCGCAAGGCCATTCTAAACAGATTGGAGTTAAGTCCTCCGCAAAGCCCACGATCTGAGGTCAGCACGATCACACCTACTCGCTTGACCGGCCTTTCAACCATGAATGGATGGGTATATTCAGGCTTGGCGTGAGACAAATGACGGATGATTTGTGCAATTTTTTTGGAATAGGGGCGGGTGGCGAGCATCCTAGTCTGCGTTTTACGCATTTTACTGGTTGCCACCTTTTCCATCGCTCGCGTGATTTTCTGAGTATTCTTGATACTCGCAATTTTCACTCGAATTTCTTTACCTACGGCCATGTTTTTAACCCTTACCAGGCATGCGTTGCTTTGAACTTCTTAATCGCCGAGTCCATGGCGGTCTGAATGTCATTGTTGTAATCGCCCGATGCGTTGATCGAGTCCAACAAGTCCGCATGTTCGGATTTAATATAGTTTTGCAGCGCATCTTCAAAATCACGAATCTTGTTGACTTCGATATCGTCAAGCAAGCCCTCGTTTGCCGCATATAATGAAATTGCCATTTGCGCCACGCTGTAAGGCGCATATTGGTTTTGCTTCATGACTTCGGTTACACGCTGGCCACGCTCAATCTGTTTGCGCGTGCCTTCGTCCAAATCTGATGCAAACTGTGCGAAAGCCGCCAGTTCACGGTATTGAGCCAAGTCCAGCCGGACACCGCCGCCGAGCTTTTTGACAATCTTGGTCTGGGCTGCGCCACCCACTCGGGACACCGAAAGTCCGGCGTTCACGGCAGGGCGTATGCCTGAGTTGAAAAGGCTGGTTTCCAAGAATATCTGTCCGTCGGTGATGGAAATCACGTTGGTCGGTACGAATGCCGACACGTCGCCAGCTTGCGTCTCAATGATGGGTAGTGCGGTCAATGAACCAGTCTTGCCTGTCACCCTACCGCCGGTCAGCTTTTCGACCTCTTCTACATTGATGCGGGAGGCGCGTTCCAGCAAGCGGGAATGCAGATAAAACACGTCGCCGGGGTAGGCTTCGCGACCTGGGGGACGGCGTAACAGTAGCGATACTTGGCGATAAGCCCAAGCTTGCTTGGTCAAATCATCATAGATAATTAGCGCGTCTTCGCCACGATCCCGGAAATATTCGCCAATGGAGCAACCACTGTACGGAGCGATGAATTGCAACGCGGCAGATTCAGACGCGGAGGCTACAACAATAATTGTATGCGCTAATGCACCGTGTTCTTCCAGCTTGCGTACCACATTGGCAATGGATGATTGCTTCTGACCGATGGCGACATAGATGCACTTAACGCCAGTGCCTTTTTGGTTGATGATCGTATCAATCGCGATGGCGGTTTTACCAGTTTGGCGGTCACCAATGATCAACTCACGCTGGCCTCGACCGATGGGGATCATCGAGTCGATGGCTTTAAGCCCTGTTTGCAGCGGTTGGCTGACAGATTGACGGGCGATTACGCCGGGGGCGATTTTTTCAATCGGCGAGGTTTCCGTGGCATTAATTGGGCCCTTGCCATCAATCGGGTTACCCAAGGCATCAACCACGCGGCCTAGCAATTGTTCACCGACGGGGACTTCAAGAATCCTGCCGGTGCATTTTACGGTATCGCCTTCAGCCAAGTGATCGTATGAACCTAATACGACGGCACCTACCGAATCTCTTTCCAAGTTAAGGGCCAAGCCAAAGGTATTACCAGGAAATTCCAACATTTCGCCTTGCATGACATCGCTCAGTCCATGAACCCGGACAATGCCGTCGGTCAAGCTGACGATTGTTCCTTCGGTGCGGGACTCAACGCCTACATCGAAATTCTCGATTTTACTTTTAATGAGGTCGCTGATTTCAGAGGGGTTTAATTGCATGATTCTGTTTCTCGCTCTAGTTGTAGAGTCGCTTGGCCAAGCGCTGAATTTGTCCACGGACGGATGCGTCAATTACACGGTCCCCGGCTTTTATCAAAACACCACCAATCAATGTTTCGTCCACTTGCACATGTAAACGCGGTTGTTTGCCCAACGTTTGCTGCAATAATGTGGTGAGTTGGTTGATTTCCGCATCGTCAAGGGGGTAGGCCGTATGGACATCCGCTACGATGTAGCCTTCTTCGTCCGCTCGCAATTGTTCAAACTGTTCACTGATGAGTTTCGTCAATCCTAAGCGCTTATTGGCGATTAGAAGGCGAACAAAGTTTTCACCCTCGCCGTCTATAATTTTGCCAGAGCATAAATCCAACAAAGCCGAAGTGAATTTTTCTTTGCTCGAAACCGGGTTTTCTGCGGCTTGTTCAATCTGAGAGTCAGACAGAACTGCAGCCAAAAATCCCAAAGTATCCGACCATTGCGAGGTTGTTCCAGTTTCCTTTGCCCGTTTGAAGACAGCGGTTGCGTATGGTCTAGCCAAAGTCGCTAATTCACTCATTAGGCTTGACCCAGTTGATTGCCAAGATTGTTAATAATTTCCTTATGGATATTAATATCGACTTCCTTGCGGAGTATTTGCTCGGCTGCTGAAATGGCAAGAGCCGATACCTGTTGGCGAAGCTCTTCCTTGGCCTGTTGGATTTCACGATCAATCTCAGATTTGGCTTGATTGATGATGCGCTCACCTTCCTGCTTGGCTGCTTCCCTCTTTTCCTCTGCCAAATCATTGGCTCGCTTCTGTGCCAGACTGACAATTTCAGCGGCTTGGTCTTTGGCTTCTTTCAGGTAAACCTTTGCTTTCTTGTCGGCAAGCTCCAATGATTGCTTGCCTTTTTCACCTGCCGCGAGTCCATCGGCAATTTTTTTCTTGCGCTCTTCAAGGGCTTGCATCAAGGGCGGCCAGACGTACTTCATGGTGAACCACACCAAAAGCCCGAAGGTGATCATCTGCCCGAATAGAGTGGCGATTATACTCACAGCGCTTTCCTCATAGCTTTGAACAAAAGTGACGATGATGCCATCGCCTGCTCCGAATGATTACTTAGGCAGGAACGGGTTTGCAAAGGTGAAAAATAGAGCCAACCCTACACCGATCATGGTGACCGCGTCCAACAGACCGGCAACAATGAACATCTTAACCTGCAGCATGGGAACCAATTCCGGTTGGCGCGCAGCACCTTCCAGAAACTTTCCGCCGAGCAAACCAAAACCAATGGCAGTACCCAGAGCGCCCAGCCCTAAAATGATGCCGACGGCGATAGCGGTCATGCCTTGTATAGTTGCGATTTCCATTTTTCCTCCAAATTTACAGATTGAGTTAAGTTAAAAAAAACAGATTCTAGTGGTCTTCATGAGCCAAGCTCAAGTAGACAATCGTCAAGACCATGAAGATGAACGCTTGCAAGGTAATGATGAGAATGTGAAACACAGCCCAAGGGAAACTCAGCGCGGGCTGAACCCACCATGGCAGCAAGGCGATCAAGATGAAAATCAACTCGCCAGCATACATGTTACCGAAAAGACGAAGCCCGAGTGAGATGGGCTTGGCCAGTTCTTCGACCAGTTTCAGCAACAGATTAAACGGGATCATCCAAGGCCCGAAGGGTGTCAGCAGCATTTCCTTGGCAAATCCAATCGGACCTTTGACTTTGATGCTATAAAAAATAATCAGGAAAAACACCGAAATCGACATGGCAAATGTTTCATTCAGGTCTGTAGTTGGCACTACACGCAAGTACGGTATGCCGAATAGCGATGCAATGCCGGGAAGCAAATCGACCGGCAACAAATCCATGGCATTCATCAAGAACACCCAGCAAAAGATAGTCAATGCAAGCGGCGCAATTAATGCGCTACGACCATGAAAGCTGTCTTTGACTTGTGTATCGACGAATTCAACGATCATCTCGACAAAATTCTGTAACCCGCCTGGCACGTCGCTAGTGGCTGAATCTGCCGCCTTTTTGAAAACCGTAATAAAAACGATGCCAAGAACCGCCGAAAAAAACAGCGTGTCCAAGTTGAAGGTCCAAAACCCCTCTCCCACTTTTAAATCGGTCAAATGGTGAACGATATACGCAGTGGGCCCAGTTGCTTCATGTACTTCGCTTGCCATTTTAACTCACTATAAATTCTGATAGTTGCTTAACAGAAGGGAAAACCAAAAAACCGCCATCACCGCAGCAAAAGCAATAAATAAAGGCAAAGCCGATATGCCTGGCAGTTGGAATACGACAATAAAAAGCGATGCGGTTAAAGCTAGTTTTATGATTTCGCCGAGGTAGAACGCCCTAACCACTTGGTTTGCCGTTTTTCTAGTATCTTTACGCCCGAAAAACCAAGCAAACACGATATTAGGCAAGAACCCGACAAGACCGCCTACCAATGCAGAAACGCCTTGAGTTTGCCCCCCAAGCGCCCATGCAGCAGCAAAAACCACAAGAATCGTTAGCAATTGTAATTGGAGCAATCTTTTGACCAATTTAAACATGCCCACATTGGACCCCGCTTTTATGTGCCTAAATAATAACAATCAATGCGGGAAAGATCAACGACATGGACTGTTGCCTAGTTGTAACCATCCATACCGTCGAAAGTGACAAGCCTGCCAGATCAGGTCTTTTGCTTTTTTCCACCCTCCAGAATTACAACATGCCACCTGATTAGGAAGATTCTTCAGCAAGGGTTAAAAGAACTACGTCATACCGGCATGGATCGCCGGTATCCAGATTGCATGGACGCTCCGAAGCCCCGCCATCCATGGAACCTAGGTTTCGGCGATCCATGCCGGAACGACGGCTTTTCTGATTTGGCTGAAACATCTTTCTAATCAGGACATGCCATGTGCCATGCAAGCCACATTAACAATTACCTACTGATGTTACGCACGGACGCAACAGTTGCTAATTTTCCAGCGAAACGGGAACGTCATTGAAGCAATGAGTTTTCCCATCCTTGATGAATCCACAGCCGATTGCTATATTCATAATTGGAATATACATCTAACTTAATATTCCTTTTTAATCGTTTAAGACCCGTTTATAGTTGATGCCAAGTTAAACCTGATTTGTTTAGTTCCTTTCCTCTTTGTTGCGTCACTTAGCCTGGCGGGTTTCGACCCGCCTTTTTTTGGTTTTGGCATCCATGCAAAGCGGGAGTTGTGATAGCCAAGTCATTGGGAAATTCGATCATATATACGGTGTCATGTCATGAAAAATCATAAATTGCTTATCATTGCCGCAACAGTCAGTGGGCTGTTGGGTGTTCAGCCCCATGTCGCCGAAGCGGCAAAAAAATCATCTAAAGATGCCCAAATTGCAGCGTTGGTACGTCGATTGGAAATATTGGAGCAACGCTTGGCTGTAGATGAAGCTAAAGAGCCTGGGAAATCCTTGTCTGCCAAATCGCCAACCAGCAAATTAGCTGAGGCGGATGCGCCAGCCATCAAGCAATTAGACCAGAAAGTTAAAATATTGGAGCGCAAGCTTGAATTGGAGCATGAGGTGGCCGCGGATACCGCCAAAAAAGCCTCGAAAGAGGATATGGGACCGGAAGGCTTGAGATTGACTTCGCCTGATGGTGACCATACCATACGTTTGCATGCTGCTCTCCAAGCAGATGCTAAATTTTTCATGGACGATAACGCACCTACTACGATCACACCGACCGCCGGTTCAAGTTCCTATCCAAGCACCCTGCCGGGCGCACTGCCTAATGGCATTAACCTAGCCGACACTTTTCAACTCAAGCAGGCCCGTATCGGTGTACAGGGTACACTGTTCAAATACTTTGACTTCAATGTATTACCAGATTGGGGGAAGGGTGCCACCTTGTTGCAGTATGCCTATTTGGACGTACGGTATCTGCCCTACGCAAGCCTAAGCATAGGCAAGCAAAAAACCCCACTTAGTTTGGAACGTATACAAGGTGACTCGGACGGCACCTTCTTGGAACGCGGCTATCCAACACAATTGGCCAGTAACCGCGACGTAGGCGTCATGCTACACGGATCGTTTGCCAAGCCCGGTGAGCAACGTATTACTGGCGGCATTAACCCGCTAGATTCTAGAAACTTTTTTAACTACCAGCTTGGTGTGTTTAACGGCAGCGGTGACAATGGCACCGCTTCCAACATGAACGACACTGCAAACCAAGACAACAAAGACTTTATTGGACGAATATTCGCGCATCCTTTCCAAAAGTCGGGCATAGCACCACTGGAAGGTTTGGGACTAGGCGTGGCGGGTAGCTACTCGAATCTCAACCAATCGACGACCGTTCTCAACAACTTGGTCAGCGCTAACGGCCAGAACACGATTGTCAATTATTCACTGCCAGGAGCCAATGCGGCGTTTTTGTCGGCAGATGGTGCGCATTATCGCGTCTATCCGCAACTCTACTGGTATTACGGGCCTTTCGGACTGATGGGTGAATATGCCTTATCTTCACAGAGATTGCAGGCCACCAAAGTAGGCGCTAATCCTCAGACTCGTCATATTACCGAGAACAACCAAGCATGGCAGGTATGGGCTTCCTATGTGTTAACGGGCGAGGATGTCACCTTCCAAGGTGTGAGACCTCGCAAACCCTTTGACCCTTTCAATGGCAACTGGGGAGCGCTCCAATTCACTGCTCGTTACACTGAATTGGATATCGATAACTCTGTTTATGAGAATCAAGGGATTAACAATACGGCTGCTAACCGGTTTGTTTTCCTAGATCCCAGCAAATCGATTACGCAAGCGACAGGTTGGGCTTTGGGTATAAACTGGTATCTGAATCGCAACGTCCTCGTCCGCAGCGATTACGAACAAACCTATTTCCAAGGTGGTTCGGGAACAGCAACGAATGTTCTTAGCCGACAAATGGAAAAAGTGTTCTCTACACGCTTCCAAGTTTCTTTTTAACTTGATGAAGGCTAGGTTTGAAGGTTTAGCCTGAAATCCACCATTCAACTGAGAGATATAACCTGTGAAAACATTTTTTTACACACACTTTTTGAAGCTCTTGTTAACCATCGCGTTGATAAGCATGGCTACAGCCCAAGCCGCCGATGTAAATCTGTTAAACGTATCATACGACCCCACCCGCGAGTTGTATCAGGAATACAACACTGCCTTTGCCAAACATTGGAAAGAAAAATCTGGTCAAACCGTTGAAATCCAGCAGTCCCATGGTGGTAGTGGCAAGCAAGCGCGAGCGGTGATTGATGGTTTGGATGCCGACGTGGTGACTTTGGCTTTGGCTTACGATGTGGACCAGTTATACCAAAAAGCTAAGCTGATCCCTGAAAACTGGCAGACTCTTTTGCCAAACAATAGCGCCCCATATACCTCAACAGCGGTTTTCTTGGTGAGGGCAGGAAATCCTAAAGGCATTAAGGATTGGGATGATTTGATAAAGTCTGGTGTGTCTGTGGTCACTCCCAACCCCAAAACATCAGGTGGCGCACGTTGGAACTACCTCGCGGCCTATGGCTATGCGTTGAAGAAATATGGCAGCGATGATGCCGCGAAAGATTTCCTCAAGAAACTCTTTAAAAATGTCGCCGTGTTGGATACCGGGGCACGTGGATCCACTGTTTCATTCGTTGAACGTGAAATTGGCGATGTGTTGATTGCTTGGGAAAACGAGGCTTACCTTTCCTTGAAGGAATACGGGGCAGACAAGTATGAGGTGATTGTGCCATCGGTGAGCATCTTGGCCGAACCTACAGTTGCAGTGGTTGACAAGGTGGCCAACAAACATGGAACCGAAAAGCTTGCAAAAGAATATTTGGAACATCTTTACAGCAAAGAAGGCCAAGAAATCGCCGCCAAAAATTTCTACCGCCCCCGTGATACTGAAGTGCTGGCAAAATACAGCAAGCAGTTTAAAAACCTCAACTTATTCACAATAGACGAGGTATTTGGCGGTTGGAATAAAGCACAAACCACCCATTTTGCCGATGGTGGCGTGTTCGATCAGATTTATACCCCATGATGCCGGACTGAACCTCGTTCAATTAACGTGCGTGACACAAATATCGAAGATGATTGGTTAATGACTGATGTTACGCAGTGGACTAGGGTTGGAGCGTCAAAGCCTGTCATGAGCGAAGTCGAAGGGCTTGCTATGACAGGCGAAGTACGCTTCGCATTTCCGACCCTGTTGTCAAAGCAAGCTTTGACGCTCCCGTCACGCATGGAAATAAGCAGCTTTCGCGTCAGTGCGTACCATCAGTGATTCAATAGATAGGAGTGAACACGCATGCCATTAAGAGATTTGACCGAATATTTCAATCAGCGCATTACTGAGCAACAAGGACTAGCCGAGCCTCCTCTGTTCATTAAAGCAGGACGTGTGGAAAGCCGAGTGGGAGGCTTGCCCCTAGCCACAGAATTCCACCCGATCCGTCTGGCCCATAGCCCTTCAACGATCGTCGGGCATGATGCCACTTTGCGTGCTTTCCCCCCGGAAACCAGCCAGTCTGTTTCTGCCAAGGTGTTCCATATGGCGGAGTCTGACAGTATTGTCAATTTGGATCGTCTATGCCGCACTATCCATATGCTGAATTACCTGCCCATCTCCCATGAGAGTGGCTACCTTTTTTTACATGTGCATCCCCGTCATGTATTGGGGGTTAAGCACGACCACGGCGCCTATTTTGAAGATGTGATCTTTCGTTGCGGTCTGCCTCCTCGGCGAGTGGTGATCTCTGTCACCATCAGCCCTTTATATGACCGGCAATTCACGCGGCTTTTGGCGGGCATGAAAAACTATCAAAAGCGGGGTTACAGCACCGCAATTAAGTTTGATGAAAAAGCTGATGAACCCTTTTTTGAGCGCTATTGCATTGATTTTCTTCATCACATCACCCCTGACTTTGTTCGTTTGGACGGAAAGTTATTTTCCAAGCTTCGTCGTAGCGAAGAAGCAGAATACAGCAAAAACGCTTCATTATTGTCGGTACTCCCGCGCTTGGATACTGAATTGTTGGTGGAGGGCATCAAAACTGAAGACGATGATCAATTCGCCAAGAGTTTGCATCCGTCTTATGTCAAAGGGGAATACTACGAGTTGGAACTTTATCAAAACCAAGTTGGTTTAGACCAATCTCAAGGTGGCTCTAAACTACGATCACTGCCTACGGCATAAGCTCAACACCAACGCCTTTCCAACAGCATCTGTGTGTTGATTTTCCAGCAAATGAATACATTGCACAGAAATTATTAGTTCTACCGAATGATTTTGAGTTGACTATTTGCAATATCTGATGTAGCTTTTTGTGAAAGCTAAACCTATCGAAAGGTAGGGGCGGAAAGTTACGGTTCCTAACAAGCGGAAGGCCGAACTGCCGAGTGTGACTTCGTTACGGTCACATAAGGCGGTTCGGCTTTTTTTATTTTGGCAGAGCAGGCGTTCCCTTCGGAAATCCTTTGTTAAACCAAAATATGCATAATGTCTCTATCAATTAAACCAAATAATAAAAGTGGATACCAAACCACTGCCTTTCACAAGCTTTCTCGACCCGGTCAATCCGTATCGGGCATACCCCCGTATTAAACTAAAAAAAACCCCATTAGTCAGAGATGGCATCGCTCCCGCCAAGCTTGTCTCAATTGTCCTAGCCCGTTTTACATACTACCCATCAGAATCTAGCAGGTATCTGCCATGAACACACGGCATGAACTGGCCCATCACTATGCCTCTTCGGTCAATACTTATTTAGCCAAACTTGATAATCAACCGATTGTGGCAACAAACCCTTTCGACCGCATCACCGTGGGCAACGCAGCTAATTGGGCATTACTATTGTTATTTCTGTTGTTCGGGCGTGTGGCTTTTGCCGCGCCTAGTTTGGAGTTGACCATGACTTCCAGCGTCACCACCGTGGCGGTCAACACGTTTTTCACCTACACCTTTAATTACAAATGCGCCAGTATCACCGAGAACTGCGTGGCTGCCAGCAACAGTGGCGTATTCGCTGCCGGCCCTCCGACCACAGTCACTTGACCTTCGGTTAATTTGACGACGACAGGTCAAACCGGCGGACAGGGATGTACGACGCGAACCTTGACTGTTCGCTATGCATCCGGTTCATTCAGCTTAAGCAGTGTGATCAATTCTGTCGCCGCGAACGGCACTTTAAGTCGGTAGTATTCCACTTTCGCTTCCCACAAGCTTGACTCACTCATTGGTGGCCCCAACACGAGGCACTTTCGTCCGCAAAAATCCCACTACCACCACAGGGGCTGTAGGGCAAGCAATCACGTATTATTTCTCCGTTCAAAATACTGGAACCGTCGCTCTGTCCAATTTTGTCGTCGAGGATGCCATACCCAACCAACTGGATGTCACCCAAATCGGTTATGCGAGAATCAATGTCCCCACCCCCACCAATCCTCCCACGACGATAACTATAGAGTACCAAACCAATCTGAACTCGTCGTGGAGAACGGTGACGGGTTTTCCGTTGACACTTTCAACTACGATGACGCCAGTGAACGTGTCTACATTAGGCTTGAATACCGGGGAATACATCAATAGGCTTCGTTACACCTATCCGAACTTGCCCACAGGTTTCAACCAAAACAGTTCATCATTGACACAATATATTGGTTTTGTGGCGAACTTGCTGGCTACCGACCGTAACAATAACCCAGTCAACCCCGGCAACACGGTGACTAACACGGGTGTATTCACCTATACATACGGTGGCACATCCTACACAGGCAATGGCAGCCCTTCCAATTCCGTTTTGACGGTGGTGGATGCCAGTCCACGCCCGCTGGTTGATAAAACTGCCATAGCACCTGCCACTGCGGCGCCTGGCGGACAGGTAACCTATGAACTGACACTCACCAATGCGAGCACTGCCAATGGTTCACTGTCAAATCCCGTGCTGGGTGATTTGCTCGACATCGGATTGGATTATGTGGCGAGCAGTGGGACTGTTTCAACTCGCCCAACCGGTATGCCCACTCCGATTTTTGAGTCGGTTGCCAACTATAACAACACCGGGCGCACATTGGTGCGTATTCGTTGGGAAGGTGCTTCTGCCTACGACTTGCCCATCAATACCACAGCAAAAGTGCAATTCAAGGCCCAAGTCAAGGCGGGCACTCTAGCCAATTCGGTACTTCCGAATCTGGCCACTTTGATTGCCAAGGCTAACCCAACTATCAATACTGCCAGTTGCCGACAACTGCTGGCCGAATCTAATGACCTGAACGGCAACGGCAATAAAACAGAGACGCTTTGCACATCCAAGACGGGTGATGGCAATGTCACCGTCCTCGCCAGCGCGGCATTGGAATCCGTAAAGTGGGTCAAAGGCCAACTCGATGCTGCCTACTCGAAATATCCATCCAGTGGCACCACCGTCGCGGGTGGCAGCCTGCTTTATAAACTTCAAGTTTCCAATGTCGGCAATGTGCCGATGAAGAATGCGCAAATCATTGATATTTTGCCATTTGTTGGCGACACGGGCGTACTAGACACCCAAGCCCGCCTGAGCGTGTGGCGTCCCAATCTGATTGCGCCGGTCGTCGCACCGGCTGGTGTGGTTGTTTACTACAGCACTCAGGGTAATCCATGCAGACCCGAGTTGAATTTCTCGCCAGCGGGTTGTGTTGCTGCCAATTGGTCGATTTCACCTCCCGGGGATATCACGACGGTGCAGTCGCTAAAATTCGATTTTGGCAATATCGTCATGAATCCCTTGGACGTTCTGGAATTGAACTGGCCCATGCGGGCACCCATAGGCGCACCGACGAATAACGAAATCACTTGGAACTCTTTCGGCTATATTGCCACCCGCTCTGACACCCTGACAAACTTGCTGGCATCGGAACCCATTAAAGTCGGTGTGAAGGTGCAAGCGCCTTCACCGGCAAACTATGGCGATTATGTTTGGATCGATAGCAACGCCAACGGCATCCAAGACGAACCGGCCTCTAGCGGTTTGAATGGTGTGCGGGTGGATTTTTACCAAGCGGATGGCACCTTGTTGGCTTCGAACCTGACCAGCAACGATGCCAGCGGTAATCCGGGTTATTACCAATTCACCAACAATTCTGCGGGTTCCTATTACGCTGTGTACTACCCCCCGGCCGGCTATGCCGTGACCCAACAGAATATCGGAAGCAACCCTCAACTGAATTCGGATGTGGATCCAGCCACTAACCGGGTCGTGACGACCACATTGGATACGGGTGAAATCGATTACAGTTGGGACATGGGCTTGACCGTCAGTTCCACTGCTTCGGTGGGCAACTATGTATGGTTTGATCGCAATTTGAATGGAATCCAAGATGAGGCAACCAATGATGGCATCAACGGTGTGACCGTGAATATCTATGCATCCACTGCCCCAAGCACCATTCTCGCGTCAACGACTACGACAAATGATATCAACGGCAACCCAAGTTATTATCGAATTGATAGCTTGCAACCCGGCACTTAATTTTCTGGAATTTATTAAACCAACCGGTGCAACATTTACCAGCAAAAATGCTTCTGGCAGCACCACGCTGACAGACTCTGATACCGATGTGACGACAGGTAAAACCACAAACTTCACTTTGACCGCCGGTCAATATGATGCTTCATGGGATGCCGGAATGGTCCTACCGACTGGCACTGCCAGCCTAGGAGACCGTGTTTGGTCGGACAGCAATAACAATGGCACTTACGAACCTTTTTCTGGCGAACAAGGTATTAACGGGGTGATTGTCAACCTCTACCGCGACACCGACAGCAATGGCTATTACACGCCCGGAGTGGATCAATACTACAGCACTACCACGACCTACACGGCTGGCGGGTATCCCGGTTACTATGAATTCACCTTGCTACCGGCAGGAAATTTTGTCGTTCAGATTGATCCGGTCAACTTTCTGTCAGGCAAGCCTTTGGTGAATTTGCTCGCCAGCACGGGAAGCGGAGTTCCACCGCCCAATCCAAACAATGGTATAGACAGTGACAACAACGGCTATCTTCTGAGTGGATACGGGGTAGTCAGCAGGGCGATCACCTTGACAACGGTTGCCAATCCGACGCTGGATTTTGGCTTTATTACGCAAAACTCAACGGTTGGAAACTTCGTATGGTTGGATAGTAATGCCAATGGGATACAAGATAATGGAGAAACGGGTTTATCTGGCGTGACCGTCACTCTTTACGATGGCAACGGCAACCCAGTCGGCAGCCCTGTCGTGACCCAAAGTAGTGGCGCGTATAGTTTTACTAGCCTAACTCCCGGTAGCTACAAGGTGTGTTTCTCAAATCAGCCAAACGGATACCTCTTTAGCCCAACGGGCAAAGGTACTTCTAGCACGGACAGTAATGCGGGGGTGACGGCCAATGGCTGTTCGGCGCTATTCTCTCTGACCAGTGGCGAGACTAACAACACACTGGATGCCGGCCTTTATCAACCCGTCAGCGTGGGCGATTTCGTCAGGCTGGACACTAATCACAACGGACTACAAGACAGTGGTGAACCAGGTCTAGCCGGAGTGGGGATTACGCTTTACGATGCCGCCGGCAATACCCCAGTCACCACCAATGCTGCTGGAACCACGATCAACCCAGTCACCACTGACGGCACGGGCATCTATCACTTCACCACTCTGGTTCCCGGTCAATATACCGTGAAGTTTATCGGGCCAAGCGGTTATGCGTCCACCCTTACCAATGTCGGCAGTGACCGAACCATCGACAGCAACGGTTTGGCTGCCTTGAGTGCGGTGATGACCAGTGGGCAAAGCGACATCACCCTTGATAGCGGATTCATCGACAAAATTGCCATCGGCAACCGCGTCTGGAATGACAACGGCGCAGGCACAGGCGGCATCGCCAACGATGGCATCCAGAATGGGACAGAGGCCGGCATTGGCAGCGTGGCGGTTGAACTCTACACCGGATCAGGCACATTTGTCACCAGCACGGCGACCGACTCCACAGGCCACTACTACTTCGACAACCTGACCCCCGGTACCTACTACGTCAAGATTCCGTCCACCGAGTTTGCCAGCGGCAAGCCCATGTACGGCATGTTGAGTTCGACCGGGGCCGACAGTACGCAGACCGTTGATCTCAACGACAACGGCATCGACAACGCCAACCCCAGTGCGAACGGCATCCTCACCAACACCTTCACGCTGGTCGTGGGTTCCATGCCCACGGGCGAAGACCAGACTGGCTATCCCGGCGTGTTGCCTGACAACAGCGTCAACGCCACCGATGACTTGGGTTTCTACACTTCTCAATCCATTGGCAACATGGTTTGGAATGATAACGGAGCGGGTTCTGGTGGGGTTGGCAATGATGGCATACGCAACGGCACGGAACCCGGTTTATCAAACGTAGTCGTTCAAGTGTTGAATAGCAACGGAACTGTTGTCGATACGCAAACGACTAATATCAATGGTTACTACCGCTTTGACGGTTTGGCTCCGGGAACATACACCGTGGTGTTGCCAGCGTCTAATTTCACCAGCGGAGGTTCAATCGTCGGTTTCCAATCCAGCACGGGGCAATCCACCGATTTCTCTGTCACGGGCAACAATCATGACCATGGTGCAGCCAGCAACGGTTCGGTGACTAGCTCATCTTTCACCGTCGGCATTAACCCACTGAATGATATGGATAGCGGCGCGACTGGTGCTGGGAGTCATGGGCCTAGTGGCGATGCTGGCGACAGTCTGATCTTGGATTTTGGCTTAATCAATTCGCCCGAACTGCGCATTCAGAAGTCGGTTGCGATTAGCCAGCCATCGGTGGGCAGGCCATTCACCTACACGCTGACGGTCACTAAGATCGGCGGAACTTTGACCGAACAACCCCAGGTCATTGACACGCCGCCTGTGGGCATCAAAATTACTGCCGTGGCAGCGGACGCGAACTGGGTCTGCACACCGTCCTCGGCGTTGCCGTTGCAAGGCGGCAGCGGCGTCACCGTCACCTGCGACCGTAGCGGTCAGATGCCGGACGGCGCGGAAACCATCACCCTGACGGCAGTGGCGACAGCCACCTCCGGCAACTTGGTCAACCAGTCAACGGTGACGGGTGACGGCAAGACACCCGACACCGAGCACTGCGACGGTTCGGCTACGGCTAACTGCGACAAGGCCACGGTCACGCCAGTCAACCCGCAGATCGGGCTGGTCAAGAAAGTCAGCCTCGCAGCACTGGACTAGACCGTGACTGCGGACGGTCAGGCGCAGGCGGGGGAAAAGCTAACCTACACCTACACCATCACCAACTTCAGCGATGTGAAGCTGTCCCCAGTTGAGTTGGTAGACCCACAGTTGAATGCTACCTCGCTGTCCTGCGATGCCACCACCCACCTCGGCCACCCGTTCACCCTCGTCGCCAGCCCCGACAACGCACTGGCCGCCACCGACTATGTGTCTTGCCACGGCAAGCACACGGTGACCGTGCCGGAAGCCACGGCGGGCCATGTCGCCAACACCGCGACCACCACCGGCTATTCGCCGGATATCACGCCGACCTTGCCCAAGGGCATCCCTTGGCAATCGACCGCGACCGCCACCTGGGACAACACCCCGTCTGCCAACCAACCGCTCAAAGGGCAGATCGAACTGACCAAAACGGCGGTACATAACGACAGCAATGGCAATGGCGTGTTCAATATTCCCGAAACGGTGACCTACGGCTTCATCGTCCGCAATGTCGGGACTTCACTGCTGAGCAACATCGTGGTCACCGACCCGTCGTTGCCGAGTCCAACCTACCTCATCACCTGTTTGCCGAACAGCCTAGCGGTCAATGCGTTCACGACTTGCACCGTCAGCCCGGCTTATCCGCTGACTGTGTCTGATGTGACGGCCGGCAGGGTGGTCAACACCGCAACCGCAATAGGCACCGATCCCAACGGCAACCCGGTTGTGGACACCGACAGCCATGTCCTAAACAGCGGCGAACCGGCTGCGCTCGAACTGGAGAAGACGGCGGTGTTGACCGCCGGGCTGACCGTGGGCGACCCGATTGCCTACACCTTGGTGGCGACCAACACCGGCGGCGTGGCCCTGACCAGCGTCACGGTGTCAGACAACCTGCTCGGCAGCTTGACCGGCGCTTGCACACCGCCCTTGGGTGCTGCCATAAACCCCGGCGAGCAAATGGTCTGCCAGCGCAACTACACGGTGCAAACCGGCGAGGCCAACCCGATTGACAACCTAGCAAGCACCTCTGGCTTGGTGGTCGGTAGAAGCCAGCCGGTATTGGCTGCGACCAACCACGTCGTCCCCTACATCGGGCCCATCGCAAAACTTTACACCGTAGGCAACCTCGGCGGGCCGATAGAGGTCAACGTGAACGTCGCCGCCTCGCCCGGCAACGTGACCAACACGGCGGATGTCACCCGGTTGACGGGAGAGCCTAGCTTCTCCAACAATACTGCAACGGCAACAGTCACCGTGACCCAACCATAAAGCAACCATCGGAAAGATATGATGAAAAACTCGTTCGCACAGTTGTTATCAGCCTTCCTGCTGCTGGGGACAGGTTCGGTTTGGGCCGATACCATTGCCTTCAACGACCCCTGCCTGCCGGGAAATGGCTGTAGTGCTTACGGGTCGACCGGTAACCCGCTCTATTACGGCGGCAACGGTGACGGCACTCCTCCCACCGAGGGGGCCGACATCGTCGGTTTTGAGTCAGACTTTGACATCTTGAGCCTGACCGTTGCCCACTCTGGGGACGACATGCAAGTCAGCATCCTGACCCGTTTCGTGGAGCCGGATGCCCCCGGCCCTGACGACATTATCTACGGCGACCTGTTGCTATCGACGACTGGCTGGAAACCCTACGGTGCAGCACCTTACGACCAAGACACCGCGACGACCAGCCTGACCAATTGGAATTACGTGATCGGCACCCACACGCAAAAACTTTATCAGATCGCATCCAACACCTTTTTGGATCTGTCAGACACCGCCCCGCACGGCAGCGACCCGGCTAATTTTCGTTCCAACCAGTATGTGAGGCTGAAAAACGGTAAGGGTACTGAAGTCACAACGGCAAATGTTACTATCGACCCGTTTGTTCAATTGCCCGATGTGACTGGGGGTCCCTCACCTGTCTTGGGGGCTTTGCTGACCTACAATTTCAAACTGTCGGATCTCGATTTCCCGAACTTAAACGAGGGAGGCACACAACTCACGTTGCGCTGGGCGATGACTTGCGCCAATGACATCGTCGAGGCGCAAGTGGACACCGTTCCCGAACCCGAATCGTTATCGCTGTTTGTCGGAGGCTTGTACGCCTTGCTAAGGGCGCGACATTCAGGCAAAACTAGAAAGAAGGCTTGAGAATTCGAACGCTATTGCATTGATCCCCCCATCGCATCATCCAAAATTTTGTACGCTTGGATGGCAAGTTCTTTACCAAGCTTCATCGTGGCGAAAAAGTACAATACGGCAGAAATATTTCACTATTGTCGGTGCTGCCGTGCTTGGACACTGAATTGTTAGTGGAAGGCATCAAAACTGAAGGCGATGATCAATTCGCTATAAGTTTGCACCCGTCTTATGTCCGAGTTGAAATTTCATCAAAACCCATAGGATTTAGACCAATCTCAACGTGGTTTGAAACTACGATCTTTCTCCAGACAATAAGTTTTATTTCTGCTATTGCAGCAGAATATACGCTAAAACAGAAAATATACCCATTGACAAGGGTACGTTTTGATAATTCATTAAATAACATTATATTGTGGGGCTGTTATATCTGTGACAGGCCGACTTAGTTGGCATGTTTTTTAATTATTCTTACACAAAGGAGTTTTCTGATGTCTGACATAACCGATTACGACGAACCCCGCAATACCCTAGGCGAAAAAGCTGCAAGGCAGCTTGCCAATGCCACCAAGACCCATGCTCAATGGGCTGGCATCACGCCACGCTGGCTGGTGTCTTTCTTACCGTGGACACCGGTGGAAGCGGGCATTTACCGGCTTAACCATGTGGTGGAAGAAGAAACCCCCGCCGATGTCGAATGCAGTCCGCGTGGCGATGCGGTGTTACCAGAGACTTTCGTCAATTACAACGAGAATCCCCGCGAATATTTCCTCAACGCCGTCACAACCGTGCTGGATATTCAAACTCGCGTGTCTGACCTCTACAGCCGTCCCATCGACCAAGTTCGTGAACAGTTGCGGATTATCATCGAAAAGGTCAAGGAAAAGCAGGAAGGCCAGTTGATCAACAACCCCGAATACGGTCTGATCGCCAATGCAGCCCCCTCGCAAGTCATTAAAACCCGTAAGGGTCCGCCAACCCCGGACGATTTGGACGAACTGATCACTAAAGTTTGGAAAGAACCCGCCTTCTTCTTGGCCCACCCGAAAGCCATCGCTGCGTTTGGCCGCGAAGCCACCCGTCGCGGCGTACCGCCACCCACCGTCACCCTGTTCGGCTCGCCGTTCATCACGTGGCGCGGCATTCCGCTGGTTCCCAGCGATAAACTACTGATTGACGACGACGACAAGACCAAAATCTTACTACTCCGCACGGGCGAGAAGAAGCAAGGCGTGGTTGGTTTGTTCCAGCCGGGCTTGCCGGGCGAAGTCAGCCCCAGCCTGTCGGTTCGCTTCATGGGTATCAATCACAAGGCAGTGGCTTCTTATCTTGTATCGCTGTATTGCTCTTTGGCTATCCTGACTGAAGACGCCTTGGGCGTGCTCGAAGGCGTGGACGTGAGCCATTATCATGAGTACAAGTAATCCCTTATCCTCAGCAAACTTAGGCGTGCCGGGTGCGCAGGGTGAGTTGGGCGGTGCGCCCGTCGTTGCGGACAACCCGGCAGTCTTCGGGCTACCGGACGCACAAACGATAGCGCAATTGGCGAATGCATTATTCTCTGCCCTACCGGGACGGCCCACCGTCCCCGGCACCGCCGCCGATGTGCAGGCAGCGCCGCCGGCTTCGGCGTTGCCCGCCATCATCCCAGTCCACGGCGGAGAAATCGCAACACAACCAGCCGCTGGCTACGTGCCGCCGACATCCGGGTTTGCGCCGCCGACTGACGCGGAACTGCGCGCCGCACCCGCATCGCTGTCTGGCATCGGCGGTGTGGCCTCGCCTACGACTGCGGCGAATCCGTCCGGCGAGCCGTCCTACTATTTCTTGGAGCCGGAAGGAACCGCACTCCCCGGCGCGGCGGTGGGCATAGGCCCGTCGTCTGCCTCCAAGCTAGAGGCCGGCGCATTGCCGACTTCCCCGTCGCCCCCATCCGCGTTTGCCCAGCCAGCCGAACCTAGTTTGCGTTCGGTGTCTGCCTTGCCAGTTGGCACGGATGGGCTAACCAGAGCCGGGGGCTCGTCTGTACCCGCGCCGTTTGCCTTTCGCCCTGAACTGACACCGGACACAACCCCGGTTCAGCTTGGCGGCGGTTCTACCTCGCCCACCCCCGTCCCCCCCGCTTCCTTTCAACAGGAAACTGGGACCTTGCCACCCGTGGCGGATGTTCCTCCGCTGGCAGCAGCGGCCCCCGCCGTCGAGTCAGGCCCGCGCGGGTCTGTCGGCGGGCCGGGCCTGCCGCCTTTGGGGGGTGAGCCATCGGCTTCATCATTTTATTTCCTCGAAGAAGCTGGGCCGCATTACGGCAGCGATTTGCCCGAAGTCCTCGGTGCATCCAACTTGGGATCAGAAACATTTGGCTACCCCTTCGGATTGTCTGATGTAGAAACCAGCGCCTACCCTTTCGATTCTCGTCTGACGGGTAGTGATGGCTTCGATCATCCTTCAAGCGCGGGGCAAGAGCCAACGAGCGGCGCACCCACCGCCGTGCCCGGCCAAGAGGCGACCAGTCACCCATTCCGGGTAGACAATGCCTCGCCGCCAGGCATCTCTGGGGTAGGGCTAGGCTAAAGGAGAACTGACATGACCACTGCCATTCCCATCGGAACTTACTCCACAATCGGTGAACCTGTCGGCATTGGGTCGGGCTTGCCCGACCCGGAACTGATTGCAAGGCTTGCCAACGAACTGTTTGCAGCCTTGCCCGGTCATCCCCAAGATGCTTATCCCAAGGCGCCGGCCAGCGAATTGTTAAATACAACGGGCATCCCTGGCGTTCAATCCGCCCCGGCGGATGTCCGCCTACCGGCATCGGCAGCGCCCACCGAGGCTGAGCTAAGGGCGCTGCCGTCGTCATTGGTCGTACCTGGCTTTTACTTCCTAGACCCGGGCCAAGCGTCGCCTGCGCCAGCCCCGGAGATTCCCAGTTCGCACACCCTTGCACTAGGCGATGGTGTCCCCGGACTGACCACGGATGCCCGACCCTTCGATCCTCATGCGGTGCGTCGGGACTTCCCCATCCTCAGTGAAGAAGTCCACGGTAAGCCGCTAGTCTGGCTAGATAACGGCGCGACCACCCAAAAGCCGCAGTCCGTCATTGACCGGATCAGTTACTTTTACGAGCATGAAAACTCCAACATCCATCGCGCTGCGCATGAACTGGCGGCGCGATCCGAGGATGCCTACGAGGGTGCGCGGGAAAAGGTGCGGCGCTTCGTCAACGCACCTTCACCTCGCAACATAATTTTCGTGCGCGGGTCCACCGAGGGCATTAACTTGGTGGCGAAAAGCTGGGGACACCGTTATGTGGGCAAAGACGATGAAATCGTCATTACTTGGCTGGAGCATCACGCCAACATAGTGCCGTGGCAGCAACTGTGCGCCGAAAAGGGCGCAGTGCTTCGCGTCGCCCCAGTGGACGACTCGGGCCAAGTCATCTTGGAGGAATATGAAAAGCTGCTGAACGCCCGCACCAAGATCGTGTCGATCACCCATGTGTCAAATGCCTTGGGTACGATCACCCCGGCAAGGGAGATGATCGCCATGGCCCACCGCCATGGGGCGCGGGTGCTGCTGGATGGTGCGCAAAGTGTCCCGCACAAGCGCATTGACGTGCAGGAGTTGGACTGCGACTGGTTTGTCTTCTCCGGCCACAAGATGTTTGCCCCCACTGGCATCGGCGCGGTCTACGGCAAGGAGGACTTGCTGAATGAAACCCCGCCGTGGCAAGGCGGCGGCAATATGATCGTGGATGTCACCTTTGAGAAAACGGTCTACCATCCCGCACCGGCCCGATTTGAGGCGGGAACCGGCAACATCGCCGACGCGGTGGGACTGGGTGCCGCCATTGACTACCTAGACCGTGTCGGCATGGAAAACATCACCCGCTACGAGCATGTGTTGCTGGAATACGCCACTGGCTTGCTAAACCAAGTGCCAGGGTTGCACATCTACGGCACAGCAAAAGAGAAGGCAGGGGTTCTGTCGTTCACCCTAGCCGGGTTCGAGAGCGTGGAAGTCGGCAAGGCATTGGATCGCGAGGGCATTGCCGTGCGCGCGGGGCACCACTGCGCCCAACCCATTCTGCGCCGCTTTGGTGTGGAAGCAACGGTTCGCGCATCGCTCGCGCTTTACAACACCTGCGAGGACATTGACCGGCTCGTCGCCGCCTTGCTGAAAATCCGCAGCACGAGGGGCGGCTAGGCCATCGGACATCCGCCAAACCTGATCAGTTTTTAAATCGATCAGGTTTGCGTGGATGCCATACGACCAGCACCAGCATGATTGGTTTTATGCCATTGATAAGCTTGCCCACTCATTCAAGACTTCCAACTAGACTGAATTCCTGCGATCAATCCATTTTATGCGTATCATTCATTGGATAGATTGCCAGCCATGCAACTGATGGCTTATTTGTTGCTGCATGATTGGATATCCATCACGAATCATTCACTTATCGAGTACGAACCCCTATGAAAATCGGCATACCTAAAGAGATCAAAACCAACGAAAACCGCATTTCGCTTGTCCCGGCGGGTGCCGAAGCACTGGTTGCAGCGGGTCACGAGGTTATCGTGGAACAAGGTGCCGGACTTGGCAGCGGATTCCTCGACGAACAATACACCGCAGTTGGGGCAAGCATTGGTTCCAGCGCAGACTCGGTTTGGGCCAATGCGGAACTCATCGTCAAGGTCAAGGAGCCTATCGAGCCGGAATGGGCGAGGATTAAAGCGGGTCAAACTGTGTTCACCTATTTCCATTTTGCTGCCGACCGTCGGCTGACCCAAGCCCACATTGACTCTGGCGCAATCTGCATCGCCTATGAGACGGTCGAACTACCTTCACACGAACTGCCCTTATTAACCCCCATGTCGGAAGTTGCTGGACGAATGGCGGTGCAAGAAGGGGCTAAGTACTTGGAAAAGGTACACGGCGGACGCGGCTTGCTGTTGGGCGGCGTACCCGGTGTCAAGCCGGCCAAAGTGGTCATCCTTGGCGGCGGCGTGGTTGGGACCAATGCTGCAAAGATCGCGGCTGGCATGGGTGCACGGGTGGTGATCCTTGACGTGTCGTTGGATCGTTTGCGCTACCTAAGCGATGTAATGCCTGCCAATGTGCAATTGATTTTTTCCAACCGTCATAATGTATTGCAGCAAATCGCCGCGGCTGATTTAGTCATCGGCGGGGTTCTCATCCACGGTGCGACCGCCCCTAGGCTAATTCGCAAGGAAGATTTAAAGACCATGCGGCCCGGTGCGGTCATTGTGGATGTTGCCATTGATCAGGGTGGTTGTGTCGAAACAATCCATGCAACAACCCATGAAAACCCGATCTATATAGTGGGTGGAATTATCCATTACGGCGTCGCCAACATGCCGGGAGGGGTTCCCCGAACCTCCACGTTGGCACTGACCAATGCAACCTTCCCTTATGTATTGGAACTTGCCAACAAAGGATGGAAACAGGCACTTCGGGATAACGCGGCATTGCGTAAGGGGCTTAACATCGTGGACGGCAAAGTGACCTATCATGGGGTCGCCGAAGCATTTGGATTTGATTTCCATGACCCGGAATCATTCGTCCAATAATGGTGCCTCTAAAGTGGGTAAGTTGCATCAGGGTGCAGGTTGCGCACCCTGATAAATTGACTGTTGGTCGATTGTTTTAGTTAAGCAATTTCATTCTTGACCAACCCTAGAATCCGAAGCCAAAATAACCGCCCGCCGTAAGCCCATCAATTGATGTGCTATTAAGCACGGTTTTGCCATTTGATACTGCCCTATAGCCAAAATTATTACCGGTTACATTATAGCGAAAGTCGGCTCCGACATACCAATCATTCCATATTTTATATTCACCACCGACACCAAACACCACGCCTGGATTTAAATACGTGACACCGCTGGATGGTGGATTGATGACATACATTCCCAATCCAAATGGAATAATCCATGGTTTGAAATCGCCCAACCCGGTGAATTTAATTTTCGGTGAAGCCGTCAAAGCGAAAATCGAGATGTTATTCTTGATGGTAAGCGGACTGACAAAACTCACCAATTCATTGTAAGTGGCACCAAAATCCTTATATTCGAACATCAATTCAGCATCGACTTCTGCCCCATTCCACAGCCCCCAGACGTTTGGTGTCAGGTTGAAATCAAATCCAGCACCGACATACCATCCATTCGTGTTACCTTCATGGCCTGGAGTCAATGTGGTGGTATTCTGATTATTGATCAACAGCTCATTGCTACGGGATTCCGCCTGCGATGCGTACCCGCCCCGGAAGAAAACCAAATTGCGATGTACTTTTTCCTCTTTTGTGACATCATCAAGCTTCTTGTCCACTTGCTGCTCATGGAGTTGGATTTTTTGATCCACCTGTCGCGCTTCGACCCTAGTTTCGTTGCGAGTCTTTGATAATTCTGTGCGCAAAGCATCAATTTCGGATTTTGTCTCGGCTCTAGTCCTAGCCAATTCGGCGCGCAACGCCCGAATTTCGGCACTAGTGCTTGACGTAGTAGTCCGGGCCAATGTTGTCTCCGGCAGAATCAAACCAGTGAGAACCAGGGCTATGCCAAATGACCCAGCAACGCGAGTAAAGCTATTATTACTACTCATATAAAACCGCCTTTTGTTGTGAAATAATTAAAGTCAGTTTCGATTTTACAACAAGATTAACCTATTAATAGGTAATATATGTTATTAGCTTATAACTAAATTACCATTATAATTACCAATAAGATTCATTATCAGAATTTTTTATATGCTTAAGAGATTTAAGATGCATGATATTGTTACAGTTTTATTCCTTACCATTGTTTTATGTTTTCGATAAAACATTCCTTTTACGAATTAAATACTCAATTAATGATTAGTAAACGATCTATCACTAATAAGCTGACAAAGATATTAACTGCTCAACCGCTAAAAAGTAATTTGTTTATGCTAATTGAATCTAAAATAATATAAAAAATACCTTATAATTAAAATAATTAAAACTTAGTTGGAGGATAAGCATGACACATTGGTTTGAAGACAATTCCCGCTCCATAGGCCACACCCCCTTGGTAAGGCTAAACCGCATTACTGACGGGGCCGACGCAACCGTATTGGCGAAGATTGAGGGCCGTAATCCCGCCTATTCGGTCAAGTGCCGGATTGGCGCGGCGATGATCTGGGATGCGGAGAAGCGCGGGCTGCTAGGGCCAGGCAAGGAGTTAGTCGAGCCGACCAGCGGCAACACCGGGATTGCTTTAGCTTTTGTCGCCGCCGCCCGTGGCATTCCGTTGACATTGACCATGCCCGAGACCATGAGTTTGGAACGGCGCAAGTTGTTAATTGCTTACGGAGCCAAGTTAGTATTGACAGAAGGTGCCAAGGGCATGAAGGGTGCAATAGCCAAGGCTGAGGAAATTGCCGCATCTGATCCGAGTCGCTATGTTCTGTTACAGCAGTTTAAAAACCCTGCCAACCCAGCCATACACGAAGATACAACTGGGCCGGAAATCTGGAAAGATACCGATGGCGCGATTGATATTTTAGTGTCGGGCGTAGGTACGGGCGGGACAATCACAGGGGTCTCGCGCTACATTAAACTGACCCGGCAAAAGCCCATCGTGTCTGTGGCGGTTGAACCATCGGCCAGCCCCATTTTGACCCAACATCGTGAGGGCGAACCATTACAGCCCGGCCCTCATAAGATACAGGGTATTGGCGCCGGGTTCGTGCCGGATGTACTCGACCTGTCTTTGGTCGATCAGATCGAACAGGTTAGCAATGAGGACGCGATCCTGTTTGCGCGGCGTTTGGCGCATGAAGAGGGCATATTGTCTGGCATTTCCTGCGGTGCGGCTACCGCAGTGGCAGTGCGGCTTGCCCAACGCCCTGAAAATTCAGGTAAAACCATCGTAGTGATCCTACCCGACTCTGGCGAGCGCTATTTAAGTTCGGTTTTGTTTGAAGGCGTATTCGACTCCAACGGGTTGGCATCATGAGCAGCAATGTCAGAGAGATAAGCAGACACCCTCACCACAAGCAATTGCATTTTGATATTGACTCGATTGTCGCCGAACTGGGGGTGTTGAGGCTGAACTCCTTGGAAGAACGTCAGCGCAAGGACAGGCCACCCTGGCTACCGTCGCGCAAGAGTCTAGCCAGTATTTTAGAAGGCTTAAGCGCCGTGCTTTTCCCGAATCGTTTAGGGTTGCCTGCTTTCACCGAGGGCGGGACCCACTACTTCGTCGGTCACACGCTTGATGTCACATTAAGCAAATTGTTCGAACAAGTCCGCTTGGAGCTTCAATTCCTTTCTGGACAGGACGGATTAAGCAAGGATGAGTATGAGCGCGCCAAAACCATAACCCAAAACTTTGCATCGCGCCTACCCAAAATCCGCGCCTTGCTGGACAGCGACATTCAATCGGCCTATGAAGGCGACCCGGCGGCGACCAGTGTTGACGAAGTGCTGGTTTGCTATCCCGGCATCACCGCGATCATCCACTACCGGATCGCGCACGAACTGTTCCAGTTGGGTGTGCCCTTAATCTCCCGCATGATTTCTGAACTTGCCCATTCGACAACCGGCATCGACATCCATCCCGGAGCGCAAATAGACGGCAGTTTCTTCATCGACCACGGCACTGGGGTCGTCATCGGCGAAACCGCAATCATCGGTCAGCGAGTGCGCCTTTACCAAGCAGTCACCTTGGGGGCCAAGCGTTTCCCGACCGACGAGAATGGCGTGTTGCTTAAAGGCAACGCAAGACATCCCATCGTGGAGGACGATGTGGTGATCTACGCCGGGGCTACCATACTCGGAAGAATCACCATTGGGACGGGTTCGACCATAGGCGGTAATGTTTGGTTGACGCGCAGTGT
>CAIWDB010000144.1 GCA_903911305.1 uncultured Methylococcaceae bacterium | reverse complement strand
CTTCTTCGCCTTCACGGGCAGCGGTACTCAATTGACGGGCCAGTGCGGTTTGCAGCCAGCGACCGGCATCGGGGGCGGCGGCGGCCATCGCGCCATGCACTTCGCCGGCCAGCGCGGTCGCAAACCGAGGCAGTTGCACAGCGTTAAGATTTGCCACGGAGTAAAGCAACTGATCCTGATGGGGAGTAGTCCAACCCACATCGTTTTTGACCCGCATCCGATCCAACGCCCCACCCACCGAGCGGGCGTTGCCATTGGACCCAGTGAGCGCCATGAACCCGTCATAGGAACTGGGGGTTGCGATCAATTCAATGTTGTTGCCGCTACCAACATTGTAAAACGCATCTAGGCGGGTGTTGCCGTTAAGCCCAGTCAGGCTGTTATGGGCGAAGCGCCCGACGATGCCGCCTTCAGCGGTCACGATATTGAATTTTTGGCCCAATTGTGGCGTGAAATTGTTGTTGGCATTGCCGCCAATGCCACGAAACACGGTGTTTAGGCTTGCGCCATTGACGATAAACTGATTTCCCGCACCCGTCACCACCAAACGGGAATAGTTGCCCGCACCGTTCCCCGTGCCGGTTCCGTCGATCTCGGATTTGAACACGCTGCTATTGTTCATCGTCACTGTGCCAAAGGTCGTCAATGTGCCGGGCGAGTTGCCGGGGGCTAATGTGCCGTTGACGGTGATGGGTCCGTAGATCGTGCCAGTGCCGCGCAAAGTACCGGCGGTGTCAACCGTGACCGGGCTATACAAGTAACCATTGACCGCCAAGGTGCCTTGTTGGACGGTTGTATTGCCTAGGAAGCCAAATCCGCTCAAAGTCTCAGTGCCGCCGGCAAGAACCAGACCGCCGCTGGCAAGAAACAAATCGCCTGATGGATGAAAATCCCCAAAAATTGAACCCGAAAAGGTATCGGCTGCATGGGTCAAGGTCAAGGTTTGATCGCCTAGATGCATCCAACCGTTCCCCGCCAATGAACGGATGGAAGCACCAGTATTGGTGTAAGCAATGTCAAACCAGCCATTGTTGACCACAGCGCTGGACTGGGCAATGCTGCCAACGCCCACCAATGACAATGACCCGCCATTATTAATAGTCGTCAAACCGGTATAAGCGTTGGTCCCGCCCATACTTTCGAAGGAATTGACCGTCAGGCCGCCAGTTCCAGTAATGTTTCCCGAAAAGCCGCTAAAACCATTCAGTGTGAGTGTTTGTGCCCCAAGGTTCACAACCCCCTCGCCATAAAGTCCTTGCAGGGATGCCCCTGCCAGAGTCCCCGATATGTCAAACAAACCGCTGTCCCATACGGTGGAATTGGCGATGCTGCCTGAACCCCCCAGCGCAAGCGTCGCGCCGCTGAAGATGTCGGTGAATCCCGAGTAATTGCTGTTCTGACCTGTTAATGTTTTGGTTCCATTTACAATCACAAATCCAGAATTGACATCGCCGTTGATATTGCCAGAGAACGTTCCTGAAGCATTTTCCAACCCCAAAGTATTTTTACCAAGGTTCACCTCACCACTTCCCGATAAGTTATTGATGAAGCTATAGCCGGAATTAATGGCCGATATATCAAACACCCCGTTATTGACTACGCCACTGGAATAATAGATGTCCCCATAGTCAGCCAAAGCCAAGGTCGCGCCGGGGTTGATGGTCGTCAAGCCCGTGTAGGTCAGGCCGAAATAGGGTGCATTGAAACCTGTCAGGGTCTCGGTTCCCCCGGCAATCGTCAAACCGCCTGTGCCGTCAATATTTCCTGAATAACTGCCCGATGCATTCGTCAGGGTCAAAGTTTGTGCGCCTAGGTTCACTTGACCGCTGCCATTCAGGGTTTGAATGCTTGAACCTGCCAGCGTGGCGGAGATGTCAAACACGCCATTATTTGTCAAGCTAGAATTGGCTATGCTGCCATTTCCGCTTAGTCTGAGGGTTCCAGCGGTGCCGATTATCGTGGTCCCGGTAAAGCTGTTGT
>CAIWDB010000143.1 GCA_903911305.1 uncultured Methylococcaceae bacterium | reverse complement strand
TTTAGGATACCGGTGTCGGATACGAGGGCTTATAGACAGTTTGGCAATACGGTAGTCGTTAATATTATAATACATATAGCTGAACTAATGTTACCCATGTTGGAAGTCGATATATTAGAGCCAGAATTACCCTTTTTTTACGCAACTGCTTGAGGTATTACCATGCAAACTCAATCTCGAATCCCTAAATTAAACGAAGTTTCATTTGATGGTGCTTTAATCTGGTTTTCTGAAATGAAATGCAAAGACTTGTTATTTCATCCAGAGGATGACCCGGCGGATATTTTTCTAATTTCAGATGGTTCACGAATGTTTGATCAAATTGAAGTTAACGAGATCAACCGAATTCTTGAAAATTTGGAATCAACCATTGGACACGACAGTGTTATCGAAGCTGCTTATCCTATTTTCATGAATGCCTTTTACCAGCAACTAGATTCCTAGTTTGCGTAAAATTTATCTTGTATTAAACTGGCATAAATTACTTGTATTGAATTAAACCATTTTTTACAAAGGCTTTCATATCTTGGATAAAGTCGCTTTCTAAGGAACGGCATATGCGCCCTGTTTCAGAATGTGCTACAGCTTTTGCCCCTTCTGTAAGTGCTTTATATGTAGCATATGGCATATAAAGTGCTGACACTTGGGCTATAGTAGCCATTTGAGTCACTCTGTCCTTTCCAAATTCCAAGGCATTCGTGAAGAAACCTACCCCTACTTTAGGAAAAGGTATGTCGGTTAAACCTCGAATTAATCTTTCCCTAGCCGCATAACTTTTAGCTTCCACAGAGAGTGTTATATGACCTCGGCTACCATAGAAATAAATATGTATGTCACCTTTACTTTTATTCCCTGTTTCTTTAAATTGAGGAGCTTCCCCTTGGTCAGATAGCCCTGAATTTTTCAAAGCTCTGATCAATAAAGATTGATTTATAGTTCCAGCAATAGAAACTAAACTATTATCGCGTTGACTTAAATATTTTTCGTAAGGCTGTAAAAGAGTATTAAAAATTTTATCAATACTTATAATTATATCACCTGTTTCGTTATTGATGTAAGATCTAAGTATAGATTTACAGAAATGCTCCGCAAATGCTTCTGACCATGTGTCTACCATACTTCGGCATTTCATGTTTGCATGTACAAGATTCTCTCCAATTATTTTTCCAATACAAGCTTCTGCTTCATCAATTATCGATTCTGTATCTGGGAATACACAGGCTATCCTACCTTGTAGGGTCTTATCCTCCCTCATCGCTTGTTTTAATTTGATCTTGAGAGTGGCTTTTGTAACCTTAAATAGGCTTTGTAGTTCTTCAATGTCAACTATCCCTTCCCTTGATTTCATGAACTCGATTATTTTATCTGTATAGGCAATGCTTGATGAAGATCGACTTTTCATTGATTTATCTGAAATAGTTTTGAATGCTTATCTGTTTAAGCTGAAGTAACCCAAATGTAGCGAAGCAGAGTCCGGGGTTGTCCTATTGGTTGAAACTTCAAATTCTGATGTTATATGTTGGCTACGATTTATGTTCCAGTACTTTTTATTCGCTCGTAATTGCTAAAACGCCAAGTTCTCGCTTTTCGGGGTTGTTTTATATTTTGCCAAGAGGACGCTCCCGGTGCTTGGCACTGACTGCTTGCGTTTATTTTAATTTATTTCGCTGTCAACGCCAGATACTTTTTATACAGGCTATCTTTATCTTCCACCCGATCCGGGTCTTTTTCGATGCAGTCCACCGGGCAGACTTCCATGCATTGCGGCTTGTCGAAATGGCCTACGCATTCGGTGCAAAGGGAAGGGTTGATTTCGTAAATAGTTTCGCCTTGGGAAATCGCCCCATTCGGGCATTCAGGCTCGCAGACATCACAGTTGATGCATTCGTCGTAAATTATTAAAGCCATGAGTTTACCTTGGTAGGGTAGAATATTTTTGAACGAGGGCGGTGTTGACCTTTTCGGTGACAAATGCGGATATGTCCCCGCCAAGACGAGCTATTTCCCGGATGATGGACGAGGAAATGAAGGCGTATTTTTCCGAAGGGGTTAGGAAAATGGTTTCCAGTTCATTGTCCAAATGCCGGTTCATGCCGGCCAATTGAAATTCAAATTCAAAATCTGATACGGCACGCAAACCGCGTAGGATGACACCGACGCCTTTCGATCTTGCACATTCAACCAGCAGGCTGGTGAAGCCAACCACCTCGACGCCGGGAATGTCGGCAACTGCTTCTTGGGCTAAGTGTACCCGCTCGGCAAGGTCAAACAACGGGGTCTTGCCTTTGCTGTCGGCGACCGCCACAATGACCCGGTCAAAGATGCGGGATGCCCTCAAGATTAAGTCAAGGTGTCCATTGGTGATGGGGTCGAAAGTGCCCGGGTAAATCGCGGCTCGGTTATTGATCATCGTCTAAAGTAATCCACTGGCTAATGACGGCTATAGTGTTTGCCATTATACAATCCTAAACAGCCCTGGCCATAATGGCCATTAAATAGTTATTTAATGGATGTTACGCACCCATGAACAATGTGGAGTGCGGCGATTCGTCGCCGCACTCCACATGGCAGCGCGTTAATTTAATGGATTTCCAATGTTAGTAGGGTATATTTTACGATAACAAGAGAGGTTGATTGAATGAACAAGAGTAAATTTTGCATCGTGTTTTGGGTTTTCTTTACGGCTTTGACACTCGATAGGTTTGCCATGGCCGAACAACATGCCAATGAAGCCTTGCGACACGCCACGGAAGCCGCAGCGTCGCAAGGTGACTCAAAAGCCGTAGGCGAACACGCTGGGGAAGCCCTAAAGCACATTGAAGCGGCAAAAGCGACTAATCCTGATCTGGCAAAGAAACTCGGAAAGAGCGAAGCCGATCTTAACTCGGCGGTCGAACATGCCAAACGCTACAATACTGATTCAGCGGGGAAAGATGCCAAGGATGCCAAAACCCATATTGAACAGATTCGGTGATAACACTGTCCCTTCGGGCTGGATTAGCCCAAATTTACTAGTCTGCCACTAAAAACTTCATTGTGGCACATACCAATTACAATCAATTTTGTATGCCACTGCTTGGCCCACCAAGGCTGACGTGTGAATGTTCACTTTAATCATGGCGGTGCGCAGTAATCTGGGTAATAGTTTGCCGCCATTGTCAGACCGATAGATCAGATCGGCCCAGTGTTGGCGTCTCCAGATTAATTCTTTGGGGTCTTCATAATTAATTGCGCACAAATCGTTTTCGCCCAAAGCTTTCAAGCTTGCCTGCTCGGATTCACGGGCGACTTGATGGAGGATTTTGACACATAGATCCGGTGTCCGAACTCTAAGATTTGAGCCAAGGCTATCGAATATTTCGTCAAGGCGGTCTTTGCTAATCATAGGTAATTTTCACTTCAATCGTTAACTTTAGTCGTAATGCACAAGTCCATACGGCAGTGTTGGGGTTTGACCAGCAGCTAAGTCGGTGAGGAATCGCCAAAAGGCATTTCCTGAAGGTGGGCAACCGGGAAGGAAATAATCCACTTTTACTAATTCGTGGATAGGATGAACCTTGTCCAATAGCAGAGGCAACTCCACGTCACTAGGAATCTGAGGGTTTACTATGCCTTCCCCGGTCAGATAGGATTCCGCTAAACATTCTTCCAATGGTACGAAATTTCGCATGGCTGGCAAACCCCCGTTGATGGCGCAGGCACCGACAGCCACCAACACCTTACAAGATTTGCGGAACTCGCGCAGGGTGTGAACATTTTCACTGTTGCAAACACCGCCCTCAATGAGTCCAACGTCAACGTATTCGCTGCAATGCTTAATATCAGTCAGCGGCGAACGGTCAAATTGGAAAATATCCACAAGATCGACAATTCGCTCGTCAATGTCCAAAAAGGACATGTGACAACCGAAGCAGCCGCCGAGGGAGGTTGTAGCTATTTTTAGTTTCTCAGCCATGAATTTTTTCCTCCAACACCTTTTCGGTAGCCACTGAGACTTCACCAATTTGTTTATTGTCGTATATGCGCTGGCCGATAGGTATTTCAAAACCATGTCGTTTGATAATGATTGCACCGACAGGGCAGACATTGGCGGCCTTATCGGTAACTTCCAGTTGGCTGTCTTTGAGTAAACCGCTAGGGGAATTGACTATCAGATGATTGCCAATTCCGCGTCCTGAGATGGCAAACACATCTTTTCCATCCACTTCCCGTCCGGCCCTGACACACATTTCGCAAAAGATACATCGGTTTCGATCAAGCAAAATGTCCGGGTGTGAAGAATCCATTTCCCTTTTCGGATAAATCAATGGGAAGCGGTAGTCCATCATGCCCACAGAATAAGCGATGGCTTGGAGTTTGCAATTACCGCTCTTTTCGCAACCAGGGCAAAGGTGGTTGCCTTCGACGAACAACATCTGCACGATAATACGCCGATTTTCATTCAACTCTTTAGTGTTGTTTAAAACTTTTTGTCCCTCGGCGGCTGGAAATGTACAAGCGGAACAGTTGCGTCCGTTAACCTTTACTTCGCACATTTTGCAATTACCCTGCGGCTCAAGTTCAGGGTCGTGACAAAGGTGTGGAATGTAAATGCCGGCGCGCGTCGCCGCTTCCATGATGGTCTCGCCTTCTTTGAACTGAACTGGTTTGCCGTCTATTGTCAATGTATTCTTGCTCATTCCTTACTGCTCCAAATGTGCCCATGGATCGTCGCGCAAACTCATTTGTCTTGCGGTTTCTAAAGACTCGTCCAAATCAAAACCAGGTTCGAACACTACATCCTTGAAGCGATCCTTGTAAGCTTGAGGGAAATGTGAAAGGCTGCCAAGAACAGGATTGGCGGCTGACTGCCCAAGACCGCAATGGCTAGCTGTTTTGATGAATTTTGCAAGGCTAGTTAGCCCGACCAAGTCCAAGGCAGTGGAATGCCCATCGCAAATTTTGTCAACCTGATTTTTGAGCAAGGTAGTGCCAACTCGGCAAGGTGTGCAAAACCCGCAGCTCTCATGAGCAAAGAAATGGGTGAAGTTACGGACGATTTCCAAAATATCGCGCTTTTTGTTGAAAATCATGAAGGAGCCACCAGTCCCCAAATCTTCAAACGCCAGTTTACGGTGATATTCCTTGCCGGAAATAACCCCCCCTGATGGACCGCCCACTTGTACGGCAAGCGTATTCTCCGCCCCGCAGTCCATGAGAATTTCCGCTATGCTTATGCCAAAATCGTATTCGTAAATGCCGGGACGCTCACAATCTCCGCTGATGCTGATGATCTTACTGCCCTTTGATTTTTCCGTGCCGTGGGTAGCAAACCATGCACCGCCATAAGCTGCTATGGCGGCAACAGCGGCAAATGTTTCCACATTATTGACAACAGTGGGTTGGTCAAGATAACCCCGGTCAATCGGGTAAGGAGGTCTGACGCGAGGCACACCGCGTTTGCCTTCCAAGGATTCAATCAAAGCCGATTCTTCACCGCACACATAAGCACCCGCACCCATGTGAATTTCAATGTCAAAATCAAAGCCATTCCTACCGAGTATGCTTTTTCCGAGGAGGTTATTGGCGCGACGATTTGCCAAAATCGCCTCCAATTTAGGACGAAGGCGATAGTATTCCCCGCGTAGATATATAAAACCCTGTTTTGCCCCCACTACGCCGGCACAAACAGTCATTCCTTCAATGACTTGGTGGGCATTGCTATTGAGAAGTATGCGATCTTTAAAAGTGCCGGGTTCCCCTTCGTCAGCGTTGCACACCACATATCGCTCATTTCGACCCACGAGCGACAAGCCAGAATAATCCTCCGGGCCTTCCGCACAAAATCTCCATTTCCATGCCGCTTCGAAACCAGCCCCTCCTCGGCCTCGCAAACCTGAGCGGGTGACTTCTATGAATATCTCGTCAAATCCTTGGCGGACAGATTGTTTCAAAGCCTCGCCTTGTTCAATAGGGCTTTGAAGTAAAAGGCCGGGGATTTGTATGTTATCCTCAACATGAAAAAATTCTAAAGGCCAGCTTGAGACAGGTACTTCACGCTCAACCATGTCCACAATGCGATCAATTTGGGATTCATTTAAGCGAGAAATCCAATGACCATTCACCAGTCCTGCCGGTCCTTGGTCGCATAGGCCAGTGCAAGAAGTAAACCCAAGACTTACTTTGCCATCGCTACGGGTTTGACCGGGCTTCACCCCTAGCTTGGCAGACATATAGTCCATCAATTTACGGCTACCCTGAAACTGGTCGGTTATTGAGTCGCTAAATAAAATGTGAAAACGACCCTGCTGTTCCAAAGAGAGCAAGCTGTAGAATTGGACTACGCCCTCCACTTTGGTTCGGGAGAGTCCAAGTTCGGCAGCGACGATTTCTATCGCATATCTGGGAACACAGTGAAATTCTTCCTGTACCTCTCGCAAAATTTGTAACAACCGTGTCTGTCTCTTTTCATGTTTGCACACAATAGTCAAGACTTTTTCCTGTTTGCTTTCGGACCAAGTCATATAAACACCTTATTGGTTGAAGATAGGAGGATTATATCAGGATTAACCAAATTCAGCTCAAGGTATGGACAATTCGTTGATGATGCCATGAGAGCTTGAAACTCTAAATTTCAAGGCTTGTTCTATACAGATGCGGCTTCACCAACTCACTGATTATATCAAGTAAAAAATGCAAAAATATTATTGTTTAATTACGCCACCAATGAGTTTCATTAAATGGAAAACCTACCACCGGTGAGTCTGTATGTCCACATCCCTTGGTGTGTACGCAAATGTCCTTATTGCGATTTCAATTCTCATGCAGCGAATGGTGATTTGCCCGAATCGGCGTATGTCTCTGCATTGTTGGCTGACTTGGAGCAGGATTTACCTAGGGTCTCAGGACGAACCATCGAAACAGTGTTTATCGGCGGAGGAACACCCAGCCTGTTCAGTCCGCAAGCTATTCATGCCTTGTTAATGGGTATTCAAGAGAAAGTACCCATCACAGATGGGGCTGAAATTACCCTTGAAGCCAATCCCGGCACAGCGGAAAGTGGTAAGTTCAGAGGCTTCCGTGAAGCTGGTGTAAATCGCCTGTCGATGGGAGTACAGAGTTTCAATGACCGGCACCTGCAAGCCTTGGGGCGCATTCATGGCAGTCATGAAGCTGTTCGGGCCGCTGGATTTGCCAAGGCGTCCGGCTTCGACAATTTTAACTTGGATTTGATGTTCGGCCTACCCGGACAAACCATTGAAAATGCCTTGGAAGACATTCGGCTAGCGATTGCGCTTCAACCCACTCACTTGTCGTTTTACCAATTGACGCTGGAACCGAACACACTTTTTCACCGCTACCCTCCTACGCTACCCAACGACGACATCATCTGGGACATTCAGAAGGCTTGCCAAGAATTATTGAGACGAGAAGGCTACCGTCAATATGAAATCTCAGCCTATGCACAAAAAGGATTTCGCTGCCGACATAACGAAAACTATTGGCGTTTTGGCGATTATTTAGGAATTGGGGCGGGTGCCCATGGGAAACTCACCGATCCTTCTGGTAATATTACCCGACTATGGAAAGTCCGCCATCCAGCTCGCTATTTGGAAAGCGCGGGCACTCAGGCCAGCATAGGCGGTTGCGATAGCGTGGCAAAGGACGAGTTGCCTTTGGAGTTCATGATGAACCATCTTCGACTGAGGGAAGGTTTTGTCGAGTCCTTGTTCACTGAGCGAACGGGTTTGCCCATCAGTTCGTTGGAACCCGCGCTGTCCAATTGTCTAGGCGACGGTTTGTTGGAACGCAGTGGTCGCAGTGTTCGCTGCACTGACAAAGGCTGGAATTTTTTAGACAATATTTTGGATCAATTTATTGCTGCTTAACGTCTCATGAATAATAACGCCGTCCGCGTCAAACTACCCACGTTGATTTTGCTCAATCAGTCCGCCGGTGGGCTGAAGCTCCGTCATACAAAAATTAGTGCCGCACAAGGCGGCAACTACCTCTCCAGATTTAGAGGGCGGGGGATGGAATTCGACGAAACAAGGCTTTACACGCCTGGCGATGATACTCGCCACATTGATTGGCGAGTCACCGCACGCACTGGCAAGACCCACACAAAACTATTTCGGGAAGAGCGTGAAAGGCCGGTGTTCTTGTCTGTGGATGCCCGTGCGCCTATGTTTTTCGCCACCCGTGGTGTCTTCAAATTTGTGCAAGCCGCTCATTTGGCTGCATTGACTGCTTGGAGTGCGCAAGGTCACGGAGACCGAATTGGTGGGCAGGTTTTCACCGAAACCGGCGGGGTTGAATTAAAACCTGAACATGGGAGAAGTGCCGTTTTGCATCTTCTCCAAAAATTGGTGGAAGCCGAACCGACTTATAGCCCCAATTCCAATTTGGGGTTGGATCAGGCATTGGCACGGTTGGTTCAACATGCAAGGCCGGGCAGTTTAGTGTTTGTCTTCAGTGATTTCCGTGGGCTTGGCAGCGCAGGTGAGTTTAGCCTGTTGCGCCTACGACGCCATTGTGACGTTACCCTCGTTTTTTTGTCTGACCCGCTGGAAGGCCAATTGCCTACCAGTGGGCGTTACCGTTTCACCCATGGCGACCGCGAACTTTCACTGGATGCATCGCCAGCCGCCGCCAACGTCCACGCGAGTCGTTTTGCCCAACGCTTAGGATCACTTACTCAAATTGCCCGGCAAAACCGTATGCGCTTTATTCCTTGCCTGACAACCGATGATCCCTTGAAGGTGTTGCGGGAAAGCCTACGCTTTAGCCATCCAAACCGTTAAACCATGGAACCGAATTTACCCTTACGCGATGTTCACCTACCCGAACCCATTGGATGGTGGCCGCTTGCCCCCGGCTGGTGGTTACTGTTGATTGGCATCCCGACCCTATTGATTTTTTTGGTATGGCTGTGGCGGTTTGTACGCCGGACAACTTTGAAAAAGCTAGCTTTGGCTGAGTTGGAGCGCATTGTCCAAAGCACTGCCGATGCGCGGGCAAAAGTGCAGCAACTGGCAATCCTGATGCGTAGAGTTTCCATCAGCGTTTATCGCCGTGAAGAAGTCGCCAGCTTGGTAGGCGAACAGTGGCTGAGGTTTTTGGATGGGCTCACGGGCGGCAAACCATTTAGCGAAGGGGTAGGGCGTTTATTCATAGAAGCGCCATATCGTCGGGAAGTCCAAGCCGATTTGGATGCGCTGTTTACACTTTGTCGGCAGTGCATCAAACAATTACCAAGATCAGGTAAGGCAACCAAAAAGACTGCTCGGAATCAGCAAGTCACAATACCCTCAACTGATTCCATAGCTAAAGTTAATACATGGGTTGAACCGCCCAATCCCAATGCACATCCCTCTTCGGACAGAGATTACAGCCGCTTTTCCAAGCCGATTCCACGCGAGGACATACAACCATGATCGAATTCGCTTGGCCTTATGTGTTTCTGTGCCTACCCTTGCCTTGGCTGGTTCGGCAATTGATTCCATTGGTGGATGCCACTCGTCAAGCCGCGTTGAAAGCGCCATTTTTGGAAGAATTGCAAACCCTGCCTTCGACTCATCGGATTGCCGCACCAAAACCAAGTCTACTCTGGCTGGCTATTGTGGCTTGGGTGTTGCTCGTGACTGCGGCGGCGCGTCCCCAGTGGTTGGGCGAACCGATTGAACTGGCGATGAGTGGGCGCGACTTGATGATGGCGGTTGACCTGTCTGGCAGCATGGATATCCGAGACTTTAAGCTGAACGGACAAGCTGTAGACCGTTTGACAGCAACCAAGGCGGTTGCCGGTCAATTCATAGACCGTCGCGCCGGAGATCGGATGGGTTTGATATTGTTTGGCGATCGTGCCTATTTACAAGCTCCGCTCACATTCGACCGCAAGACCGTCCACACCTTATTGGAAGAATCTGCCATCGGTTTGGCAGGGGAAAAGACTGCCATCGGCGATGCCATCGGTTTGGCGGTCAAGCGCCTGCGCGACAACCCGGAAAACCAGCGTATTCTAATTCTGCTCAGTGATGGGGCCAACACGGCGGGTGAAGTCCAGCCCTTGCAAGCCGCCGAACTGGCGGTTAAGGAAAAGCTCAAGATTTACACCATTGGAGTAGGGGCAGACGAAATGGTCATCCGCGACTTCTTTGGCACACGAAAAGTAAATCCTTCTGAAGATTTGGACGAAAAGACCATGACGGCGATAGCCGAGAAAACCGGCGGTCGTTATTTTCGCGCCCGTGACACGGAAGCGTTGGATAAGATTTATGCCATGTTGGACGAATTGGAACCTGTAGAAAAAGACAAGCGCTATTTCCGGCCACGGAGCGAGTTATTCCCTTGGCCTTTAGGCATGGCTTTGTCATTGGCGAGTGGAGTGGTATTGGTAAGGATCAAAAGCTAGTATTTGTGGCTTTTGGTTGTCGCCATTAAACTGAATGACCAAAAGTGGGCTAGTGTATGCACAAAAATCCCTCCCCCCTTGCGGGGGAGGGATTTAGGGAGAGGGGTTAATTTAACAGCTTTGGGACAAAAGCCCGCCCTCCATTGCCGCAAAGGCGATTTAATGACTACGAACCACCGCCAAACTTTTGTGCTTTGGGGGGTTCTTTCATGATGGACAAGGCTTCTTGAATGGCGGCCGTACCTTCGGCCACTTTGCCAGCTTTGGCTTCGTTCATGCCGATTTTTAGTTTACCGGTGATGCGCTGCATGGCGGGGGAATTTGCGGTGGTCAATTTCTCTTTGGACGCTTTAAACGCGGTCTCTGCATCGGTTGCGAATGCCTCGACCGTGCCTGTCTTGCCAGTTTCAATTGCTTTCTGCGAAAGCGTGACCAACTGCGTGAAGTCTTCGTTCATGGGCGAGCCGGCAGCCATTGCGCCGCCAATTGAAACAGCGGAGAGCAACAGGGTGAAAAATGCGTGTTTGAGTTTCATATGTCTGTCCTAGTGTGGGTGGATTCATCTTGCGACAAATAAAAGGGGTTCCGTTTGTGTTTCCCGTGGGATCACCATTAGCAAGATTGCCTCAACCGACATCGAAGATGCGCAACAATTCCAATAAGCAAAGGGCATTCTACACGGATAATGTGACAATACAGCAAAATAAAATATTCTTCTGTGCGCTATCGAACATAGCCGGCGATTGTTTGTTGATCAAATTTGCCCTTTATTTTTCTTGTTACTTTTTGAACACATGGACTCTCAAATTCACTCTCCTGCCTTGCATGTCGCCGTCGGTGTAATACGAAACACTCGAAGTGAAATTTTAATTGCCCTGCGACACGAGCATTTGCACCAAGGCGGGCTTTGGGAGTTTCCCGGCGGCAAAGTCGAGCCAGGTGAGACAGTTGAACAAGCGCTTAAACGGGAATTGTTTGAAGAATTATCAATCGACGTGGAGCATTCCACGCCCTTGATCAAAATTCGCCACGATTATGGCGATAAACGGGTGTTGCTGAACGTATGGCGGGTGGATGCCTATTCGGGTTCCCCTCACGGAGGGGAGAACCAACCGATCCGTTGGGTTACCGCTGACGAATTGCAACAATATGATTTTCCTGCGGCCAATCGACCCATCATCACTGCGGCTAGGTTGCCAGAGTTTTACCCTATCGTTGATGGTGACTTGGCTGATGAGATTGCACTGTTCGCCAAACTTGAGACTTTGTGCCAAGGTGCTTTTACTTTGGCTCAGTGGCGGGTTAGGGCGAAGAATGAAGCCGCCTATCTGACAGTAACCCGTCGGGCCATTGATTATTGCAAGCCCTATGGCTTGAAGCTCATACTCAACTCCGAACCCATGATGGCGTTCCAAATGGGTGCGGCAGGCGTTCATTTAACCAGTCGCCGACTAATGGCATTGCAACAAAGGCCGCTGACCCAAGAGTGTTGGGTGGCAGCTTCATGTCATAAGCTTGAAGAGATTCGTCAAGCGGAAAGAATCGGGGTTGATTTTATCCTGCTTTCCCCGGTGTTAGCCACGCCTAGCCACCCTGAAGCCCTACCGATGGGTTGGGATCAGTTTGGTGCGTTGGTTGATCAGGCCAACCTACCTGTTTTTGCACTGGGGGGGGTGAGCCGAGGCAGCCTTGACCAAGCAAAACAGATGGGCGCACAAGGCATTGCTGGAATCCGAGGATTCAGCAAAGCATAAAGATTTCTAGTTTTGCCTTATAATGACGCTTTTCGCACCATGGAAGAGCGGACACAGCAGGAACATTAAGGTAAAGCCGGAAAAAAAAAGCAACACCCATCGTCATTTATGGGTGTCAGTTGGTTGGTATGATTTCTGTATGCATAACAGCCAGTTTAATTTAAAACTCGACAAACACACAGAGGAATAACGCATGACGACGCCCACAGACGTACTTCAGATGATCAAAGACAATGAGGTCAGGTATGTTGATTTCCGCTTCTGCGATACGCGCGGAAAGGAACAGCATGTCACCGTACCCGCCAGCACCATTGACGAAGACCTATTTGAAGACGGCAAAATGTTCGATGGTTCGTCCATCGCTGGCTGGAAAGGTATTAACGAATCCGACATGATCCTGATGCCGGACCCGTCCACCGCAGTACTCGACCCATTCTTTGACGACACGACCTTAGTTCTGCGTTGCGACATCATCGAACCCTCCACCATGCAAGGCTACGAGCGTGACCCGCGTTCCATCGCCCATCGCGCAGAAGCTTATCTTAAGTCAACCGGCATTGCCGACACGGCCTATTTTGGCCCTGAGAATGAATTCTTCGTGTTCGACGATGTGCGCTGGGCCACTTCCATGCAAGGCGCTTTCTTCAAGATTGACTCTGAAGAAGCCGGCTGGAACTCTGAAAAAGTCTACGAAGACGGCAATATCGGTCACCGTCCCGGTGTCAAAGGCGGCTACTTCCCGGTTCCTCCCGTTGATTCCTTGCAGGATCTGCGTTCTGCCATGTGTAACACCTTGGAAGAATTCGGCCAGGTTGTAGAAGTCCATCACCACGAAGTTGCCACTGCCGGTCAGTGCGAAATTGGTGTTCAGTTCGGCACATTGGTCAAGAAGGCCGACGAAGTGTTGATCTTGAAATATGTGGTGCAGAACGTCGCCCACGCTTTCGGCAAAACGGCTACTTTCATGCCTAAACCTTTGGTCGGCGACAATGGCTCCGGCATGCACGTCCACCAATCCTTGGCAAAAGACGGCAAGAATATGTTCACTGGCGACCTGTATGGTGGCCTGTCGGAAACCGCACTGTTCTACATCGGCGGCATCATCAAACATGCGCATGCCCTGAATGCCTTCTGCAACGCATCCACCAACAGCTACAAGCGTCTGGTGCCTGGCTTTGAAGCCCCGGTCATGCTGGCTTACTCGGCCCGCAACCGTTCTGCTTCCATCCGCATTCCGTATGTGCAGAATCCAAAGGGACGCCGCATCGAAGTTCGTTTCCCGGACTCCACCGCCAACCCCTATTTAGCCTTTGCTGCCATGTTGATGGCCGGTCTCGACGGCATTCAAAACAAAATCCACCCCGGCGACGCGATGGACAAAGATTTGTATGACCTGCCGCCGGAAGAAGAGAAAGCCATTCCTCAAGTGTCCTACTCGTTTGATATGTCTCTGGATGCGTTGGACAAAGACCGCGCCTTCCTGACCAAAGGCGGCGTGTTCACCGACGACGTGATTGATGCTTACATCGGCCTGAAGATGCAGGAAGTGACCCGCTTCCGCATGTCCACCCACCCGGTCGAATTCGATATGTACTACAGCCTGTAAGACTTGCTTCGTTCCCGCGCTCCGCGTGGGAACGATTCTTAAGGTAATAAAACCCGTGTGGCCTCTGGCTCCGCGGGTTTTTTTATGGCAAAAGTTTTAGTCATTCGGCATAATGGC
>CAIWDB010000142.1 GCA_903911305.1 uncultured Methylococcaceae bacterium | reverse complement strand
TTCATCGCATTGGCTAACATCGTCTTTGGCGCTCTTTATATGTATTCCCTGGGCGTCTTCAACGAAGGCGGCGGTTCTTATACCGCATCAATGCGCTATCTGACGCCAGCACTAAGCCTCGTAGTGGCCGTTGTTTTGATTCAGGATTACATCTTCACCATTGTTGTTTCATCGCTATCTGGAGTGGATCAGTTATTATCCATTACAGATTCCTACGGCATCCACTGGTTCTGGCATTTCGCCATCGGCGCGATACTGGCAAGCGTAACTTGGTATCTGACCATTCGTGGCCGTGGTGAATCATCCCGGATTGTCTTCACGCTTTTGGGAGTATTCCTGTTGATGACCGTCACGATGGCAATTGGATTGTTCCTCGCCAAGAACAGCGGAGTCGCAGCTGCGCCATATACCGAATCGATCAAGTCAGCCAGCCTATCACAAGCTATTTACCACATGCTAACAGCCTCCATGAAAGGCCTTGTTGCGCTAAGCGGCCTGGAAGCCATGTCAAATGGTATTCAATTTGTAATCGATGATGACGCGGAAATTGTCAAATGGGGAAAACAACGTTTCCCCAAACTAATGGGCTTGTGGAATTTCTACAGCGGAAAATCGGGCATTGGGCGTTTCGTACAAACATCATTCCTGTTTTACGGCGGAGTTACCACCCTGTTCTTGACCTATTTTGCCATTCATTTCAACGTTTTTGACGGCACTCTCGGTCGGTCATTGGTCGGCAACCTAGCTTATATTGGCTTCGCCCAATTCGGTTCGGGCGGAAAGCTGCTTTACTGGGCTTACCAAATTCTGGCAGTAGCCCTGCTTGCCGCCGCATCCATGACAGCATTTCAAGATTTACAGGCAACTGCCTGGCGCGATGTTGCCATTGGAGAAGTACCCGAAGTTGTGGTCTATCGCAATAAACAAGGGACTTTCACCCGCTCGGTAACCGCCGGGTTCATTATTGCTGTCATTATCCAATTTCTGGTGCGTGGTCAAACCAGCGCAGCTGTCCCTTATTACGGAGTGGGCGTATTTATGCCGATCATGGTAATGGGATTTGCAATCCGCAAGCACATTCTCAAGACCCATACCGGAAAGTCACGCACCTGGGGGGCCTTTGGAGCTGGATTGGCAGGCGTACTCTCCGCGATTGTTTTTGTAGGTCAAATTGTCGGCAAATGGTCAGAAGGCGGATGGGTTGTCTTAATTACCTTCAGCTTGCTGATTTTAGCCGCCAATGCTCTATTGCTCTCCCCCATCGGACACCGTGACCCTGAGAGTATTCACAGAATCGTGCGCGAAAAAGCACGCGTGCAAGGTTCCATGGCATCCATTGTTGAATGGCAATCGCTGAAAATGCAGGAATATCGCTACAGCCTGTATAACCGCATTGCAGATTTCATGAATGTGTTTGGCGTTCGGAAGTTACCGCGCTTCGATCGACCAGTGGCAGCCGGGGAATTCGAAGATGCCTTGCATGCCGACAACCCCGAAGCACCCTCTTTTCTGGATTCTTATTTGCCCAAGCCGAAGCCAAAAGTTGGTGGCGCCCCCAAAGAAACTATCAACAACCACAACTCCATTTCCTGATAAAACCATTTTCACCATCGACCCCTCCCTGGAACATAGAGAGGGGTCGATTTGTGGTAAGATTCGTCAGCACTATTTTTAACTAAGGATGGTCATCATGTCCGAAACGATTTCACCAGTAAGCCGTTTGCGCGAAGAATTTAGTGAAAAACAAGCATTGTTCAATGCTCAACCGCCC
>CAIWDB010000141.1 GCA_903911305.1 uncultured Methylococcaceae bacterium | reverse complement strand
CCACGTCCCGGAAACACCGACGCGGAGCGGAACTGCATTTCTAACGTCCGCCCGCCGGAAGGCTTGGGCTACGCGGAAGCCACCGCCAAACTGCTGTACCTGACCGGGGAAGCCTTGCGGTTGGGTATTTCCGGGGTGGCGCTCAAGGACGGGATGGCGGGCTTGTTGGAGTAGGAAAAACCCCCAAAAGCCCGCACAGCGTTATTGCTTCCTTGCCCGACGGGAAAATACGCCCATACCCGCCAGACCAATCCCAAATAGCCAGAGGGTGGGTGGGGCAGGCAATATCACGGCAGACTCCAGTTTGTTACCAACGATCCTGAAACTGGCCATTTGCCCTGATGGCAGTCCCGCATGGAAAATACTGGCATCAATCCCCGATAGGGATGCCCCAGACCAGTCAATCAATTCATAATAAGTGCCATAGGCAAAACCGGAGCCTTTGTTTAAGTTTACGGTAATACCATTACCACCTGCCGTTTTTTGAAACAAGCCAGCCGTAATAAATATTTTATCGGATAAGGCACCAATATCGAAGTCTAGGAATGATCCATCTTTAAGCGAGAGACCACTGGCGAAAGTAAGTATTCCGGGGCTATTGCCGGGGCTGAGGCTTGCTCCAGTTTCGATGGTAACTGGCGCATTGAAGATACCACTGCCGCCTATTTTGCCGAACACGTCCACCGTGCCGGTGGCGATGCCCACGCTGCCGTTGTTAATCAGCGTTGCCCCGCTATTGATTGTGACTGCGCTGCTATTGCTGATGGACCCACCATCAGCGACTACTAGCGTTCCGGCTCCAACGTTGGTGGTTCCAGAGTAATTATTTTCATTGGTAAAGACTACCGTACCAGTGCCGGGAGCGATGGTCAATGTGGAATTTTGGGGTTGCAGCACCGTATCTTTCCATGTGGCGTTGACGCTAGCCCCTTTATTGATGTCCACCGAGGCGAAGTTTTGTATTTTACCGTCGATGGTTTGTCCGGTAGTGGTGTCTATATGCAAGTGGTTGGTGGATTTGGCTGAAGGCGTGATATCGCCCTTTACGGTCGAGTCGTCGAGCAGATACATATCATAAATGTTCGTAGTTTTGGCAAGGCCATTTTTGAGCGAAGCACCCGCCCACGTCTGGGTGTTGTCGCCAAAGCTGGCATTATTGTAATCGTTCAATGTGCGCCCATACTGGTCTTTATAGATTTCCGACTTGGCTAGTGCAGTACCGTTGGCAACGGCGGCAAAGAACGAGATCGGCGCGGAGATGAGGTTGGCATCGCTCTGCCCGGAGCCTAGGGCATGGCCGGTCCTGGTGTCATCCCACATAATCCGGTTACGCAGGAAATCCGCCCAGTAGAATTCGACAAAATTGATGTCTGGTTGTGGGGTTGCCGTCGAAAGCGAGTTGGTTTTGGAAAATCCCTTGTTGCCATTGGTGATGCCGTCCGCCAGTCCCCAAGTCAGGCTACGATAGCTATCATTGGTCATGCTGGCAGTGCCGGGGACTGTCGGCATAGGCAGGACACTAGGCAGGATGGGTTGTAGGCCGCTGTTGCCTCCCGGATCGGTCGGTTGGGCAAGTTGGTTGCCCACCGTGCCGTACAAGAAGGCATTGTTCGCACTTTGGCGTGCTTGCCACCAAGCGTCATCCGGCTGTGTGGCGGGACCAGTGTAAAGGTTCTGGACGACATGGCCCAACACGACATGTTCTTCACCTGGAAGGATTGACCGCGGTGGCGTGTCGCTGTCTGCTGCCAGATAGCCCGCTGTCGTGTGATGCCCGTCGGTGATATAGGCTTTGCCATCGGGACCGATGATGATTGGTAAATCTTTGCTTTTCCAGAAACCGACCAAATCTGTATTTTTGTTTGCTTGAGAGGAATAATCATAAAGTGTGTTTCCTCCCGATTCAGTCGGTGTAACCTGACTGAAATTTAGCAAGGCAGAGAATTGGGCTTTATAATCAACCTCGCGGTAGCCTAGCGAGCGCTGGGTGGCCCGGATGTCGGTGTTGATTGGATTATTGTCGGTGTTGAGATAAACGGCTGAACCTGCTGCAAGGCCCGTGCTGAACGGAACATAAGTGTCGGTTCCTACCAAGATGTGAGTTTCGGCCTGTGCCAATAACGGGCTTGACAGCACGGTTGCGATTAGGGCTGCAAGCGTCCGCATGCGCCTAAGATGGCTACTAACAGTTGTGATCTTCATATTTTCAGGCTCCACTGGGATAAACAGATTGTTTGAGGCGAGCTAATCAGCCTACGGACTGTTCCAAGTGGTGATTCCTTTCGACCGGATTGTGTGTTGAAGAATGGCCTAGTCCGTCGGGATTATAAATTCGGTTAAATCGTCTATACGGTATGCCCGATATATGACATGAGTGTTACACTTTTGCTTTGGCAGCGTTGAATTCTCATGCGATTGTCTGTAGATGTTTAAAGGCGGCGCACTAGGCGTTGGCCGGGAATGCCTGACGGTGGAGGTAATCAAGTAATCCTCCAAGCCCATGTTCAACAAAAGGACGGGGTGATGGGCTTGTTGGGGGAGGGAATTCGATAAACGCCCGCGCATCCATCTGCCTAATGGATGTTTGGCCTGTGGAACTTTTTTCAATCAATTACCAGTCACACACTGCCCTGTCGTATTTTATCACAGTCACGAACTTGTCATATCTGAAGACTACCATCAACAGGCAAGGTCAGGTTTGGCGGATTTGGCCCTAATCGAAAGACTCTCATCAACTGTTCAAAAAACCGCTTGCTAGCCTTGTTATACCAGCATGAATACCGATAATGTGGATATTCAGACAATCATAAAATTGAATTGAGAGGCTTGATGGATTTATGGTCATCGATTATCGTGAAATAGTCGGCCATAAGTCCTGTGTGTGGGCGGATCAAACGATAGGCGAAGTGGTTCAGGTATTTGCCCATCATGACTTCGATTTCATGGCTGTATTGGAACGCAATACCGTATTAGGGCTGTGTTCCAAAAGGGATGTGGGTATTTTGCTGGGCTCAAAATATGGCTTTTCCCTTTTTGCCAACCGCCCCATCCGCAACCATCTCCGTCCCAAGCCCGTTTTCGTCAGGGTTGGAACCCCTGCCCATGAAGTTTTCACGACTGTTTTCGCCCGGGGAGAAGAAGCATTTTATGATGATGTCTTGCTGTTGGGTCCATCTGGCGGATTTCTCGGTCTGATTTTCACCCAAAGCCTAATCAAACTGCAAAACCGGTTCCACTTGGATATCATTCGTCTGTTGGAGGAGCAGGGCAAGGAAATCAGCCGCAAGAACGAACAGATTGAGGCGGATTTGTGTTTGTCGCGGGAACTCCAGCAAGCATTTTTGCCATTAAGTTATCCGAACTTCCCTTCACGGTCGCCTGGCGGGGCGGACACGATTCGTTTCCACCATTTCTATCGCCCATTAGGAATTGTTGGCGGAGACTTTTTCTACATCAAAAAGCTGTCAAGTCAAACCGTTGGCATTTTTATCGCCGATGTGATGGGCCATGGTATCCGTTCCACCATTGTAACCGCCATGCTAAGAGCCCTGTTGGAGGAACTCCCTGAAGAGGGATATAAAAACCCTGCGGGACTACTTGACCACGTCAACCAAAAGTTGACCCGGATTCTTATTGAAGCGGGAAAAGACATTCTTTATGCCACCGCTTTATATCTAGTGGTAGATGCGGAACAGCAAAGCATCCAATACGCCAGTGCCGGACACCCTTTGCCAATCCATATTCAAGTTAGCGAAAAACGTGTGGAAGCCTTGGTGCATTCCAATCCTGGGACGGTGCTGGGGATGTTCGGCGATACGGTTTTTTTCAACAACGAAGCACACTACGAACTAGGCGATTCATTGATTCTGTTCACCGATGGCATCATCGAGGTGGAAGATTCGGCAGGGAAGGAATTCGGTTGCGCTTGCCTATGCGAAGCCACTAGGAGCGTCATCGGCCACCCTGTCAACGAGGTTATTGATGCCATGGTAAGCCGCTCAAAGGGCTTTGCTGCCAAGGGCGAATTCACCGACGATGTTTGTGTGGTCGGGGTCGATTTGGCCTGATCGTGCATTGATCAGTTTATTTTTCGCTAAATACTAAGCTTTCAAGATCAGGCCACCGAGAGCTGGATCTGAGATGCTATCCCGACCAGTTTCGACATGGCCAGCTAGTCTGCATTCATAAGCAGTGTCGCCTTTAACTCGGGTAAAGTTGAATATCGATGTCAAGTCGCCCACTATCACCCGGCGCCAAGGGGTAATATTAGGCTCGATCAAGCTTGGGTAATGAGGCCCGAAGCGTCGTTCGATGAAGCAAATCAGCGAGGTATGATCGAACACTTGCGAATTGACGAAGCCCCCCTTGCTCCACGGGGAAATAGCGAGCAACGGCACCCGGTTGCCTAAACCTATGGGACCGCTCACGAAGCCTGAGCCATTGTCGACATAGATCTCATTAACGGTGTTCACTGTCGATTTGCCGTCGCTACTGCTAGTAGGAGGGGTCGGCGGAACGATGTGGTCAAAGCCGCCATCGTTCTCATCCCAGTTGATGAACAGGACGGTCTTGCTCCAAACTTCAGGATTGGAAGTCAGGATATCCAGTACTTGCGAGATATACCAAGCGCCGAAGTTTGCCGGCCAATTCGAATGTTCGCTATAAGCTTCCGGCGGGACGATCCAAGATACTCGGGGCAGTTTCCCATTGCTTACATCATCACGCAGCATGTCGAACAGGTTAAGCTGAGTGCCACTGACAGCAATATTGGTGCCGGTTTTGGCTCTAATGGCAAGCGGCGAACTAGGCAAGGAATTCTGGTATTGATGGAAATAGAGTAGGGAATTGTCTCCGTAATTGCCGATGTATGCATTACTGGTCCATCCCCAGTACCCGTTGCCATCCAGCCCTACACCGACATCCTGATAGATCTTCCAGCTCACACCAGCCGCCAGCAGACGTTCCGGGTAGGTTGTCCAGTCGTAGCCTACCTCGGCATTGCTAAGAACAGGTCCGCCTCCTTGACCGTCGTTGCCGGTCCAGCCGGTCCACATATGGTAGCGGTTTGGGTCGGTTGGACCCATTACCGAACAGTGATAAGCATCGCAGATGGTGAAGGAATCGGCCAGCGCATAGTGGTAAGGGATGTCGTCGCGCTTCAGGTAGGCCATGGTCAGTGGCGATTTGCTGGCTACCCATTGGTCGTATTTACCGTAATTCCATGCAGTGTGACCAGTATTCCAGTCGTGTTCTGTGCCAGGTAGATACTCCATACCCAGATTGGTTGCATTTACCCGGAAAGGCGGTAATTCATCAACGCCCAAGCCAAATGTGTCGGGGTTGTTTGGTTGAAACCAAACCGGACGACCATTCGGCAGCTTAACCGCGCGTGGATCGGAGAAACCGCGTACACCACGAAGCGTCCCAAAATAGTGGTCGAAAGACTGGTTTTCTTGGGTCAGGATTACTCACGACAGGCAACTCCTTCATTTAAAATTGGCTTGAAAACTCATTGATTGAAGATTACCTAGGCTATGTGTCAGGAATGCGCCCAAACCTTTACTGAAAGGTGACATTCAACGAGCAGGAGGATCGCAATACCCTCCGGAATTTTATGATCCTGACGGTTTAGGCTCGCTGGCTTGGAGGTCTGGGTTGCTTGGGTTTGATCTCTGCAATGGACTCATGGGCGACTGGCGACTCAGCCGCAAAAAGATCGGCTAGTAAAGTATGCTGAGACGCTCGAACCAACGTTAGATGAACTTTGCCCTCTACGATGCGCTGAGTTTCCAAGAGTTCAAACATGGCTTCGGCTACTTCACTGTCAGCGCCGATCTCTGCCATCGCCTTGCCAACAATAGCAGGACGGACAGCCGCTGCCTTGCCGAATTCCATTGCGGCCTGACGCTCCGCTGTGCTGGTGATAATGCTCACCTGATTCACTCCGTCTTGCCTAATTGCAGCCGTGACTTGGCGCAGACGGTTGACTACGATTGAAGCAGGGATAGCAAATTTTCCTCCAACGATTATTTTCCATAATAAAAATGACGTGATCGTGCCTTTTGTTGAAAATTCAAAGAAATTAGACAAGCTTTTTCCTAGTACGATTGCTCACGATTTAGTCACCT
>CAIWDB010000140.1 GCA_903911305.1 uncultured Methylococcaceae bacterium | reverse complement strand
AGATACCATCTGACACAGGTTAGGATGATTTCTTTTACGAAGCGGTGTCCTTTAAAGTCGATCATGCGGGCAATTCGGGAGGAGATTTTTGGGCGGCATAGTTTACCGAAATCGCCCCATCCTTGCTAACGCAACGGAACCCCCGGCAAAGGGTGGATTGGCGAGGATGATGCTGAACTTGCCTTCTTCCCCGCTATGGTCTTGGGCCAGCGAATCGCGATATTTGATGTCGGGGTTTTCCACGCCATGCAACAACATGTTCATGCTGCCAATCCGTAGCATGGTGTTGTCGAAGTCAAAGCCGTTGAACAGACGATGATGAAAATGTTCACGCAAGCTGTCATCGCGAAAAATTTCCGGATGATGCTCGCGCAGATATTCTCGCGCTGCCACCAGAAAGCCGCAAGTGCCGGAGGCCGGGTCACATAGGATGTCGGTGGGTTTGGGCGCGGTGATTTCGACCATCAATTGAATGATGTGGCGCGGGGTGCGGAATTGCCCGTTTTGCCCGGAGGTGGCTATCTTGCCGAGCATGTATTCGTAGAGGTCGCCTTTGGTGTCCCGGTCTTCCATCGGCACATGATCCAATAGATCGACGACTTTGGACAATAAGGCCGGGGTGGGGATGGTGAAGCGGGCATCTTTCATGTGGTGGGCATAGGTCGAGCCGTCACCGCCCAAAGTGCGCAGAAATGGAAACACATGATCGCCAAGCACTTCAAACATTTCCCTTGCCTCAAAATGTTTGAAGCGCGACCAGCGAAAGCTGTCGTAAGGCTTGCCCTTAGTGTCGTTGCCTTCCGGGAAGATGCGCCGCTCTATTGGATGCTTTAGCCGGTTGGCTTTCAGCTCTTCCAATGTGTGCAACTCGTCCAAGCGACGCAGGAATAATAGATAGGTGATTTGTTCGATGACTTCCAGCGGGTTGGAAATGCCGCCCGTCCAGAAAGCATCCCAAATGCGATCGATTTGGCTTCTAATCTCGCCAGTGAGCATGGTGTGGTTCCGTTCTTTGCCTGATTTGGCTTGCTGGGGAAATAGCATAAACCCTGCGGACGGGATTAAACCCCCGTCCGGCACAGCCATATAGGGCGGCAAAGGCTTGCCGCCCCAGTCTACTCAAAATCAATACCGATAATGATCGGTCTTGTACGGCCCTTCCTTAGACACACCGATATAAGCGGCTTGCTCGTCGGTCAGTTCGGTCAACTGCGCGTTGAGCTTCTTCAACTGCAAACGGGCAACCTTCTCGTCCAAGTGCTTGGGTAAGGTGTAAACGCCGACTGGGTATTTGCCGGAATCGCGCTCGCCCCACAACTCGATCTGAGCAATGGTTTGGTTCGCAAAGGAAGAACTCATTACATAAGACGGGTGACCCGTACCGCAACCCAGATTCACCAAACGGCCTTTAGCCAACAGGATGATGCGCTTGCCATCAGGGAAGATGACATGATCGACTTGCGGCTTGATTTCTTCCCACTGGTATTTTTCAATCGCCGCCACTTCGATTTCATTGTCGAAATGGCCAATGTTGCAAACGATGGCTTGGTCTTTCATCTTCGCCATGTGGTCATGGGTGATGACATGGTAGTTGCCGGTACAAGTCACAAAGATGTCGGCCTTGTCTGCGGCGTAGTCCGTGGTGACTACGCGGTAGCCTTCCATCGTCGCTTGCAGGGCGCAGATCGGGTCGATTTCGGTCACCCACACTTGGGCGCGCAGTGCACTCAGCGCTTGGGCGCAACCTTTGCCGACATCGCCGTAGCCGACGACCAAGGCAACCTTACCGGCGATCATTACATCAGTGGCGCGTTTGATGCCGTCCACCAAGGACTCGCGGCAACCATACAGGTTGTCGAATTTGGATTTGGTGACGGAATCGTTGACGTTGATCGCCGGGAATTTCAAATCGCCCTTGGCGTGCATCTGGTATAAACGGTGTACGCCGGTGGTGGTTTCCTCGGTCACGCCTTTGACCGCAGCCAAACGCACGGAGTACCAAGTTGGATCAACCGCCAATTTGGCTTTGATCGCGGCGAACAGAATGCGCTCTTCTTCGCTGCCCGGATTCGCCAGCACAGAAAGGTCAGACTCGGCGCGAGCGCCCAAGTGCAGCAACAGAGTCGCATCGCCGCCGTCATCCAGAATCATATTGGAATAGCCACCGTCCGCCCATTCAAAAATGCGGTGGGTGTAATCCCAATACTCTTCCAAAGACTCACCCTTGACTGCGTAAACCGCAATGCCTTGATCGGCTACTGCCGCAGCAGCATGGTCTTGGGTGGAGAAAATATTGCAAGAAGCCCAGCGCACTTCCGCGCCCAGCGCGACGAGGGTTTCGATCAGCGCGGCGGTCTGGATGGTCATGTGCAAAGAGCCGGTGATGCGAGCGCCTTTTAATGGCTGGCTGGCGGCGAATTCTTCGCGGATCGACACCAAGCCCGGCATTTCAGTCTCGGCAATGCGGATTTCCTTGTGGCCCCAAGCGGCCAAGGACAAATCGGCAACTTTATAGTCGGTGAAGTTGGATGGTTTTAACACAGCGTTCATGGTTTCATATGCTCCTTAAAGCAGTTGAAAGCCATCTTTCGCATGGGGCGTGTCACTCGATACACCGCCATCGGAAGATGGGTGAATCGAGCGCCGTTGACAATGAAGCACCGCTCCGAGCCTGGCGGATGAACCGTCGCAGCGCTCCTCGGAGGGAGAGAACAACTCACTTGGAAACCCCAAGAAAGTTAAAATTTTTTATATTCTACCAAGCCAATAATCAGGTCTGCGCCGATGTGGGGCAACAACCAAGATTTCTATTTCATTGCCGACTTCGCGAAAGAGGATATTATACGGAAATCCCGCGATTCGGCAACGCCGAATTTCAGGCGCAAACTCTATTCTGAAATGTTGCGGGGCTTCACAGACGCGAGCCATGGCAAGGTCAACAGCAGATAAATAACGAGCACCCAGCCCATTTCTCTGGGTTTCGTAGTACGCAACATGCTCTAGGTGTTCAACTCGGGCAGATGGATTAAAGAAATAATTCATTTCAAAAGAGTAAGGGCTTCTCGTCTGACTTCATCCGCCGAAATGCGTTGAACTAAACCTTGGTCCATCTCAGCAGCCCGACGGGCGGCTTCTTGGAACCACAACTGCTCGGTCTCTGCCTCAGACAGATCGTCAAGACTGGCAAGCAATTGTTCGGCCAATTGCGCACGTTCCTGTATTGGAAGGGATAATGCTTGATTGCGGATGGTTTCAATATTCATGCTACAAACCCTTTAGTGACTTAATTCTGGTTGCGGATTCACCTGATAAATAGACTGATCTCGTTCGCCCTCTCGCCCAAAGAACCGCACTTGCCCGGTTTCGAGGACGATCCAAACTTCTTTTGCCCCTTTGTCGAGATACAGTTTGACCTTAAAGCGCATTTCCTCCTCCGAATTGGACGGTGAACGCACTTCAACGCAGATTTCAGGCGCGGTCGAATACGGTGTTTCATAACCATGGCAAGCCAAAAACTGCGTCGAACACCACGCCACATCGGCAACCTTGACCCCTTCGGGCGTGTCAATCGAACATTCGGTCAGTGCCTCACCACCGAGATTCTTTTCCAAGAACGCTCCAAACCACAATTGCAAGCGTCCATGACGATTACTCGCTGGACTCATGAGAATATTCCCGTAGCGGTCTAACTCGATTTTATAAGGTAAGTCCTTTAAGGATTTGTCGGTGATGACTTCGGACCATTGCATGGTATATATTCCTCAAACTCATAATTCAATATTCTTTTCATTAGCCATATTTAACAATTGCCGCATTCCGTCAGCACCTGCATAACCGCTTCTTTCAGCGTCCAACGCCTTTTCCGCCCATGCCGCATCCTCTTCCATCGCCATCATTTTGTTATACAAATCAGGGGAAACCAACACAACCATTGAATGACCGTCTTGTTCCACGACAACCGGTTCCTGATTGGCTTTTGCCAAGTAGCGGCCCAAATGCAAGCCTAATTCAGCCACATTGATATTCATACCAAACGCTCCAATTGCTTGTAAATTTCATCGTCGTTGCGCTTTCCAACCAGCATAATATAGACCGTGGTATCGTCAAAGCGGTACACGATACGAAATTCTCCAGAATCTTTACGAAATAACCCAGAATAGCCTTTCAAGTCTTTGCTGTCATGCGGCTTTGGGTTCTGTGCAATTTCCAGAATATTAACTGCAACTTGCTTGAATTGCTTGGCTTGCAAATTGCGCAGAAAATCCAAAGCTTTGTT
>CAIWDB010000139.1 GCA_903911305.1 uncultured Methylococcaceae bacterium | reverse complement strand
CTGCGCGTTTGGATTCGCCTTGGTATCCCTCAAACATGCGGCTGTTCCGTCAATCTGGCGAGGGAAGCTGGGCCCCCGTCATCGGCAAGGTGGTTGAAGCACTTGAGAATTGGGTGAAGGAGCGGGATACTGTAGATCATCATTCCTTTTAGGGGCTATAGCTAACGTCTTTTAAAATGATCGCCGTTCATGGTGAGCTTGTCGAACCATAAGCGCCCTTCGACAAGCTCAGGGCGAACGTTTCTATAATCAATTTATAGCACGTTAGCTATATATCTGTCAGTGCCGCCATATCATGCCCAAAAATATAAAAATACCTAGTATTACGAATAGCAGAAACGTTTTTTTACCCGTTCTGCTGTTTATCTCGATGGTGTCGTGTACGTCCACTGTCACCGTAGAACCCTATCCCGAACCCGAAGACACTCTGACCGCAGAGATGTTGAATAGCCGGATAGCGCAATCAGAAAGCACCCTTTTTTATCAGTGCCAAGATCATATGCTGGCGGTGTTTGACGGTAGCCTCTATCGTAAGAAAGGTGCCCGCTCCTTTGAATTGCTGAGTGCCAGCATGGAGTATGGCACTTATCGATGGGGCTTAAATGAAGAAAGCAATGAATTTAATCCGGTGACAAAAATTCAAGTGTTGCACAACAAGGAATTAGTTGATCGATTTGAATGCCAGGCATTAAGCTTTTACGACATGAGGGATAGATTTGCGATAGCCAGGGGTAGATACCGCCGTCCAGAGTATGAATCTTCTTTATCCGCCAGTATCCGGGCCGAAGAGTCCGAGCGACGTGCAAGAGAGAGGGGTAGGCTTAAGAAAAAAGCCCAAACCAAAAAACCGGCGGTGGTCAAAAAACAAGCCGTGCCGGAGGAAATCCAAGTGTCCGAAGCGGATGCGAAAAAAAGCGCTCAGCCCACGCCGGGTATCAATGCCGCACAAAAGCCTGGCACCGGGAATAATACAAGTGCATCGACTGCCAAGAGTCAAAATGAAAATGCGCCAACCGTTGCCGCACCTGAATCCAAGGCGGACGCGCAGGATGTGAATAACCAGCAGGAGGGTAAGGCCAGTGACGGGGATAAAAAAGCCGAACCGTCAAATTCCACCGAACAAAGTGCTGCCAAGGAAAAAAAGACTGAGGAAAAACCAGGATGGCTTGCGTGGCTGCGTAAAAAGATGGGGCTTAAATGACCCATCAACCTTTATTAAGGTAGAAATTTGTTGGCCTTGACGGATGCCTGTAACCTTGGGTTTCGCAATGGAATGCCGCTTGATGGCAGACAAAACCAAATCCTTGAAACAATCCATCGCCACCGATTCGTTCAACATGATTCGTTCCCATGTTGATTAACCCCTTGCATCCGTTGCATAATAGCTAGCTAAGATTAGGATTCCTAGTCGACAATGGGCTATAGCGGATGTGCCGTGGCCCTTTGTTTTTACATGGCGAACACATTCACGGCTGTTGGAACTGAGCCGATGTTAGTCAGGCCAAGTGCTGGCCTATAATTTTGCATTGGCCTGTACGGGCCATTGCGTTGTCTATTCAAACCCACCATTAAGCATTCACACTCGGAGTATATATCATGGCAAGACCCCTGATTCAGTTGGCACTCGACACCTTGGACGTTGAAACGACCCTAGGTCTGGCTCGCGCCACCGCCGACTATGTTGACATTTTTGAGATCGGAACCCCGTCCATCAAGTACAACGGCGCTGGCCTGCTGAAGAAGCTGCGCGCTGAGTTCCCTAAGCACAAAATCCTGGTTGACCTGAAGACCATGGATGCGGGCGCGTATGAAGCGGCTCCGTTCTATGCCGACGGCGCTGACATCGCCACCGTACTGGGTGTTTCTGGCGAAGCCACCATCGCTGGCGTCATCAAGGCAGCCAAAGAGAATGGCAGCAAGCAAGTCCAGGTTGACCTGATTAATGTTCCCGATAAGGCTGGCTGCGCTAAGGTGTCTGCCGCTGCGGGTGCGCAAATCATCGGTGTCCACACCGGCTTGGACGCGCAGGCTGCTGGCCAGACCCCGTTCGCCGATCTGCAACTGGTTGCTGATCTGAAATTGGGCCTGACCATTTCTGTCGCTGGTGGCATCAAAGCCTCCACGGCGGCGCAGGTTGTTAAAGCGGGCGCAGGCATCATTGTTGTGGGCGCGGCCATTTATGGCGCTGCCGATCCGAAGGCTGCTGCTAAGGAAATCTACGACGTGGTTGTGGCCGCTGCGGCTTAAAGACCTAAGGACTGCCCGCGCCGCGTATCTGACGCGGGCCATTCCTGTTCCAAGCTTCGCCAATTGGCGTTGATGGAGTGCGGCGAGCAAGTCTCCGCACTCCAACCTACCTCCCCTCGCATCCAATACAAAAAAATTTATTAACTGATGTTACGCAGCGGCCTAGGATTGGAGCGTCAAAGCTTGCTTTGACAGGCGAAGCAAGCTTCGCATTTCCGAATCTCTTGTCAAAGCAAGGGCATGGTTCAAAAACAGCCTGTTTTGGGTAACACAAGCACAGAGAATCCACCCCTCCAAATTGGAAGGAAAAATGGGCGTGGTTCAAATCAGGGTAACAGTTTTTCCGGGGTTGGAGGGTATAAAAAAGTCTGGGCGGTGTTGAAGCCAGTGGGTTCATCTGGGATACTCGCCGTCCCTAAACTTCCCTTGGATTCCGACTCCGATGACATCATTCCAATACCAGCGGTTCTTTGAGCACATCTTTCGGCTGGCAGACGATCTGCCCATCTTGTGCCAGTTGGCGTATGCCTTCTTGGTCGCGGCTTAAGGCCAGACGCTCGTAGAGGCTGCTGTCGAATTGGCGTTTGAGTTCTTTCAGGTTCCATCCCTGATCGGCGACGGTTTGGCGGCAATACTGTTGAATTAAGCCGTAGGTCGGCATCCCTATGCCGACAACGGAGTTGTTTATTTCTTTTGGCGGCAAAGGGTTGCCGCCCTACTACTTAAGATGTGCGGGCTTATTTCAACAGCATTGCGGTTGGCGGGCGGTGACTACCAGTTCGCGGATACGCCGGTATAGCTCGGTTTCGCTGGTCATGGCAATGCCTCTCCATCCGTTGGCTCAAGGTCGTGAGCCCTTCGACTGTGCTCAGGACAGGCTTGTCGAATGGTTGAAGGGTCAACAGGGTAAAACACCACTCCCACCCGTTCGATATGTTCGCGCAAGCGTGGGTTGTCGATGTGTTCCCATAGCGATAAATCGACTTGATAAGGGATGGGGGATTCCTCCAGTCTACCGGCAATTTCACCCAACAGCCGGTAATCCAAACCCTCACCGATCAGGGTGAGGTCGATGTCGGAACCTTTCTGGTAATTGCCCTTGGCGCGTGAACCATAGAGGAGCGCTTTGCTGACCGCCGGATAGTCGGACAGTATCTGGCGTATGGTCATCAAGGTTTTGTCGGATAATCCGAAGTTTGGTATGGTCAATTTTTTCGTCCCATTTCTTCTTGCAGCGCAAGAAAAGCCGGGTAATAAGCATTGATGATGGCATTAACGAGGGTGAGCGCAATTTCCAGATTGTAGGTATGGCTAGAAAGGTTGCGTTTTTCGATCATATCCATCCAAGTTTCCCCATCCTCAACCAAACCTCGCTTGAAGGCTTCGCGCACTGCTCCGCGTGAACCCACGATGCCTTGAATCCCTTCGTATTCCAGAAAATCCTTCAAGACATTCCATGCCAGTTCATGGACAAACTCAAAACCTTGAATGATGCCTTGTTTTTCTAGATCTGAGAGCGGGCGCTGCCGTGACAATTCAACGGCAAGCGTGAGTTGATGAAGGGCACGCTGATAATTATCGAAGCGTTGTTTCCAGCGAATATCTTCACTCATGAGCGGCTCCAGATATTATTAACCCGATCATCAATTCTTGAATTCCGTTCGGGTTGAGCTTGTCGAAACCCGCCCTTCGACAAGCTCTCAAGAAACAGCTTTTTTGTGGCAGTAAAATCATAAGCTTACCGACCACCGAAAATTCGTCAAACAGCGAAAAGCATGGCTGTTTCTTGGCAACGCCATGCCACGCGAAGCGGGGCTTACTTCGCTCAGGGCGAACGGTAGTTAAGGGCCGGGTTAATAGTTTTTGGATATTCCCTAAAACCTCCGCACTTTCCGCATCCAACGCGGCAATCTCGTCCATGATGTCTTGCGGACTGCGGTGGGTGACGGCTTCGCCGCCGTTGGGGTTCTTCACCGACAGGTCAAAAGTCGTCTTGTCGATGTCGGCCATGTCCACGCTCCACGATTTGGGCGAGTCGGCGAATGTCGGTTGCAATTCGACAAACTCGGCAAGGTCGGCATCGTTCAGCGGGTTGGTCTTGCCGAGGTTGCGGCATGGATCAAGCTGGTAATGCCAGACTGTTTGGGTTTGTGCGCCGTTCTCGAAGAACAGCACGACGTTTTTCACACCTGAACCTTGATAGGTGGAGGCAGGGCAGTCAATGACGGTGTGCAGATTACAGCTTTCCAGTAGGAGCTTGCGCAGGGAAACCGAGGCGTTGTCGGTGTTGGATAGAAAGGTATTTTTGAGCACCACGCCGCCCCGACCACCAGCACGGAGGATTTTGAGGAAGTGCTGAAGGAAAAGAAAGGCGGTTTCACCAGTGCGTATGGGGAAATTATGCTGCACTTCCTTGCGTTCTTTGCCGCCGTTAGGGACTGCCGACAAAACCAAGTCCACGCCCATGTTTTTGATCTTGGCTTCGTACAAGTGCGAAAGCTCGTGCTTTTCGGTCTGCGAGCGAAAGCGCAACTCGTCAATGTGGTCGATGATCACGCGGAGGTTGTAGCCGCTGTGAATCTTGTTTTTGATCTCGCCAAAGATTTGACCAATCTTGTATTCGATGGTATTTGGCCCACCGGCCCTTTGCTTGAAGCCGTGCAGATAAGGAAACAGCTTGCGGTCCACAAAATCGCGCAAGTCATCGCCGGTCAGGGCTTGGTTGTGGTCAAGTTGACCATCTTTGGTTTTAGGCGCGGCCCAACTTTCCCAGCGGTAGGGTTCCTCCAAAATGAAGTAATACTTCCTGCCCTCCATCTCGGCTTCCAAAGCCTTGTCCTGTTCCAACCCATCCAAATATTTCAGGAACAGCAACCATGAGGTTTGCTCCGTATAGTCGAGTTCGGTTGTGCAACCGGCCTCTTTCCAGAGAACGTCGTCGATATTCTTGAAGGCTTGTTCAAACATGCCTGTTTTTATCTCCTGATGGCGGGAAGCGGATTAGTCACCTGATGCGACTAGCCAAAGCTAAACATGTTATTTTGCCAGTTTTATTGAGACTTTGCGAAACTAAGCTTTTTCTAGACGCGACACTTCGCTACAAAAAATACCTCGCATTCACTAAGAAATGCACGGCGATACTGGCAAAGTAACCTAACAGAATGGCCGGCAACCAACGCATATGCGCGGCGAAGGTATAATGCCCCTTGATATGGCCTAGCATACCCACGCCGGGGGCCGACCCAATCGCCAACAAACTGCCGCCAACCCCCAGCGTCAAAGTCAACAACAACCATTGACCGGGCGACATCTCAGGGTGCATGTGCAACACGGCAAACATCAAGGTGCCGTTGTCAACGAAGGCCGATGACAATCCGATCAGGGTATTCGCCACTGTGGGGCTGATTTGCCCAAACAGAAGATGGGCGATCCCATCCAGATAGCCGATAAAACCAAGTGCGCCGATTATCATCATCGCGCCATAAAAAAACAGCAGGGTATCCCAATCAATATTGCCGACATTTTTGAATACATCAAATGAACGATTCTTGCTGGTGGTCGGCACATCCAGTTGATAGAAACGGTAGACATGGGCAAAGTCGCTTTGCTCTTCCTCAACACAGGTTTTGGTCAGGTAATAATTAAAAAACTGCAACATGCCCAAACCCATCATCATGCCCGCCGCCGGGGGTAATTCCAATAACACATTACCGCAGACCGTGATAACTAGGGTCAGAATGAACAATAAAATAATCCGCTTGCTGCCACTCCGTAGCACCACTTTATCTTTGAGTGGTTCGGGGATTTCCTTGGGCACCCAAAAATGCATGATCATGGCGGGTAATAGAAAATTAACCAGGCATGGAATGGCTAACGCGAAGAACTGGGTGAAACTCAGGATATTTTGCTGCCACACAAATAAGGTTGAGATACCGCCCAATGGGCTAAACGTGCCGCCGGCGTTGGTGGCTATTACAATCTGGACGCATGACAACCCGATAAACTCAGGTTTCTTCTTGCCGACCGCCAATGCAATCGAACCCATCAATAAACCGACGGTCAGGCCGTTGATGACCGTGGATAATATAAAAGCCAGGCCGCCGGTAATCCAAAATAATTTCCGATAGCTAAACCCCCGGCTCAGCAAATAAACCTGCAAGGCACGAAATATTCCGCGCTCTTCCATAGTATTCAGGTAAGTCATCGACACCAGAATGAATAGTAGTAATTCGATATAGGCCAATAGATTGCTTTCAAAAGCCACCGCCGCCATTTTCGCCTGTCCGTGCCAAGCGTAGACAATGCAAATCGCAAACCAGACCAACGCCGAACCTAGCACCATCGGCTTGGATTTACGCAATTCCGTCACTTCCTCCGACATGGCGGCAACATAGGCTGCCACAGTGACGACAACGGATAAATACCCGATAATATGATGGGTCAAGTCCAAGTTGACAGTGGCTGTCGTGCCACCGGCATCGGCGCATGCAAGGGATGGCAACAAAAGGGAAAGGCATAACAAAATAAGGTTCATCGTGGGATTCGTCTTCAACATAGAGTATTAGGCTTCAAGTGTGTTTGAAATCGCAGGAATCCAGCCGCCCAAAAACAGGCTGAAAAACCTGTCAATTCAATCATTCCAATGGATTATATTATTTTCTAGGGGATGGTGTTACAAAATGCCGAATAAACCAGACGGGTTGGGATATTGACACGGATCAACCCTCTGGGAAGTGCTTTGAGCTATTCGTTTTTTCCGATAGAATCCTATCGCTTGGTCAGAAATTGGAGCCAACCATGTCCACTGTCACCGTATCCGATAATGGTCAAGTCGTCATTCCCGCGCAGGTTGCGACTAACTACTTAAGCGTTGACGACCAGCGTTTCTGTCGCAGGCCACCCGCTTGAACACTAAGCCACCCGTCAACACACCCAAGCCATGAACCTCCCTGCATCCATCATCAGTTTAAGGGTATCCCTATGAACAACAGCATCCAGATTCGCACCGTCACCGTCGAATTGTTGCGCGCCGGCCCGGCGCACAATCAATTGCTCTCGCCGTTGACCCAGTATCTTGGCATTTGTGGCGACAGCGTTGCGGGAATTGTCACCCTGCCTTACGAACACGGCACTTTCCTACGGCGCATGGATAAAATGCGCTACGTTGAAGCCGGCGACCCAAGCGACCAAAAGGAACGCTTGGCGGTGTTACGTGACATCGGCATGGATATGGCCAAGATAATGGATGCCATCCCCACGCTGCCGGGCGCTTTGGGCTTCCGCAGTGGAGGAAGCGAAACCCTCGTGCATTTGCGGTTAACCTTGACGGCTTCCGAACTGGCCCTGTTGCCGTTTGAACTGTCAAAAGTGCCGGTTGGGCCAAACGGGGCAGATGAAAATTGGCTGGTTTTGCAAACAGGTGTGCCTGTGTGCGTCACCCGACGCAGCCGGAATGTGCCATCCGATGGCAATCTCTGGCCGGTGCGTCCGCGCATCTTATTCATTTCCTCGGACCCCGACAACGTTCCTTTCAAAGAACACCGTGACCATCTGCTAAAGGCCGTCATGCCGTTTCTCCCCCCCGGCAAAGACATTCCAAGCGCCTCGCTGGAGGGTCGGCGGAAAGAGTTCGGCGATTGGCTGACGATTCTTGAGGACGCAAGTTTTGATGAAGTTGCCACCGAATGCGCCAATATCCCGTACACCCATATCCACATCCTAGCCCACGGCAGCGTCAACCCGGTCGAGGGGGATGACACCTATGGATTGGTGCTGCGTAAAACCGACGGCGGGGATGAGGTGGTTTCCGGCGAGCGCTTGGCCCGTGCCTTCACCCGTATCGTCGTGGATAAAATACACCGGCCTACCGTGGTGACACTGGCGACCTGCGATAGCGGCAATGTCGGCTCGGTATTGGAAACGGGGGCCAGCTTGGCCCATGCGCTGCACTTGGCAGGCATCCCGCTGGTGGTGGCATCGCAATTTCCATTGTCCAAACTTGGCTCGGTTGCGGTCGTAGGAACCCTTTACGAAGGTCTACTGCAAGGGAAGAACCCATGGATACTGCTGCACCGTATCCGTAGCGACTTGCATGCGCACTTTGCCGCCAACACTCACGACTGGGCCAGCCTCGTGGTCTACGAAGCCTTGCCCGGCAACTTGGAAGAACAGCTTGAGGAGGTGCGGTACTATCAGGGCAAGCAAGCGAACAAAGTGGCCCTTGGATACATGGAACAAGCCACCCCCAAAGCAGGGACTGTGCCGGGACCTGCGGATTTGGAAAACCACCACCGACTCGCCCAGATGGTCATACGGACATTCGACAAGCTGCCGATGGATGGTAAATTCAGCGCGGAATGCCTGGGGCTTAGGGCAAGCAGCCACAAACAGCTTGCCCACGTGAAATATCTGTGGGCCAAGGCGATGGGCCAAGCTTCCACTGAATACGTCAACTGCTTGCTGCAACATTACGACAGCTTGGAACTGGCCCGAATAGATTACCAACAAGCCTCCAAAAGTTTTCTCGTCATCGAAGACAAGCCGCTGCAACACATCGCCACATTGCACTGGGCGCTGGTGCAAACGCTTTCGCTAACCGCCGTGCTGGGGCAACCATTGCTTGAGAGTTGGTGGGAAATTGCCAAGTTATCCGCCGAATCTTACCTCGACCACTCGTCCATGATGGAGAGGGCATGGGCACATGGCAGTCTGGCGGAACTTTGGCTGCTGCGTTTGGCTACCCATGACCACGCCAATATCGCACAACAAGCCGTAGCGCATGTGAATGAACTGATCAAGCATTTCCCCTCGGGCGACCCATTCCCCATCGAATCCACGCGCAGACAGTTTGGGCGCTATGTGGATTGGTGGGGGCAACAAGCATTTGAAGACGGCCTCGCTGAATGGGGCAGTGAAAATAGATTGCCTTGGAATAGGGCGGGGGGACTCGTCGAAACCGCCAATGCCCTTGTCAAACAACTGACACGACGCAAATCTGGCCCATACGTCGCCCCGGCAGCACAAGCACCTGCACAATCAAAAACCGTTGAACCAGTGAGTCCAGCAGCAACCGAAGGCAAACTGGCCGCGACCTCGAAACCGGCAGCACAGAAAACACAAGCCCGTTCGTCTGAATTGTTGGAACAGGCCAGCACCGGGGAACCGTTTTTAACCATAGAAATGCTGCCCGCCGGCCACGGGGACAGCTTGTGGCTGCAATACGGCCAAGGCCCGTCAACTTCCCGCGTGTTGATCGATTGCGGAACCGACAGCACCTATCAACGGCTGAAACAGCGGGTCTTGCTGCAACCCGAAAATCAACGGGACTTTGAACTGTTTATCTTGAGCCACATTGATGCCGACCACATCGGCGGCGCGATTCCGTTCTTCAACGATCAAACCCTAGGCGTGCGGTTTGCCGATGTGTGGTTCAACGGTTGGAAGCACCTGCCGTCGGATAAATTGGGTGCCAAACAAGGTGAGATATTTTCGACGCTGATCCAACAATACAAACTGCCTTGGAACCAGTGGCGTAATGGTGGGCCGATCATGCTGGACAGCGACGAATTGCCGGTTTGCGAGTTACCCGGCGGGATGAGCCTAACCCTGCTCTCGCCAACTCAGGACAAACTCGCCACGTTGGCGAAAAAATGGAAGGCAGAAATCGAGAAACTCGGGCTGACAGCAGGCAAAGCCACCGACTTCACGCAATTCTTAGGAACCACGCCGTCCACGTCCACCGACGTGGACAAGCTTGCCGACGCGCCGTTCAAAACTGATGCCGCCGCACCCAATGGCAGCAGCATTGCCGTACTGGCCGAGTACCAAGGCAAAAGCATCCTGCTCGGGGCGGATGCCCACGCGCCGATGCTGGTCGCCTCCATTCAGAAATTGCTCAAGCAGCGTGGGGTGGAACGGCTGAAAGTCGATGCGTTCAAAGTGTCCCACCATGCCAGCCAGAACAATTTGAACATCGACCTGATGAAGCTGCTCGATTGCCGTCATTATCTAATTTCGACCAACGGCGACCATTTCAACCACCCGGACCGCCAGGCAATAGGCCGCATCATCCATTATGGCGGCGAACGCCCGACCCTTTACTTCAACTTCCGTACCAAACTGAATGATGTGTGGGAACAAAAAGCCTTGCAGGAGAAATATGGCTATGCAGCGTTTTACCCGGAGGCCGGTCAGTCGGGTTTGTTGGTTCGGCTATGAGCTTTGATTCCGCGCCGATTGCCATCCTAGTCTGCCACCCGTCCACGCCTTGCCCGACCCTTCATCGTGTCACCGTGCAAGCTGGGCGGGAAGGCAGCAAGCTTGCCTTGAAATACCGGCTTGAGGGCGACATCGACGCATTGGACATTCCGCCGACCGAACCCTCGGACCGAACCGACGGGCTTTGGCAAACCACCTGTTGCGAGGCATTTATCACCGTGCTGCCACAGACCGACTCGGTTTTGAAAACCGAGTCGGTCTTTGACAGGGGCTATTATGAATTCAACTTTTCCCCGTCTACGGCGTGGGCGGCTTACTCTTTTACTGCCTACCGGCAAGGCATGGCAATGGCGGAACTAGGCGAACCTGTTAAAATTGCCGTATGTCACGATGCCGGCTGGCTCGAATTGGAATCCGTTGTCAACTTGGACGGCCTGGGCTTGCCGAATGAAGGTATTTGGCAGTTGGGATTGTCGGCGGTCGTCCAACAGAAATCCGGCGACATCGCTTATTGGGCTTTGACTCACCCGCAAGGCAAGCCGGATTTTCATCACCCCAACAGTTTTACCTTTGAATGGGTAAAGCAACTATACTTTCGGTTGTGAACACAATTTATGAAACGGCTAAAGACGGCGGGGCATACTCCAAGTTTTATGAACAATATAAAGATGTCTACCTACCCGGTTTGAGACGTGCTGCCAAATCGTTTGAGGAAGTCATAGCAGAACATGAGAAGTGGATCAAAAACCCATCCTTAAAACTAAAGAACACAGATGACTTACATTATGTGAAACGTTACACCGAAAAGAAGTGGCCTAGGGACATTGCCCGAAACAGTGCTTACAAATCCATCATTGAAGGGATAATTGAGGAGAGAGAAAATGGCAAAACCAAATGATTACCAAGTGTTGCTGGAAACCCTAATCCAAACGGCGAAGGATGCTGCGATAACGGAAAGTGGCAAGTCAGATGCAGAAAGCAGGGCTTATCTGTTCGCATATTGCGACATCTTGGACGCGGTTAAAACGCAAGCCGAAATTATTGGGGTGCCATTGTCAGAGATTGGGCTTGAAGGTTTCGACCCTTATGCTTTGACGGTGAGGAAAATAGCCGCCTGATTGATCGTTTCAACGGTTTCCGTCACTGCCATTAAGTTAAGAAATGTAGCTCGTATGAAGCGTAGCGGAATACGGATTTCCGAGCCACGAACTGGAAAAAAACCCCTAAAAATAAGGATTTCAACTGCTTTTAACTTAATAGGGTGGTTATAATGCTGGCAGATGATATCAACAAGCTTTATGAAAGCTGCGCGACTTACGAGCAATTGAAAGCAGAAATTACCGCTTTGCTAAAAAACAAGGGCAAAGACACCAGCGAAAAGCGGTTAAAAGTTCTGTTGGGAGGATTGTTCGGCGGTACTCGGGTGGAAATTAACCAAGACGGGAATTACGCCAACAAATGGCGGCGCAAATTCTACCCGAAACTAGAAATAGAACAAATTGAAGAGCATATCATGCCAGATGGCACAAAAGTCGTCACAATGCTAGGGCTGACTGCCGAACAATTGCAGCAAATCGATAATGAATCTGAGCAAATGAGGCGGAAGGAAAAGGCATGGGAAGCCAAAGGAAGCCCGTGGACTGACGACGACGAGGCTTTGCTGAATCGCATGTCGTCATAATCCCTGAAAAAGCGGGGGCATAAACCTTTACTATTGATTTTTCCCGTACCACTATGAAATTCGGCATCGACCTGTTACTTGAACACGCAGACTTACGCAAACCCTTGGCTGGCCGTCGCGTCGCCTTGCTGGCCCACCCCGCCTCGGTGACGGCAAACCTCACCCACTCGCTGGACGCACTGGCAGCGACTAAAGGCATCACACTGACCGCCGCCTTCGGACCCCAGCACGGGTTGCGCGGCGACAAGCAGGACAACATGGTCGAATCAGTGGATTTCACCGACCCGGCTTTGGGCATCCCGATATTCAGCCTGTATGGCGAAGTGCGCCGCCCCACGCCCACGATGATGGATAGTTTCGATGTGCTGCTGGTGGATTTGCAGGATTTGGGCTGCCGCATCTACACCTTCATCACCACCTTGCGCTATGTGCTGGAAGAAGCGGCTAAGTTTGGCAAATCCGTTTGGGTGCTGGACCGGCCCAACCCGGCGGGCCGCCCGGTCGAGGGCTTGTGCCTGCGCGAGGGCTGGGAAAGTTTTGTCGGTGCGGGCAAGTTTCCGATGCGGCACGGGCTGACCATGGGCGAGTTGGCACATTGGTTCATCAACACACTCGGCTTGGATGTCGATTGCCACGTCGTCAAAATGGAAGGCTGGAACCCGGAACAAGCGCCGGGTTATGGCTGGCCTTTGGGCGAGCGTAGTTGGATCAACCCCAGCCCCAATGCGCCCAACCTGTCGATGGCGCGTTGTTACGCCGGCACGGTCATGCTGGAAGGCACGACTCTGTCGGAAGGGCGAGGAACCACCCGGCCTTTGGAACTGTTCGGCGCGCCCGACTTGGACGCGGACAAGCTATTGGTTGAGATGTATCGCCTAGCCCCCCCGCATTGGCTGCAAGGTTGCCGCTTGCGCACCTGCTGGTTTGAACCGACCTTCCACAAACACGCGGGCCAACTGTGTACCGGGGTGCAAATCCATGTGGACGACCCGGCCTATCACCACGAAACCTTCCGCCCGTGGCGGTTGCAAGCCTTGGCCTTCAAAGCGATACGCAGACTCTACCCGGACTACCCGTTGTGGCGCGATTTCCCTTATGAATACGAACGCGACCGCCTCGCCATCGACTTGATCAACGGCAGTGAACTACTACGGGAATGGGTGGACGAACATGAAGCCAGCCCCGAAGATTTGGACAGGCTGACCAAACCGGACGAGGAGGCATGGGGGGAAGAGATCAACACAGTGAGCCTGTATGGTTAATTCGAATTATAAATTGATGATGAAATTAAGTATGGCTTTTCATGGTGTTGGCAACATAGTGGGCAATCCTGTCGGCGTTCGCCATAATGGTCAGGGTGTGCGATTTTTCTGACAGTTCCGGCAAACAGGCGGCATCCACCACGTACATGCCTTCGGCACCGTGCAACTCCCCAAATGTGTCGGTCTCGCCCAATTCAGGCGCTATCCGCATGGGCAGCGTCCCCGCATAATGGATGTCTCCGCCGGGCATACCTACCGTAAAACTCATAGGCATCAACACCGCGCCCATCCGAAAGTAGGCTTTGCGTAGTTTCTTCCCTACCTCAACCATTAGGCATGGGACTTGGTCGCTATAGCTACCGCTGACAGTAAGTGAGCCATTGGCTGCCAATGCGGCCTTGGCAAGGGTGAGGTGGCCCGGCAAAAACACATTCCCAACCAAGCACGAACTCAACAACACCCCAAGCAAATCAATGCCATAACGTCGACTCATCGGCAAGTGCCTGACAAATTCCGATACCATAATACCTGTTGTGGCAAAGGTCGAGCCAAATGCGGAAATGCCGTCTTTGATGTCCACGGCATAAGATAACTGCCCTAGGCCGAAAGCACCCGTGCGCTGGAAACCCGTCAAGCGAGGCAACCAGAGCAGAAATGCAGCGGTCGGGCAGGACAGCAATGGGATTGGCTGGTGAAGCTTCAGTGTCTGCAAAGCCAGCCTAGTCGTCGCCAAAGTGCCTGCCGCCAACATCACTTTGCGTGCGCTCACCGACCGGCGCTCTTGCGACCCTCGCTGCCCTTCCACCAACCAGCCGTTTTCGTTTCTGGCGATCCCTTCCACCACGAAACCGCTCTCATAATGGAAGTTCCCATGCCGTTGCAACGCGGGCAACTCGTCAAACGCCGAATACATGGCGCGACGGTGGCAGCCCCACAGGCAGTTCTCCAAAAGATCGCAAGCCTTGCGCCCATTCAGATCCCGGCTTAGCACGGCGACCCTGGAACGCCCCAAACGGAATCCGTTTTTCCCCAAGGCCAGCCTATGCTTTTTGTAACGGTCGTAAAGGTCAGTGTGCAGTGCATCCATCCTGATGGGAGGCTGCGAATATTCATCCAACCCAAAGTATTCCGACAATTCGTCAGCCTGTCCGCCGCTGACCCCCATCCGTTGGGCGACGGCACGATAAGAACCTTCAATGTCAGCAGCGCTGAAAGGGTATGCGGACATTTCGGCTTTGGAGAGCCGGGCCACGCCACAGCCCCAAGCGTTGGAAAGCCCTCCCGCCGCGAGAGATCCGACGGCGACAAAACTCTGCGGCTCAATCCGGTTGACGGTTGCAAAACCTTCAAACACATAGCCATGCACTGGAACCCGTAGCTTGGGCGATACCGCATCCCGGTTTTGCAATGCATGGAAACCCTCTCCAATCATCCATTTCCATTGATCTGCATCTTGCCTCCTGGATTCAAGGAAGGCGTGGGAGGGAGGGGAGAGGGTGGCTTGTCGACCGCCGTCGACCAATAGCACGGAAAGCCCTGACTCAACCAGCGGGAACGCGGCAGAAATACCCGAAGGCCCGCTTCCCACGATAACCACATCAAATTCTGGTTTCACTGGCATCCCCACGATTCATGCATATACCGCCAAAGAAAAGGCTTGCAGGGTATCCGTAACGCTCGCCAGAAAATTTCCGCGAACACCGGATAGGACATGCCGACCAAAGCCCTTAATGCACCTGGTTTTCGATCAAGAAAGCGACGTGCCCCCTGTGGTGTGGCTTCGGCCAACACGGTCGCCGCCTCCAACCGCCATGCGAACTCTGCACCCCTCGCCGACTCTGCATAAGCCCTGTCGTCCAATAGCACCAGCATGACGGGCAAGCCAATAATCCACGTAGGCAGGCCCAACGGAACCCCATCACGCAATTGTTCAATGATACGCACATAATGGCGTATGACACTTGCCTTGGGACGCTCCCTCAACACATACGTCAACAGGGACAGCCCTTCTTCCGCTAATTGCCGCCGCCTGCCATTGCCTGAGCGGTGCATTCCAGACCGCAGAGGCCGCAACGTCAGTCCCATGCGTTGCAAGTCACTGGCTGTTTCCATCACAGGCAAATCGAACAGTGAAGAGAGCCTCGCCATGCCTATGCGCGCCATCCACTGTGGCCCTAATATCGAGGCCATGGCTTGGATGGCCATGACAGGAATAGGGAAGGGCAAGCGAAAGCGTCGCACCCGATCAGAGGCAATGGCCCGCAGAAAGCGGGTAAAACTGACTGGCTCGCTAGCGGCGAGACACCACACGCGAGGCCGGGTGTCCGCACCGACGGCAATGCTCAGCAAGCACTGAGCAAGGTCGTCGACATGGATGGGCTGCACGTTGGGCGAGGGTAAAAACGCGGGAAGCACCGGCAAGCGCCGGACTGTGTCCACCAAGGTGCCGAACAAACCACGCTCCCTGCCGCCATAGACTTGTCCTGGCCGCACCACCCAACCACCGGCAGCCAGCACATCCTGCTCTATGCGCCATTTGATCCGCCCATAAGCCGTCGGCGCATCAGGATTGGCTGTTTGGCTGGAGATGAAAATGAATCTTGCACCGACGGCTTGGGCAGACTTAATGAGCTTGTTGGCGGAGAACTGCTCTTGTTCGTCGCTGATTGAAATGTCATGTGGCAGATTGGCGGCAAGATGTAACACAGCGACAGTGTCATCAGGCAATACGACCGCGTCAGCGGAAGACAAATCATAGGATAGCCATAATACAGCCGAAGATTCGGGCTTCTGGCGTGAAGCCGCAACGACATCGAAACCTCGCTGCAAGGCCAAATCCGTCAAATGCGAACCGATATAACCCGTTGAACCTGTTATCACTATCCTCATTTGCCTACCTCAAACGCTTTACCGCCCTTCACCTTCTTAGGTTTCTTATGCTTGCCGACAAAAACAAAATGCTTGCTCAAACTGTAAGTCAAAACCAAGCAAACAACGTCTGAAATGAATTTAGCGACAACCGGATTGGCAATGTAAACCAGCATTAGGTAAAGAACCGCCGATGATAATGGAATATTAAGTCCCAACAGCGCAAAATAGCGAATGGCTTGATGTTTTTTGCTTGCCTTCTCTGCGACACGGAATGTGAACACCCGATGGGCGACGAAGGCAAAAACGCCCGCAGCGACTTTGCCTAGAATGTTGGCGACGAGCGGCATGAACACTTCAGATCTCAATATGACTAGGAACACCCCCATGTCAATGACATAGGCGAGGACCTGAATGGCGACATATCTTACAAAAGTCATGCGGCCTCTTTGCGAATGACGATGATATGGTGGAGTGCAATCCATCGATTCAGCGGGGATAGCAGCTTTTCCAAAAACTTCACAAATCCAGTACATGAATCGGGCAAAAGTTGCCGGAAGTTCAAACCGCCCGAAAGCAGATATCTCAAATGGTTCTCAACGAGTTGTTGGTGCGCAATCTTGAGCGACGGGTGTTTGCGCTCATAGTCAGCCCTGTCACGAACAAAGACGATGTAGCTAAGCGCCTGATTCGCACCGTTCATAGGCCCTGTAGCAGGCGTTTCCCAAGACGGGTAGTGTTTATCGAAGCCCTCCGAGCGGAACAGACGCTTGTACAGAAAACTTGCAAACGGGCCATAATAAGGTTCCAGCAATATGGCCCCCCCTCCGGGGACCAACACCCGGTCAAGTTCGTTAAAGAACTGGTCGGGGTGTGGAAAGTGATGGAAGCAATTCTGCCCGTAAATGGCCCTGACCGAGTTGTCCGCAAGTTCCATTGCCTCGGCATTGATCACCCGATCCAAGCAGGGGGCGTCGACGATATCGGTGGCCAACACCTCCGGGTAAGAATCGCGCATCGGTGATACGCCCGCGCCCAATTCAACCTCAATGCCTTGGCCTGTGAAGAATTGCCGGTCAAGCGTTCTGAATGAATGGTGAAAACCGGTGAACACTTCACGCAACATGCGCTTTTTCTCAAGCATCTGCCGGTGCAGCTTCAGCCGATTCTCCCCATCGACATCCATGCCTTCAAGCAGAGGATCTTGCAACAGATCAAGTATTAGTCTCATTTTTTTGCCATCTTAGTGAAACGCCGTTGCCACGAATGCTTTTATGCCTTGGCCGGCGCGGCATGGAAGCGATGTCGTACCCAAGGAAGGCCATCACAAACTGTAGCCCCATCAAAATTGGCAGGGCTGACAGCATGACGGTGCCGGCCGGCGTCGGCAACCCCGCCCGGGCGGACTCAAGCCAGTTGTAGCCGCCATAAATAACCCCAAACAACAAAGACAACAACCCCAAGGGCAATTCAAGCGAGGCCAGCGACATCCCCCGCAGATAATAGTTGTAGAAAATCCGTTTGACAAAATTCCTCATGTGCTTGAAAAGGAACTCACCGATGATTTTGGATATTTTCAGGTTGCTCACCTCGTCCCCATATTTTGCATCGATTGGCACATCAATCACCACCGCGCGCAAGGTGTTCAACCTAAACAGCATGTCTGTCTCAAAAAAATAGCGGCGGCTGATGCTTTCAAACGGGAGATGCTTGGCCACATCGGCATGGATGGCGGTATAGCCGTTGGTCGGGTCGAATAAATCCCAATAGCCCGTTGACAGCTTTGCCATGAAAGACAGCACGGCATTCCCAAATATGCGTACTTTCGGCATCGCCTGGATTTGATTCAAGTCGAAGAAGCGATTTCCCTTGGTGTAATCCGCCTCCCCGAATAGGATTGGCTCCACGAAGAATGGAATCAGCTCGGGATCCATCTGACCGTCGCCATCAACTTTGACAATCACATCAGCCCCGTCGGCAATGGCGGCAAGGTAGCCTGAAATAACCGCCCCCCCAACCCCTCGATTGTTGTCGTGGCAGATTATATGGATTCGCTCATCCCTGACATGCCGCCTGACAAATTCGCCAGAACCATCCGGGCAGGCATCATCAATAATATAGATATTTCGGACATACTTAGGAATCTCCGCAACAACTTTTTCTATTTGTTGAATCACCTTATAGCATGGGATGACCACCGCTATGTTGGCATCGAAATACTTGTGCTCGGATTGTAACTTTTCAAGAGACCGTTTAGCCGTACTCATCATATCAATCTTCCTTAAAAGAGATTTCTTTGAACAACACGGGAAGTTCCGTATGTGCTGCCGCGTACACAACCGCAAAGCTTGCGTTAGGTGGGGCGATAACCTCCATGGAGTATTCGGCTATTTTCTCCTGGCAGTCATTTACTCTGATGTCGGCTTTAATGAGTTTATGGTTGCCATCAAGCCAATTGACTTGCATACGCCCCGGCGCAGGCTTTGTGCTGCAATGAAATTTTACAGAAAGAAGATATCGCTCATTTGGGGTGACTGGCACTAGCTGGCTTGCATGGGATGCCTCACTGACCAATAACTCCCTATCAGGTGTGAATACCACACCCTTTTCCATAGCCCAGTCGCTAGGCGAATCCAGCTTTACATTCTTGAGAAGTTCAGATTGGACACTTTCACGGCGGAAAATCCTAACCGAAACGTTTGCAACCCTTGAAACCGTACCCGTCACTTGATCGAGCAATGCCAGTTGCCCCGCCTTACCCCAATTGTCGTCAACGATCACATATTGGACTTTATATTTCTTCAATACACGGGCAATGTCAATCGGGGTGGTGGCAGCATCAATCATGGAATTGAACCGCGAATTATACCAGTTGGTGTATAAGCCATCGGAAGCCAAGCCGGCACTGAGTGGGTCGGCAAAAAACCCAACCGGACTGTGTTCTGAATTCAATGAATTTACAATTTCAACAGCACTTCGTATGGGTAATATTTGCCTAAGCAATAATGCACGGTCAGACTGGCTTGAAAGATATTCAATAGGGAAACTAACATAAGTATTAAACCCAGAATTGATAAAGACTAGATTGAGTCCGACACAGCAATACGCGATTACACTTTCCACAAGCCTTAGGGAACTGCAAGATTGTGATATCCCTATACCTATCGTGGCACAAAGAAAAGGGTATAGTGGAAATGCATACCTCAAATAACTTATAGAATTGAATATAAAGAAAAAACTTGCCAAACTAATAAACAATAACACTAACCCTTGTTTATTCCACTTCATTAATATTATTAACGAAGTCACTGGCAGGAGGAGCAGCCATTGAAACCCAGCCACACCTGGCAAAGCCTCCGCATATTTAGTTGAAAAAAAAGTAATATCATAAAGGGTATTCCATGAAAGTCCCATTTGCCATCGTCCATCTACAAAATTATAGACATCAAAATAGGGCGATTTGAATATGCCATTATAAAAAGGGAAAACCGGATTTCCTGTCAATACCCAAGCGGTAACATAGGGTATCATGCCAAATGCAAATAATAAAAATATACCAATCAATATACTATTAACATAATCGCTTTTTAACCATAGCTTGTAACGTATCACCAACACCAAAAGAAGAACCGGCAAAATGAATAGCGTCAATGCCTTCGTACTCAGCGCACAGCCGAGCAGAAACCCTGCGACAGGAAACTCATAACGAGGGTTCCCCATGGGCCAACATGAGCGCAGCAATCCAAATGCCCCCGATACAATAAATACAGTCAATACCGATTCGATAAAAACGCAGCTAGACTCGGAAAGTGTAAGCGGTGTCGAGAGAAAAAGCAGAACAGCCCACCTTGAGCCAATTGAATTACCGCCTGCCCACAAGACAAGTTCGCGAATTAACCAGCCTAAAATGAAGATGAACCCCGTATTGATCAGGCGTGCCGATGTCTCCCCGCCCAACATGTAGCCGATCGAATAGATCCAGTCTCCCAGCATTGGCATGACGGCCCATACATAGGTGTCGACGGCAAAGCCCCATTGATGCCGCAGGGATAAATGGGCGGGTATGAAAAGATGCATGACCAATGGGTCAAACCCAATCTCAGGCATCAACGCGATAATAAAATCAACGAGTGCCACACCAACAATGACAGTATCCAGTATTTTTACAGACTTTGGTTCTGAATATTCACCTGAAAACCAATTCGACTGACTGATTAAAAATCCTTTCAGTGACTTGTGCCACACAATCAATGGCATAATTAGGGCAATGCCGTATATTCCAAAATAATTATATGGAAAATGGGCGAGCAATCCGACTAGCGTCCCTAAAAACCCAATCCCAACTAAAAATTGGCTAAGGTTATTGTACTGATACTTACCAAATAATTTTGATAATAATGATTGACCCAAAATAACAGAAGAAACCACTATCCAAAGCACGACTATCAAGGACCATAACGCATTTGCATATAAAGCCAATGCAACGCTTATTACCGATCCAACCAGAAAAGGTGATTTTTTGAAATGAGATGAGCCAAAGAAAACCAAGAGGGAGGATACTATAAAATAGCATATATATTTTATAAAACCGCTATTTGTATATAAATAATCCTTATCCCATTGGAAATTAATAAAACCACGTAATGTCAAGGCTGCGCCAGCCACCAGCAACAAGTAACAAATGAATTTTGTATAACGTTCAGAACTAATGGTCATTAGTAAAATATATTCAAATAATAAATAATTTCGTGGCTTATTTCATTAACCGCGATAGGATTACAAAAACCAGTAGCAGACATGAGGCTGACTAAATTTCGCCTGATTTAGAATAAACCTAGCCATATAAAACGCTTCTTTTTCGCGAGCCACAACCGCCGACTTGAGTTGCGCCAACAAGGATGCCGGATACCACGCAACTGGGAGTTTAGGCAGGCCTAGAGTTATACAGTGCCATCGGCGATGCAGAACCACTCCCTACACAAATAGCCTTCGCATGGCGGCTCACGCACTCATCCACCGGGGCGCATCAATCACCACGTCCTCCATCCGAAAGACACCATTGCCGTTGTAGTTGCGTCCGCCGGTCAGTCCCGTTTCAATGCACCGCTTGATGAATGTGATCATCGCCCAGGCAGCATCCTCGCGCGTCGGATACGGCCCTTTGATACCTTCCCGCGCAGTAAAATACCATTCTTGCTTGCCATAATCGTAGCCGAAAATGCGCTCTATTTGGGTTATCATGATTTGTTTTAGTTTGTCTGTACGGTAAGGATGAAAGGGCGTGACCACCATTGCCCGATGGGTAGGCCCGACATGTGCTGCCTTAAAAACGCCAGCAGATTGGCGGATAAATTCTACGCTATAGTATCACCCGGCTTGCAAAACCAATCAACATGAAAAAATACACAAAAAACAATTTCGTTTACCTCCTGTGCGGACTATTGTTTCTTTTCGTACTCATACCGTCGTTGCGCCTGCTTTCCAAGGATATGGGGGAAGTCAACCCGTTGCGTGCATCACTGCTAGTGGCGGCCTTCAGCCTGTTCACCTTGATTAGTGTATGGAGCCTTTACCGGGAGCAATTGATCTTCCGTGTCGGGTTGGGGCTTGTGGGTTTGAACATCGCGATTTCAATCATCGAATTGTTGTCGCCTTCCCTGTTTGTCGAACTGAGCGCCCTCATGTCGATCATCTTGTTTTCCGTATTGAGTTGCTTCATCGCCGGGCGGCACGTGTTCAGTTGGCGCGAAACCGATGCCAACAGCCTAACCGGGGCGGTTTGCGTGTATCTTCTGCTTGGATTGATCTGGGCGCTGGTTTATGAAATGCAATCATTCCTTTGGCCCACCGAATTATTCCATGGGTTGTCGTCGCAGGGCAGAGACTTTCACCTTGACGATTTTTTGTATTTCAGCTTTGTGACATTGACCACCGCCGGTTACGGGGACATTACGCCGGTCAATCCGATGATCAGGACGCTTGCCTATCTGGAGATGCTCACCGGGCAGTTCTACATGGCCATCCTAGTGTCCGGGCTGGTGGCGCATTTCATGGGGCAGCGAATACCCCGGTAGCCCAATCCCGATCAATTATGCGGATGCTTAATGCATCACGGCATCAAGGGTCGCATAGTAAACAATAGTATTGGTAAAATAAGAGGGTAATGCCACCAGGCTAAACCGACATGAAGGGTGATGCCTGCGATTCAGTGATTCGGGCCGCCATCAAACCACCGGATACCGGTCAAATTCGGCCCATAAAAATTACAAAGTGATGGTTTTATGAGATTAATCGTTATTGTTGCAGCAGTTCTCATGGTTTTCATTGGTGCCACGGTTTATATAAAAAACCAACGCGAAGGGCAAAGGCAAGTCGAGTTTCAAGCTTGGCAAGCGGGGACACGCTCAAAGAATGCCGATGGCGGGCCTCATGCCACAGCAGAAAAGCCCACACCTGCACAGGATGGCCAGCAATCATCGAATCCAGATGCCTTGCTTGACATACCTTCTGAAACGAACGGGCAAACCCTTGACTGTAGGTCGAAATCGACGGCTAACCTACAAAGGTGTTATGACAAAAACAACATTCAAAATGGCAGCGATGAAGCCAGCGCATTAAGCGCCTTGGCCCGTCGGGGCCATGCCGAATTCCAGTCCGTCCCCCATGAAAGCGGCGGCAAATGCTATACCGATGTAAAAATCACTGGTAAATATCAAGATAAGGATATTGACCGGCTGTTGAAAGACTGTGAAGTGGATTAGCCCGGTTGCCTACCGTTTTTTCCGCAAACACACCCCAGGCCGTTTGCCGCTTGCCCTGTTCGCCGCGCTTGCCGCCGCGTTCGCCATGACGGTGACGGTTTGCCGCGCAGCCGACCCGCAAGCTTACACTGTCACCTTCACCGAAACCGGCAACGCCGCATTGGATCAAGCCTTGAAGGACTCCTCCACGCTCGTCAGTTTGAACCAAAGTGCGCCAGTGGGTCCGTTCGCCCTAGTGGCGCGTGCGCAAAAGGATTTGGAGCGCTTCGCCATCGCCTTGGACAGTTTCGGGTTTTACAAAGGCAAAGCACAGGTGCGAATCGCCGGGCGGGCATTGGACGATCCGGGCCTGTACGACTTCCTTGCCCGCGCACCGGCCAGCCCGCCCATGCAGGTGACGGTTGCGGTTGAACCTGGGCCATTGTTCCACTTGCGCAATGTCGAGGTCAAAGGCGACTTGCCCGACCCGCTCAAATCCAAGCTAAGCCTGAATCCCGGCGCACCAGCGCTGGCGGCTGATGTGCTGGCGGCTCGCGAGAGACTGCTTAACAGCCTGCGGGACAACGGCTACGCATTGGCGAAAGTCTACGCGCCGGTTGCCGTGCTAGTGCCGGAAGCCGAAGCGCTTGATGTCAGCTTCCAAGTGGAAACCGGACCCGTGGTGACGCTCGGTGAAATTTCGCTGCACGGGCTGGCCGGAGTCAACGAAAGCTACGTGCGCAACCGCCTGCTCATCTTCTACGGGGATCAGTTCAACCCCGATGCCATCGAAAAGGCCCGCCAGGATTTGGCTGCGCTCGGCGTTTTCTCATCCGTCCGCGTTCACACCGCAGACCAGTTGGACGGCCAAGGGCGCCTCCCGATGGCATTCGAGTTCACCGAGCGCCCCAAACGGGCAGTCAACATTGGCGCGGCGTATTCCACTGACTTGGGCGGCAGCCTCTCCAGCACTTGGCAGCACCGCAACGTGTTCGGCAATGCGGAGCAGGTGAACCTGACGACGGGGGTGACGCAACTCGGCGGCAACAGCACGACCGGCATCGGCTACAAGGGCATAGTCGGCTTCGTCAAACCTGACTTCTTTGAGCGCAACCAGTCCCTGAACATCAATCTGGGCGGCATTAAACAAAGCCTGATCTCCTATGACCAAAAGGCCATTATGGGCGATGTGACGCTGAGTCGGAAGTTCGCGAATTATTGGAGCGGCAGCGTCGGCCTCGCCGGGGAGCAATCGGAAATCACTCAAGCCTCCACCGTCTTCGGACAAAGCCAAACCAACCGTTACACCCTGTTAAGCCTGCCGGTGGTGTTGAAATACGATAGCACCAATAATTTGCTCGACCCCACCGAGGGAATCCGCGCAGCCGCATCCATCACCCCCATCCTGCCTTTGGCCAGCTCGTCATCCGCACTCATCAACGCCCCTAACCCTAGCACCTTTCTCGTCATGCAGATATCCGGTTCAACCTATTTGGACTTGCTCGAACCCGGTCGCAGCGTGTTGGCGGTGCGCGGGACAGTTGGCGATGTGCAAGGAGCCAGCCAATTCGACTTGCCGCCGGACAAACGTTTCTACGCTGGCGGCAGCACCACAGTACGCGGCTACAAATTCCAATCCATCGGGCCGCAGACTTGGAATGGCAACCCCTTGGGCGGCACGGCCATGGCGGCGGGCACGGTGGAATTCCGCCAACGCATCTTGGAAGACTACGGCGCCGTCGTTTTTACCGATGTAGGCCAAGTCAACACCGACGGCTTGCCCTTCACCGGCATTTGGCGCATGGGAGTAGGCGTAGGCGCACGCTACTATACTTCATTCGGGCCGATCCGGCTGGACGTGGCCTTGCCCGTCATCAAACAAAGCAACAGCGGTTCCTATGAGGTCTACATCGGCCTAGGGCAGGCTTTCTGATGCGCCTGGCCATCCGCTGGACGGTTATGTTCTTCGCTTGGTTGATCGGTCTGCCGCTGTTGGCCGCCACACTGGGATTGTTCGCCGCCAATACCCAGCTTGGGCGCGAATGGATCGAACAGACCGTATCGGCGCTAACCGCCGGGGACATCACGCTGACCGGGTTTGATGGGCATTTCCCCGATGCCATGCGCCTGCGCCGTCTTGAACTGCGCGACGGCGAGGGCGTATGGTTGGCAATGGATGAGTTGGCATTGGACTGGTCACCGATGCGATTGTTGGCGGGAACGGCGAAGATTGACCGGCTGGAAGCTGAACACATCACACTGAACCGCTTGCCCCCGTCCTCAACGGAAGAAGAAAGTTCTTCCACCCTGCCGGTGGGCGTGAATCTGCGGCGTTTGCACGTAGGGCGGCTGGATTTGGCCGAACCCGTGGCTGGCAAGGCCGCCAGCCTTGCGATTGACGGCAATGCCAACCTAAGCTCGCTGGAACAAGGCGAAGCTGACCTCTCAATCAAACGTTTGGATGGGGAGGGGGCATATGCCTTGCAGGGTAAGTTCGAGAATGCCACAGTACGCGCACACCTAACCGTGCAAGAACCGGCGCACGGCTTGGTTTCCTCATACGCCAACTTCCAAGGCATGAACGCGCTCTCTGCCGAAGCGGATGTGGATGGCCCGCTGTCCTCCTTGCAAACCCGGCTGAGCCTCACGCTTGGCCCTCTTCAAGCAAAACTGCAAGGCCAGTTGGACTTGGAACACAATGCCGCCGATGTGACCGTCAACGCCAAAGCACCCGCCATGCAACTGCGGCCCGACTTGAGCTGGCAAGCCATCGCGCTGGACGCGAAAGTGCGCGGACCCTTTAACAAACCCGCCGCCGACGGCAAGTTGCTGATCGACAACTTGAATGCCGCTAGTGCCAGTATGCGCGGCGTCACCATGGATGTGCAAGGCGACGCAGGGGCAGTGCAAGTTCGTGGCGAACTCAAAGGATTGAGGCTGCCTGGTCCGCGCCCAGACTTGCTGGAGTCCGCCCCACTGGCATTCCAAGCCGACATCCGATTGGACACACCGCAAAGGCCCGTTATTTTCAAACTGAAACACCCCATCATCACCGCCGATGGCAAAGCGCTCACCGGTGGCGACTGGCGTGCCGACATAAGCTTGGACTTGCCGGAGTTGAAACCACTGGCAGTCATCGGCGGCTTGGACATGCAAGGCAACACCCACTTGGCACTGCGCGTGGCGAACCAAGGAGAAACCGTCAAGCTGGATGTGGACGGCACGTTAGCGGTGACCAACGGCATGCCACCCTTGGTCAATCTACTGGGAAATGCCGCAAAGATTGGCATGTCCGCCAGCCAGCAAGGCGAGGACATCACTCTTTCCCGGTTTTCCTTGGATGGCAAGGCTCTGGCAGTTTCGGCGGACGGCAAACTCGCCGGAAAAAACGCAAATTTCAATTGGAAGTTTTCGCTGAAAGACTTCGCCGCCGTTCTGGCGGGGGGTTCCGGCCAAATCGCAGGCCAAGGCAAGATGACAGGACCCTTGGATAAGTTTGCAGTCACCGCCGATTTAAACGGCGACTTGGCGACCCAATCACTGCCACGCGGGCCAATCGCCGCCAAGCTCAATCTGGAAGGCTTGCCTCAATCGCCCTCTGGCCAGTTCACAGTGCGAGGCATGTTGGGCGGCGCTCCGATTGACCTTGCGCTCAACGCCAAAGCGCCTGTGGACGGTGGTTTACAAGTGGTGATCGACAGCGCCATCTGGAAAAGCGCGCAGGCCAGGGGAAATCTTACGCTGCCGAAAGGCACCGACTTCCCGCTCGGCAAGCTTGAGCTTGCCATGGCCCACCTGGAAGACCTGCGACCATTCATCGAGCAACCGCTGATCGGCAGCCTCAACGCGACACTGGAAACCTCCATGCAGGGTAGCCGACCACTGGCGCAACTGCAACTCGACGCGCGTTCCGCCGGTTTGACCGGCACCGCCATGGTAGAAAGATCCTCCTTGGCGCTGACTGTCGCTGACCCTATCCGGCAACCGGTCATGGACGGGCAAATCAAACTTGAGGGAATCTCGTCCAGTAATTTATCCGGTTCCGCGCAAATAGAACTAGCCGGACCCTTGGAAGGATTGAAGCTGCGCCTGTCCTCCGCCATCCAGTCAGCGACGGGGGCCGAAGTCCAACTCCGCAGCGCGGCCAACCTCGACACCCAAGCCAAGCAAGCAACCCTTTTCGAATTGGAAGCGGGCTGGAAAAACGAAACCCTGCGCCTGTTGGCACCGGTGCGCATAGCCTTTGCCGACGGACTTGCCGTGGATCGGTTGCGGTTGGGCCTGCGGGAAGCCGAGTTGGATGTGGCGGGCCGGATCAGCCCCACGCTCAATCTGACCGCCGATTTGCGCAACGTCACCACCGACTTAGCCACGCTCTTCGTCCCCGACCTAGCCGCCACGGGAACTTTACACATGGAAACCCGGCTAGGTGGCACTCTGGCACGTCCAACCGGCACGATTGCCATTGAAGCCGACGACCTGCATATGAAGAGCGGCGCGGGCCGCGCCCTGCCTCCCGCCAAACTGACTGCGACCGCCCAACTAGCCGGTACATCCGCCCAACTCTCCAGCCATCTGTCGGCAGGCAACCATGCCAACCTAGGCATCGCCGGGGAGATTCCCCTCGTGCGCTCCGGGCTGTTCGGACTCCATGCCAACGGCACTGTGGATTTGAAACTGCTAGACCCACTGCTGTCCGCACAAGGTCGCCGGGTGCGCGGGCAAGTCACACTGAATGCCGACCTTGCCGGCACTCCGACGGAGCCGCGCCCCTCCGGCAGTGTGCAGCTTACCGGCGGTGAAGCGCAGGATTTCAGCATTGGCGCTCACCTCACTCAGATCGTAGCGCTACTGCAAACCGATGGCGCGGTAGTCCACCTTAGCAAATTTGAAGGCCGTGCCGACCCCGGAACCGTGTCCGCCACTGGTTCGGTGAATCTGCTGGAGGAGGGCATGCCGGTCAGTTTGACGCTGACCGCCCGTAAAGCCCGCCCGTTGGCGGATGACAGGATGACGGTCAACTTGAATACCGACCTGACCGTTAAAGGCTACGCCAAAGGGCAACTCGTCCTCGCTGGCCTAATCCACATCATCCGTGCCGAAATCCGCATCCCTGAACGCATGCCCGCCAAAATTGCCGTGCTGAACGTCATCAGGCCCGGTGTGCCGCCGCCTCCGCCACCCACCTCGGGGCCCGACATTGCGCTGGATTTGACCATGGATGCCCCGCGTGAGATTTTCGTGCGGGGACGGGGGTTGGAAGCCGAACTCGGCGGCAAAGTCCATGTGCGCGGCACGGCAGACAAGCCGCAGCCTGACGGCGGTTTCGCGCTGCGCCGTGGCGAATATACCCTAGCGGGACAGCGCCTGACGTTTAGCAAGGGTGAACTCGGCTTTGACGGCGGCAGCCTGGCAGACCCTTCGCTGAATTTCGTCGCCGACACCGCCAGCGGTGGCATCACCGCCATACTCACCATCAGCGGCAATGCCAGCAACCCCAAAATCAAGCTGAGCAGTATCCCCGAGCTGCCACAGGACGAAGTGCTGGCAAGGCTCTTGTTTGGGCGTAGCTCCGCCAGTCTCAGCCCGCTGGAAATGATTCAGATTGCCTCCGCCGTGGCCTCGCTGACCGGGGTCACCTCCGGCATCGGCGACCCATTGGAAACCGTGCGCAAAGGGCTGGGCTTGGACCGGCTGTCGATCGGCGGAGCCAACCCCTCACTGGAAGCCGGGCGGTATGTCGCACCGGGGGTTTATGTCGGGGCCAAGCAGGGTGTCACCGGGACTGGCACTCAGGCCACCGTACAGATCGACATAGTGAAGGGTTTGAAGGTGGAAGGCACTGCCGGCACTGGTGCCCCTGCCAGCGGCGCTTCGGGCGCATCCAGCACGAGCAGTGTCGGGGTGATCTACCAGCATGAATATTAAATCCCGCTTAAGTAGATTGCGGATTCAACCACATCGGAATGACCACCCCGATCGCAGCAGTCATTAGCTATGTTTAAATAGATTCTTGTTCAATTGAGTCTGCTTGCGCTTGACTTGGAAACCCACCAAGCCGGCACCGACCAGCATCATCGCCCATTCTTCGGGTTCCGGGACAGCCGCCACAGATGACTGGACGCTGATCGCCAGATTGCCCGGCAGCGAGGTGGCTACATAATTGCTGCCAACAAGCTTGTAAAATGTGGAAATTGACACCGGCGTTGACTTTTCCAAGACACCTAAGCCAACGGGCAATACGCCCAAGTTTGCCCCGCCACTATCGGATTTAAAACTACCATCGGTGATTTCGGTAATGCCTTTGTCGCTGGTTTCATAGGTCAGGGTCAGCTTGTCGCTCACCGCGTTAGGGGTCTTCGGATCGACCAGCCAGGCATAGACCGTCCCTTTAGCCACCGGCCCACCCGACTGATATTTTCCGGCAAACAACAATGCGTCCTTAGAACTGCCTTCTTGTTGGGGCTCAAATTTCAGCCACCCCGTCTGGTTGACGATGAATGCAAACGGGGCTTTGCCATCCCCAGTGCCTGCTGTCTTTGAAACTTCATTTTCCTTGATTGTTAATGTGGTAGTGACAACAGTGGCGTTGGCAACCGTTGGAGCAAGCAGCGCGGCAGAGATGGCAAAGAAAAGGGCAGCTTGAGTGGTTTTGATCATTTTCATTAACTTTCCTCAAATGTGGAATGGATGACTGGCAATTTAGAATAGGCATAGTTGATGCCAATCTATAATTCAATTAATAATCATATATTTATAAGTTCACTCTTATTCTTGAATGCCTTAAATTTGCAATTTTCAACCTTACTCGATTGCAAAATGCAAAGCCACTTGCATTTTGAGAATCCACCTGGCAGACAAACTCAGCGACTGCAATCACCCTCCCGAACAACATCCGCCACACTCGCCCAACCCAGCCCTCGGATAAGCTTGCAGAGGCTTACCCGCTACGCCCTTGGTGATGCCGACCCTATTCCGGTAAGCTATGCCTCAAAAATGCAACGTCGCCCATCGACCGAAACCTTTCCATTTCCACTGGACATCCCCACCATGGTTCCCAATGCTGTTGAATTAAGCCCGCACGATATAATCAGTAGGTCGGCAAGCCTTTGCCGCCAAGAGAAGAAACCCGTCCATTGTCGGCACGGAGACACCGGCCTACTGTTTAATTCAACAGCATCGCCCCTGCTCACCCACCCGGCACGAAGACCAGCATTGGATGTACTGCCGATCCGCTGCATGGCGGCCGTCTTCCTTTTTTTGTTGGCATGGGATGCAACCAGCGCACCGGGCATCCCCAAGCTCGTACCCTTGTCTTCGCCATCGGCAAACACGGCATCCAGCGGGCAGCCAACCACCGACTGGTCCAATACCCCGCCCGACACACTGATTGCCACGCTTCGCGGCAAGCTCGCCGCCGCCAACGAGGCGATTGCCCAAGCGAAAGGGCAAATTGGCAGGATGCCTTCAACCGCCGTGGCAACCCAAACGGAAATCATGGAAAGCGAGTATCTTCAAGGACAGATGATCCGGGTTTACCAGCGTCAAATCGAAAGCCTGTTACAACTGAAGAGCCTGCAACAAAGCCGTTTGGATATTGAACACGAGGTGGCGAACTGGACGGGCATGCCAACCCCGCCACCGTATTCGTTTTTGGTGGTGGACGAACTGCGCGAAGCAGTGCGCTTCCAAAACGCCCGTATCCTCGCCTTGACGGCAATGGATGCCGCCATCGAGCAGGAGTCCACGCGTAGGGACGAGGTGTTTGAAGAAGCCGGCGAAAAATTACGCCAAGCCAACGAGCGCCTTGAAAACCAAGCCGGCCAAACCCCCCGTTTGGTGTGGCTGCACGACTTGGCGGTGCTGCGTAACCGCTTGGCCGAATCCCGCATCGAAGGCATACGCATCGAACAGCGGACGAGTTCCGAGGAAATGGCCGAAACCCGTCAACGTCTTGATTTCTTTAAACTGAAACTGAACGCAATCAAGAGTCAAATTGCCTTCCCCACCACCGACAAGGCACAGGTGCTCGACCGCCTGACCACCGAACGGCAGCGCATCCAAGCCGAGCTGGAAGCGGCGGCTCCATTGGTCGAATCGAGCCATCAATCGCTGGATGCCGCCCTATCGACCCTTGAGCAGGAACGCAAATCCCAAAGCCCCGACTCGCAGCGGCTGGCAGACATGGAAGGCGACTTTGCCGTTCTCCGCGAGCAGACGGAGAATACCGACATCAAATTCCAAATGCTGAACCGACTGTTCGACTCCGTCAAAATGCGTGAAAAATACTGGGAATTGCGCTGGTCCACAGCCGCAACCAACAACCGCGAGGACTTGCAGCAGTCTTACGCCACGATTGATAAACTGCAAACGGAACTGCAACCCATCCGGGTGTATGTGGAACAGCGGGCCAAACTGACCTCCGAGCAGGTCTACGATATGGACAAGCAAATGCTCGACCCCACACCGACACCGGCCATGGCGCGCGAACTGAAGTTGCGCGATCTTTTTGTCGAGCGAGAGGCCTACTACCGTCGAATGCTGTCGGGGATAGACATCGGGGAACACTTGCTTAACTTGTGGAAACAGGACTTGGATGACAGGCATCAAGTCGAACCCTTGCAGCAACGGGCAAAGGAACAATGGAGGCAGATTCTCGGAGGGCTTTCGCAGCTATGGCAGATCGAACTGTTCGCGGCGGAAGACAGCATCGAAGTGGAAGGCCAGACCATCACCGGCAAGCGCAGCATCACAGTCGGCAAGGTGGCGACCGCACTCTCCATTCTCATCGTGGGGCTGTGGATATCGTCCAGGCTGACCCGGTTTGCAGAGCGCATGGCCATCACTCGCGCCGGCATGGACGCGAGCAGCGCCCACATCGCACGGCGATGGATTCTGTTTCTGATCGGCGCAATCCTAGTGATAAGCAGCTTGGTCATGGTCAAGATCCCGCTCTCCGTATTTACCTTCGCCGGCGGCGCGGTCGCCATCGGCGCAGGCTTTGGCATGCAAAACCTGCTGAAAAACCTGATCAGCGGCCTAATGTTGCTATTGGAACGCCCGTTTAGGCCCGGCGATTTGATCGAGGTCGGCGGCATTCGCGGGCGAGTCATCGACATTGGTGTGCGCAGCTCGCACATTCGCGACAACAATGGCATCGAAACCTTAATCCCAAACAGTACCTTTGTCGAGGAAAACGTAACCAATTGGACCTTGAGCAGCCAATCGGTGCGCATCGCGGTCAAGCTCGGTGTTGCCTATGACTCGGCTGTGCGCGAAGTGACGAATTTGCTGCTGGAGACTGCGGGCCGCCACGGGCTGGTTCAAGACGACCCGGCCCCGCAAGTCCTGTTCGAGGATTTTGGCAGCGATGCCTTACAGTTCGGCCTGTATGTGTGGGTCGAGATCAAACCCGGTGTGGATTGGCGGGTCATCGCCAGCGACTTGCGCTACATGCTGCATAAATCTCTGACCGGCAAAGGCATCGTCATGGCCTTCCCGCAACGCGATATCCACCTCGACACATCCCAACCTCTGCAAGTGCAACTGTTCCGCCAGACAAGCTCAGAGTGATGCCGTCACCTTAAATCCGACAATTGGAATGAATGCATAGGGATTCATTAACCAATCAAGCCAAAATTAACCCAAAGCAACGCAAGCCTCGCACTTCAATTTGGCTGACCTGAATGGCGGAAAGCGGGACGAGGCATGTTGCCGGCAGGAGAGACCCGGACAGAGGCAGCGTACACATTGGCTCACTATGAAAATAGACATTTGATACAAATGGATAGGCCGAATCAACTGGCAAACGAAGAGAATTCTACCGCATCGCAGCGGCATCCCGACACTAAAAAAATCCGCACCAAATTGGCATTTGTCGTTTTTGCCAGACACTTGCCATGGATTCTTTTGATCCGATTCGCTCAAATCCTTAATTTTCATGGCACTCAATGCACGGCATGGTTAATGCTTTAATGCCATCATAATACACAACCATTTTGAGGAGATTGTGATGAATACAGACATTGACATCGTAACCATTACCCGCGTACTGGCGGACGGTTCCCATGTTTCGCTAGGGGACAGCAGATCGACTATCGAACAACTGGTCGCGGCATTGGATGCCATGACCGAGGGCAGGGAAGTCCTTGATGACATCTTCACTCACCATACCATCAAGCTCCCCGAAAATTATGGCGGTGAGGAGCCTTTGCCCAAGCCAGAAGTTGACAATAGACCCAAACAGGACATTGCCAATAAACCTAGACTGGTCGCAAGCAATAAGTTAGATGCCGGCAAAAAGCCCACACCGATAAGCAGTCAAAAGAAATCGCTCATTACAAACCAATTTCTAGTGTTCTAGGCCACGCCAACGTGTCGAAGGCTGGCAATATCACGACCAAGCCGATGCCTTCGCCCCATGGCAAGGGGAGCCGATATGGGGTAGGGCAAAGGGGCGTGTGCGGGGAAACCCTATCAAGCGCCTAGACTCATCGTATACGGAAGGGGGTTGCCTAGGCTTTGCAGTGTTTTGATTTGCCGCCACGGCAAAGCTTGCTGCCAAACTTAATTTTAGGTTAAGAACGCCATTGCCCAACAGCGGCATACCCTCTCGTGAAGTGGCGAGCGAACTTATCCGATTGGCAGTCTTTTGATTCAAGAAACCGTATAATGTAATGCACATGACACTCGCCAGAGGAAGCGGGACGCGATCATGGCCTGGCGAATTAAGCCTGACGGCGCGGCCACAATGGATTTGGCAATACTTGACAAATTGAGAGATTTACATGCAAAAACCCATCCCCACTGACAAGATAGCACCTGCCAACAGCCTAGTCCCAGTGAGGGATGCCGCACAGTTGGCAGACACCAATCTTCCACCCGGCATCTTCAGCACCACTCAACTCGACCTTTTCCAGACCTTTCTTTGCAATGCGGGCGAAAAGGACAAGCTGTCCAACGCAATCGACCTATGGGACAGTGTGCCAAGATATTCCATCTCGCAACTGGAAATGAACAAGCGGCGGACAGCGGATGGCTTTTTGGGGCTGCTCGAAATCCGGTTCAAGTATCGTGGCCTGGATTTCAGGGCGGTAATCCAGCCGGCGCGAATACGCGAAAGCGACGGGGAAGTCCTCGACTATTACCCCAGCGCCAACGAAGAACTGGTCGAGGATATATTGCGGAAAATAGCGGCGGAGCGGTTGCAAGGCTTCCACGACACCGAAAACGCCAAGGTCGGCGTCTATTTCTCACTCTACCAAATTCAAACCGAATTGAAAAAACGCGGACACGCCCGCTCCATCGCCGAGATCAAACGCTCACTGGAAATCATGGCAAAGTCATCCATTGAAATCAAATCTTTGGACGGGAAGGGTAACGAAGGCACCCGGGTGTCCAATTACCTCCCCGACATGGTATCCGTGTCCCGCGAAGATTTGAAGGCCGACCCCGACAGCCAGTGGATGGTCGAATTCCACCCGCTGGTCACCAAAAGCATCATCGAGGCGACTTACCGCCAGTTCGACCTTGATAAACTGATGAGCATGAGTACACAGCTCGGGCGATGGGTCCACCGCCAGCTCGTTATCAAATACACCTTCGCGTCGCTGATGACACCGTTTGAAATCCGCTACTCGACCATCAAACGGGACAGTTTCATGATCAACTATGGACGGGAGAGGGCAGGCATCGCCGCACTGGATCAAGTCATCAACGAACTCAAGGAAAAAAACATCATCATGAGCTTTCATCGCCAAGCGGTTAGCGGGGCCAGGCGCAAAATCTTGGATGTCGTCTACACGCTGACCCCCTCCATGGAATTCATCAAGGAAGCCAAAGCGGCCAATAAGAGAAAAGCCATCTCGCAGGAAAAGCTGTTACCCGCAGATTGATGGACAATCCAAGCTATACCTTGGTTAAGCTGGAAATCCAAGATGAGGCACTTCTGCCATTATCCTATAGGAATAGGTGGCGGGTTGGGGCTCATCCATACCCTAACGACTCACCCGCCAAACCCAATCGACCATACCGAGGAACAAGACAACCACACCAGCCTATAGGAATAGGTGGCGATTCAGTCCGGGACGACCCATCCAACACCTATAGGAATAGGTGGCATGTGAAAAACCCAATAAAACACACCATACACTATGGAGGAATAGGTGGCGTTTCCCGTTAAACCACCATAAAATTAAATGCAAACAGTCACATAGAGCCTATTAGCAAGCACTGCCTGACCGGCAAAAGATCGCCTAAAAAAGGTTAGCCCACAATCGGAGACATGGAGGGATAGGTGGCGAGTTCCTATAGGAATAGGTGGCGGGGCATAGTTATCCACAGGATATCCACCATATCCGACCCAAAATTCAGCTAAAACCGACCCTTCCATTATAGGAATAGGTGGCATGTTGCATGTTTTTATAGAGGAATAGGTGGCGGTTTGTTTGATTTTATGGAGGAATAGGTGGCGGGTGGCTATATAAGACTGGAAAATGCCCCTTACCTTATAGGAACAGGTGGCGGCACTATTTTACACATTACTGTAATATATGGAAAAATTTTAAAAATTTGCCTTCTTATTCTTTTATTCTTTTACTTATCCTTCTTTCTTTCTTTATCCTTGCCGAACGGCGCAAAAAAAGCCGCCCATGACCAAAACATCTAAACGCTAAATTGATCATGGGTAGCCATGGGAGATGGTTGAACGAGCGTCCAACCAAACGGCACAACTCAAATGCCAAAAATTACTTTTGACCCGGCTTAGTGACGGTAATGGAAACCGCCTTAGTCAAACGGGCCAACACGGTGTCGCCCTGTTTAACATCGTTAAGGCGCTTTACTTCGGAACCGGCTTTCATTTTAAACGTTTTCCCCTCGGGGCCTAATAACGTGACATTTCTAGTTTTATAATCAATGCTCTGCACAGTGGCAGTCACTTCTATCGCGTCAATGGCTGCAAACCCCGGTCTTTGACCTAAGGGTGCGCGGGCAACTTCCTTTTCACGCTCCACCGAAGGTTTTGCACCAGGCCCGCTCACCACCAATTCGACTGATTCCAAAAACTGGGCCTTAACCTCGTCACCAACGCGTATTTGAGAGAAATTGCGCACTTCAGGGCCGCATTTGACTTTCTTCTCTTTGCCGTCTGGAAACTTCAATGTTACGACACGATTTTTCTTATCAATAGCCTTGACTGTCGCAGTGACGACGACAAGTTCGCCTTCAATCCCGCCCGGCTTGCTATCACTAACCGTCTCAGCCACTGGCTCTTGCGCGGTTGTCGCGGCAGAATCAATAGCCTGTTTTTTATCCGCATGGGAACAGCCTTGAATCAATGCAGCGGTAAGCAACAAAGCGGATAAGATCACTAAGCGTTTACTGTTGTCTTTCATAAAACTACCTTCCGTAATGAATGATGGTATCTTAAAGGAGATGCAAAAAAATAATTTTACACGGCCTTCTTAGGTTACAACATTCTTAAAAAGATTTCTTGATGACAGCAACCAATGGCGGGATAATTTTGTATCGAAAAGGAATGACCGACATGCCAACACTAAAACAACGAGCAACAAAAACCGCGCATCATCGGCATGAACACCGATCAACCCGGAATAGACTGACGCAATGAATAATTACTGGATCAAACTAAGCCTAATGCTGGTCTTGCTATTGCAAATGACAGGCTTGAAGGCAGAAACCTTAAGCATTGTCGCTGAACATTGGCCACCCTATGTGGACGAGTCAGCCCCGCAACAAGGCTTGGCAATCGATTTGATAACTACGGCGCTGATTCGTGCAAGGTACGATTATAAAATTGATTACCAAGCTTGGCCACGTGCATTGGAAGGTGGCAAAATCGGAGTATACGACATGATTGCCAATATTTGGTACAGCGATGAACGGGCACTCGATTTAGACTATAGCGAACCCTATTTGATTAACGATATGCGCTTGATCAAACGTAAAGGAAGCCCCATCAAATTTAAAAAAATGGCGGATTTGAATAACGTGGTAGTCGGAGTCGAGAAAGACTATGCGTACCCAATGGAGTTTGCTGGCGCAAACAACTTCACCAAAGTCAGCAACCCCGCATTGCTGCCCGCGATTGGCGATCTGTTGAAAGGCAAATATGATTTGGTGATCGGAGATTTGAACGCGATCAACTATGTACTGCTCAAATTTTTGCCGACTGAATCGAGTAGTTTGGAAATCTTGCCCAAGTCGGTTGGATTAAGCAAACTTTATGTCGCTGTCAGCAAAGCCAACCCAAAACATAAAGCGATCATTAACGATTTTAATGAAGCCCTTCGATCCATGAAGCAGGACGGGACTTATCAAAGCATCATCCAAGCCCATCAGCAAAACTTGCCCTGACGATTTTAAACGGTCGGCATAGTCATCTCAAAGGTCAAACGTCCATGAACCAGTTTCCTAAACAAATCCAGAGCCAGTTATTGCAGGCTTTTCAACGGGCGGCAGAAGAGATGCCGGCTTATCGTGAACTTTGTGCCGAACATGGTGTGGATGTGGGCCGCGTGATTGATGTGGATTCTTTTTCAAGCCTGTGCCCACTATTGGGCAGGGCTAACACCTTTGACCGTTTTCCGATTGACAGGCTATGTGCAGGGGGAATTCCGGGTGACTTGGCACAAGTGCTCACCAGTTCAGGCCACGGCGGGAGCGGAAGGTTTTCCTTCGGACTGACCGGCAGGGAGCAGTCCGCCCTGAACGAATATTTCATCGACTTGGCAATGGATGAAGCATTCCAAGTCAAGTCAATAAAAACACTGACGGTCAATTGCCTTCCCATGGGGGTTTTCTTTACCTCGCACTGCATGACTGTCGCCAACACCAGTGTGCGCGAAGACATGGCGGTGGCGCTCGTGCAAGCGTTCGGGAAATACTACGGGCAAATCATCCTTGTATGCGATCCGCTGTTCATGAAAAGGCTCACCGACCATGCCTTGGAAAAATCCTTGGACTGGAGCCAGTATAGGGTCAATGCCGTCCTTGGCGAGGAGATTTTTGGTGAACGCTACCGCGACTACATTGCACACCGCCTAGGTTTGGGCAGTGAGCAATGGGTAATGGCAAGCCTAGGCGTGGCAGAACTGGGGCTGAATCTGTGCTATGAGACCCCGTCCACCATCGCGCTGCGCCGTTCCGCATTCGGCAACCCTGAATTTGCCCATGCTGTGTTTGGCATCGACCCATCGCGCATGGTGTTGCCGATGGTGTACAGTTTTAATCCACAGCGTATTTTTGTCGAGTCTGTCGGACTGGATGACGACGGCTATGGGCAAATGACAGTATCCATGCTGGACACTGGCCTTGCCGTTCCATTGATGCGCTACCAGACAGGTGACACCATTCGCTTGCTTGACGTTGCCACGTTGGACGAGGTGGCTCGTAGGCATGGCATATCGCTTCCCGCCGACTTGCCACAAACCCTGTTGGCCCTAAAGGGTAGGGACAAGGAGGTGCTGCCAAACCATTCACATGTGGGTGTCTACAAGGATGCTTTGTATGCCGACTGGGAGGCTGCCGAACGCCTGACAGGGGCGTTTCGCTTGGCTTTTTCCGGGGAACGGTTAGAAATGCATGTCCAACTCAACCGATGTGATGAGTCAGACGAGACGGTGGGGCAAGCCATTCGCCGTGCCATTCCCTTGCCTTTGCAACCGGAAAGCCTCGTATTATGGCCTTATGACCGCTTTCCGTTTGGTAACGGTTTGGACTATGAGCGCAAGTTCACTTATTATGTATACCCTAGAAGCTAGGCAGCCGTTATGGTGTTGATGGCAGGCACTGCGGTCATGCAAAGCGACTGGCGGTGAAGGGTAGGAACACACGGGGCAAAAATCCAATGGCTTTTCGCACGAATGCCGCACCTAAGGCCACTCGAATGCCCTTGGTTGCCATTTCGGCAGTTCATCAACAGACTTTTGGCAGGCGACACTACCATTATGACGGAAGAGGCGATCAAACCAGAATCCCCTTATAGTCCACATTTCACCTTCAAGACGTTTGCCAATCATACCGACCCACAAAACGAGGAGCGCATTTTTGCTTTGCGTTATCAGGTTTATTGCCTAGAGCGAACGTTCCTGTCGGCCGAGGACTATCCGAACGGTTTGGAACATGACGAGTTCGATGTCTATTCCACCCATATTGGCGCTTACAGCACAACCGACCTCTTGGTGGGTGGGTTGCGTTTGGTCACCCCCCCCGATGGCGAGCGTTTTCCGTTTCAAAACCATTGCACCCGGCTTTTCGCCAACCGTACCGATCCGCCGAACCATAAATGCACGGAGGTGTCGCGTTTGGTCATCAGCAAGCTTTACCGGCGGCGTGCCGGCGATACGGTGTTTGGGGTGCCTTCGCAATTGTTGGATGAAACACCAATGCCTCCCCAAAACTTTGATCGCCGCAGGGCACAAAGAGGCGATTCCTCCGACCGGCGAAAGCTCCAGCCGGAAATTTTGCTCGGCTTGTTGCGGCAAGTATACCGGCATTGTAAACTGAACGGGATTGACTATTGGTATATGGCCATGGAAAAGCCCCTTGCCCGCCTGTTGGAGCGTATGTTTTATTTTTCGCTCGAACAAATTGGGGAACAGGTGGATTACTACGGGCCGGTCATCCCGTGCATCCTGTCGATGGATCATTTCGATCATGCCTTAAGCCGCGGCGATCCGCTACTGTTCGCTTGGTTCCAAGATTCGCTAACCGAGTGACGGGACAGTTTGCTTTTCAGCGAAAGTGGAAGTTTTCCATCGGGGCAGGCCGGAACCCAAGGAATTCATGTTGCCGGCCTAGTATCGAATAGCGTGACCCGTGAAGTGAACGAGGGGGAAGAATCAACCAACCTCAACCAGAAAGTCTGCCCATCCACTCAGTAACCGAAATGAAGCCAATTGAGACGACTAGCCCGCAGGCGAGTGTCGGGGCTGTTAAGCTTATACCCACCGACGATTTAGCTGTTTCCATTCTCCAATTCAGCGGTGACTGGGTTAAAAAGGCAACCATTGGCGGGTCGGCCTCAGAGGTGATTGCCGAATTGGCATTCAAACAGAAACCCCACCGACTCCTGTTGCAATCCGGCGATCTAACGGCATGGGATAGCCGTCTGCCAACCTGCCTGATCAAAATCGGCGATGAGTGCCAACGGCTGGGCATCGACGTGGATGTAGCCGGTTTGCCGGAGGGTGTCCAAGGCTTGCTCAAATTGGCTCGGGCGGTTCCCGAGCGAACTGGCGCGAGGCGCTCGGAACAGGGCAAGCCTATGTTGACTGAGGTCGGCAAGGCAGTGTTGGCCGCGTGGAAAGATGTCCAGGGATTGGTTTATTTCATCGGCGAAGCCATATTGGCCGGATGGGCATTGTTGCGCGGCAAGGCGAGGTTCCGGCCTGTGGACATGCTACTGTGCATTCAGGATGCAGGGCCTTCGGCGCTCCCGATCATTACGCTAATCAGCTTGCTGGTGGGCCTGATCTTGGCCTTTGTCGGCGCGGTGCAGTTATCGATGTTCGGCGCACAGATTTACATTGCCGATCTGGTGGGTTTGGGGACTGTGCGTGAAATGGGGGCTTTGATGACGGCAGTCATCATGTCGGGCCGTACCGGGGCAGCCTATGCGGCGCAACTGGGGACGATGAACGTCAACAGTGAGATCGATGCACTCAAGACCATGGGCATTTCACCCATGGAATTCCTCGTGTTGCCGCGCCTGTCGGCTTTGGTGCTGATGATGCCCTTGCTGGCGCTATATTCCGATTTGATGGGCATAATAGGCGGCGCGCTGGTGACAGTCAGCGCCTTTGATGTCTCCTTTCTACAGTATTACAATGAAACGCGCAGGGCGGTGCATTTGTCCGATTTCTCGGTTGGTTTAGGGAAGAGTGTGGTGTTTGCGATACTGGTCGCGGTCGCAGGTTGTATGAGGGGTATGCAATGCGGACGCAGTGCCTCGGCGGTGGGTGACGCGGCGACGGCAGCCATGGTCAATAGCATTGTTTACATCGTGGTGGCGGATTCGGTGATCACATTGATTTGCAGCCGGTTTGGGGTTTGAATGGCAGTATGGCGAACCCGCATATCACCGTGATGGGCCTGACCATGGCCTATGGGGACTTCGTGATCCAGCATGATCTGAATTTCACCATCTGCCGGGGCGATGTGTTCATCATCATGGGCGGGTCTGGCTGCGGCAAGAGTACTTTGTTGAAACACCTGATCGGATTGCAGAGTCCGGCCAAAGGCGAGGTGTTTTATGACACGCAAAATTTTTGGCAGACGGATGCAAGCGAACGGGTGTCGATCATGCGCCGCATAGGCGTGCTTTACCAAAGCGGTGCGTTGTTCAGTTCACTGACGCTATCGGAGAATATCGCCCTGCCATTGGCCGAGTTCACCAAGCTAAGCCGTGTCGAAATCCAAGATATCGTCTCCTACAAGCTGGCCTTGGTTGGGCTGGCCGGTTTTGAGGATTATTACCCGTCCGAAATTTCGGGCGGTATGCAGAAGCGCGCCGGGTTGGCCCGTGCGATAGCCTTGGACCCTGAGATTTTGTTCTTCGACGAGCCGTCGGCAGGGCTGGACCCGGTCAGCGCCCGTTTGTTGGACGATCTGATTATCAATCTGCGCGACACCTTGGGCACGACGATTGTGGTGGTCACTCACGAACTGGCCAGCATCTTCGCCATTGGCAACAATTCGGTGTTTTTGGATGCCGACACCAAGACCATGTTGGCGACAGGCTCCCCGAAAAAACTGCTGGCGGAGTCCTCCAACCCCAAAATCATCCAGTTTCTGACGAGGGGCGAGGGGAGGGCTGTTTGAAAGGTGCAATAAAAAGTGATGCGCCCAGCCAAGCGGTATTTGACATTAGGCTGGGAGTGCGAAGTTTGCCTTGTCTGTAAGTGGCCTCGCAAGGCCAGCCTTGCGAGGCCGCATTACTTATCGAAACTTAGTTTGATAAGTGGGCGAGAAAACGGCTTGCGCCTTGCGATGGCAGTGGCGTTATAATTGATTCTTTTATATACCTGAAGATTTGGGATCGCATGACTATGCAAGAAGAGGACGGTTATACGGTACGGCAATTGCGCGAACTGGAGTATCACCGGGAGCATGCCAAAAAGCACCGCCATCTTGCGGAGCAGCCGACTAACTACGAAGTCGTTTTTTCCGAGGTCCGCCGTTGGTGGAATCCCTACTGGGCGCTGTATTCATACCTTCGGGGTTTGGGCCTGAAAGGGAAAAACGTCCTCGTCATTGGCTGTGGGTTTGGCGATGATGCGTTGCGCGTGGCTAAGCTAGGGGCCAATGTCCATGCCTTCGACTTAAGCCCGGAATCCATTGAGATTGCCCGCGAACGCGCCGGCAGGGATGCGCTCAGCATTGATTTTAAGGTGGCTCCGGCCGAGACGTTACCGTATGAAGACAGTCTGTTTGATATGGTGCTTGCCCATGATGTGCTGCATCATTGCGATGTGGTGCCGACTGTCGCTGAGATACGCCGTGTCATCAAAGCGGGCGGGCTGCTGGTGGTGAGTGAGGTTTATTCCCATAGCCTGACTGAAAACGTGCGGCGTTCCCAATTCGTCGAGCAGGTTCTGTACCCCCGGATGCAGCGACTGATTTATGGTTCCCGCAAACCCTATATTACCGCCGACGAGCGCAAGATGAGCGAGGATGACATGCGTTGGGTCGAGGCTCCGATGTCGAATGTGTTGCACCGGGCTTACTTCAATTTTCTAGTCCGCCGTTTGTTGCCGGACGCGGATTGGATCAGCAAAGTGGATTGCTGTTTCATGCGGGTTTTTCCTTGGTTGGGTCCGTTTATCGGCGGTCGCGTCTTGGTTGCCGGGACTGTGGGCAAGTCTTAAGCGGTGGCGAGGTGTCCCCGTTCATTGGCAGCGCTGTAGTTTATGAGTAAACCCGTCAACCCCATGATCATTGGCGGTTTCACCCTAGGCGCGTTGGCACTGCTAGTGGCCGGGCTGCTGATCTTTGGCGGCTCACAGCTTTTTGACACGAACAAAGTCTATCTTGTGATTTTTTTTGACTCGTCGTTGAATGGGTTGGAGATCGGCGCGCCAGTCAAAATGCAGGGGGTCAAGATTGGCATGGTTCAAGACATCAAGCTTGAAATCGATCAAGACACCGGCAAAGTGTTCAAACCCGTGGTTGTGGAAATCAACCGGGATAGTTTTGTTGGATTGAACGGGCTGGTTGATGAAATCGACCCTGAACCCGAACGCTTGCGGGCCAATGTGAATAAGCTGGTCAGTGAAGGGTTTCGCGCCCGTTTGGAGATGCAAAGCCTGCTGACTGGCTTGCTGTATGTCGATTTTGGCATGTACCCCGAGAAGCCTGCCCAGTTCTCTCATATTGAGTATGAGGGGTTGATTGAACTGCCTTGCATACCCGCTACGACCGATGAACTTCGCAGTACCGCAGAAGAAATGTCGGGGAAATTGCGGAAATTGCCAATTGATGAGATTGCCCACAATCTTTCCAGCACCCTGATTGAAATCCGCGACCTAATCGCATCCAAGGAAATGAAACAGTCAAATGTCGCCTTGTCCAATTCCTTGCAGGAATTGCAACAAGCCTTGGACACGCTGAACCGGAACCTAGAGCCCATTCTCAAGGAAACCAAGGCGACGGTTGTTGGGGCCAATGGGTTGATGCAAGATTCGCGTTCCATGGTCAACGATGTCCATCAAGAAGTGAAGCCGGTGCTGGCTGGCGCGGAGAAGGCGTTAGTCAATGCCGACAAGGCGATGGTGGCCGCAACGACTGCACTGGACACCGCGACCGCCGCACTCGTCAGGGCGCAGTCAACGTTGAAGACGGTGGATGGCGCGGTCGGCCCGGATTCCACCTTGAACGAAACCTTGGTCGCGATGAGGGATGCAGCCCGTTCCCTGAAAAATCTGACGGATTACCTAGAACGCCACCCGGAATCGGTGATTTCCGGTAAAGACCATTAAGGATATTGATCATGAGTTTGATCCGGCCCGTTTTGCCCTTGCTGCTGTTGGCCTTGTTGCTATCGGCCTGTATCGGGGGGAAGTCTCCGTTGTCGCAATTTTATCTGTTGGAACCGATCAAGGGCACTGAGGATGCCGGTCTGCTCAATGAATCCGCCCGGCCTTTCATCGCCCTTAGCCCCGTTCGCATCCCACAGTACCTGGATCGCCCGCAAATGGTGACGGCGACTGGCAAAAACGCCTATCACTTGAGTGAAACCAATCGTTGGGCCGAACGCTTGGACGACAATATCGCTAGGGTGTTGGTGCAAAACCTTGGCTTGTTGGTGCCGTCGGATGTAGTGATGTCGAATTCGTCCCCCCGTGCGCAACAGGCGACATTTAAAGTGTCTGTCACTGTCTTGGAATTTTACGTCGATCCGCAGGGTGTGGCGGTGTTGACCGCACAATGGAGCGTAGCCCGTGGCGAACAGACGGTGTCGGGCCGTCAAGCCGACTACCGCGAACCGGCATCGATCACAGATTATGGGTTGATGGCAAGCGCAATGAATGAATGCCTAAACCGGCTAAGCCGGGATTTGGCTTTGGGTTTGAGACGGCTAGTTAAGGAAAACCAAGGGTAAGTGAGCGCTCGGCAACTCGCGCCCACGCTGCCGCGTCCCTGCGGCTCCGTTGTTCAATCGTACAAATATGAGGACAGGCGGCTTCTTAGCTTATTGGTGACCTTGTTCGGGCCGCCGCGGCTGCGAAGCCCCGTCGCCATCAAGTATTCCAACGGAATGGCGTTGCGCAAAAGATACGACATTGGACGTCTTTTTAACTTGTTGGATATTTTATTCGGGCCTCCGCGGCTGCCTAGCCCGGTTGCCATAAAATGCTCCAACTTCTTATGGGCATCCACTCCTGTTTCACCCGCTCCTTGGGAGCCCCCTTGGCCAAATTGCAAGCCAAACATGTTTGGGATGCGTACAGTTTCAGATTCAGTCATAGCACATTCTCCCCAAAAACGGGTTTACAGGTTCCCGCAGTGACAGTAAGCGGGCGTTTGGCATGGGTGTGTGGGCGAGATGGCTTTGCCGTTATCTGTTAGGAAGCGGTTTGTTTGCCAACTGGCTTTTACATTCCCATAGGTTATTTTTATAGCAGAAAACGTTAAGAAGAAATAGATAGTTTTTAAAAAAAACTGAAAAATTTTAATGTTTTATAAAAAACGCTTATGAATCAGATAACCAAAGTGTGATGCCAAGGTTAAGATATGGAGTATTTCAGGTGTCATCCCAAGTTTCTCGGTAAAGACAAGTTTATCGGTTCCGTTGCGTTAGCAAGGATGGGGCGATTTCGGTAAACTATGCCGCCCAAAAATCTCCTCCCGAATTGCCCGCATGATCGACTTTAAAGGACACCGCTTCGTAAAAGAAATCATCCTAACCTGTGTCAGATGGTATCT
>CAIWDB010000138.1 GCA_903911305.1 uncultured Methylococcaceae bacterium | reverse complement strand
GATTAAGAGATGAAGTGGCTCCTTTACGGCGAGAACAGAGTGGCTCCTTTATGCCGGAAATCCACTGGCTCCATTACGCCGAAAATCTAGTGGCTCCTTTATGCCGAAAGCAAAATGGCTCCATAGCGCCGAAAATTGACAGCCTCCAACTCACTTTTCGCCGCCCTGCCTTCCACAACAGGGGTATTCACCAACTGGTGCTGTCCTTTGCTTTCCATTGCCTTGTCTCGTGATCCACCACGTAGGTGGTAAAATCAGGCTCTACAGGCGAGTCTTTCACATCCATTGGTAAAAAACATAAAATCGATTCGGTGCATTGGCAATTATTTTTGACGCAATAGATGTCTTCGACAAAATAACGGATATTGTTGATCCCTAGGCTCAAATGTCGGGCATAGGGCAGCACATCATGATAGCCAATCATAGTGCTGTTTTGCTCAATGTCTTTCATCGGAAAATCGACTTGCAGGGTATTGAAATTGGCGTTTTCCGTGTTTATGAATTTTACTCGGTCATATTCCTGCCACAACAGTTGATAATCCTCGTCGCGCAGCAAACCGTGAACATCCCGTGCAAAAGACAGTTCTGCTGGTGTACACCCTTCCACCGGTGATTTATCGATGATATTAACACCTACCCGCTGATGTCTAAGGATAAATATAAGGATAAAAAAAGGATAGAAGGATAAGAGCAAAAAAATGGCTAAATTTTATTTATTTATCAATTATTTAAAAATAGTTGATGCCCCTTAAACCTACCGATTTACTACTTAGACGCCCCTTAAACCTACCGAAGATCAGATTAAGCCGCCCTTTAAACCTACTGAATTGCCCCTTAAACCTACCGAGAATTCGATCACGCGCCCCTTAAACCTACCGAAGTACCAATTAGCAGCCCTTTAAACCTACCGAAATGTCAATTAGATGCCCCTTAAACCTACCGCGTTTTTTTGCCCGCCCCTTAAACCTACTGTGACTAGCCCCTTAAACCTACCGAGAATTCCTCAATGCAGCCCCTTAAACCTACCGAAGTGTCTTTGTGTGGTGTTGGTTGAAGTACCTGTCGCACTTATTTCCTCGAATGAGTTGGGTTTTTGCAGAGTGCGGCAGCTACTACTTCTGCTTGGCGTTTGTTTGCAGCTTTGACCTCTTTGATGAACTCGAAAGATGCGGTGAGAAAATATGTGATATCGAGGACTTTTCCGCGAGACCCTAGATTGACCTCCTTTGTCCACGCAGTAAGAACGCCTTTCTCTTTCAACTCGTCGAAGGCATTTGTCAGATCTTCGTAGAAGTTGCGTTCTTTCTTACCTTTAAATAACCCGCTGTCTCGTTTGATTGTTTTGTAGTGTATTTCGAAGACCTGCGAGGTAAAGCCAGCACCAGTGAACTTCATACAAAGATATTTGTGCAGCCATCTGCATAGCTGCGTCGAAAGGCTCATCGTCAGTTCGTAATTGAACTGACGATATTGCAGGTCAATGATCCCTTTGGTGATGAATGGGTGAAAATGCACAATCCATTTTGTGGATGGATCGGCATCTAATTGGCTTCTTGTTACATGCACGAGTACGGGCATGTAGGGAGATGCAATACCGGCATTTCGCTCATCGCCTTCTTTATAAATGGTAATGGAGCTGTAATTCAGAATATAAAGGCTCTGTATGATTTCCTGAAAAGATAACGTATGACCTATTTTTGATAGCTCCGCTCTTAGTTCATAAAGAGAGAAGGTAACGCCGGACGCTTCTTCGGGAAATTGACGGATAAAGCCATACGACTGACGCGAGGCAATTTTCCGCAATGCCTCCTCAATGATTTCTTCGCGATTGCTAGGATAATATTCTATGGTCCTTAGTTTGCCATCTGGACCGGTTTCGGTAATTTTGGCTGGCCGGATTTCAGCAACAAAGGGTTGCCGCCGAAAATTGAATTCCATCTTGAAGATCGGCAGTGTCCCTGTATTTCCATCTCGCAGTGTGTTTTGTTGCCGCCGCGTTACAGAGTAGCGCGGTATGCCGTCCCAAAACTCAACAGTGTTGGAGAGCTTTTCTCGCTCGGCAGGTGTGTTGTAAAGAAAAGTCTGAAAGAGCAAAAGCTTCTTGTTGTTGAAATCCGAATTATCTGGACTCGTAACGTTAGTTGGGTAAAGCACCTTTTTTTTGCCGCTGTCTCCTGCCTCACTTGCCTCTTCGTTTGATCTGGATGTAGGGGCCACGAATGTGGCTGTGGCATCTTCTGCCGCGTCACCATTCCGGTTTTGAAGGGTACTGAACTCTAAGGGGGGTTGTCGTGCATCAGTGTCGGAATCGGAGTGATCCTTTAACCCCTGAATGGGAGTGGTTCCCCCGCCTTCATGCCTAATATTATTTTGTTTCATACTTTGTTTTACTCGAATTTGGCCCTTTTACGCTACCGCCGCGAGTTGATCCAGAAAAGCATATCAATCACGGCAAGATAATGTACTGTTACGCACGCTCGTTGATAAAGGCATAAAATGCCGCTGTTGATTTGGCTTATTGGAAACGCACCCCATGAAAAACCATCTCTTAGATTTGTACAGCGATTACCTGATCAGTTCGTTCGCGCTGGTCATCGCAACGGGCCTGTCCCTGCTGTTGGACAACGAGGTCAGCCATGATCAAATCACCCGGTTCCTGTCGGGGTCCGAGCACACCTCGCGCGACCTGTGGGCGCTGGTCAAGCCGACCGTCCGCGCCGTCGAAAGCGACGACGGCGTGCTGATCTTCGACGACACCATCCAGGCAAAGCCCCACAGCGACGAAAACGAAATCATCGCCTGGCACTTCGACCACTGCGCCAACCGCTTGGGTCTTGGGTGTGAACATCCTCAACTGCCTGTACCGCGCGGACGAGGCCAGCCTGCCGGTGGCGTTTGAGATCGTCCGCAAGGACTTGCCGTATTGCGAGGTGGCAACCCGCAAGCTCAAGCGCCACAGTTTCGTCACCAAAAACGAACGACTGCGCCAGATGTTGCAGGTATGCCAACACAACCAACTGCGCTACCGCCATGTGCTGACCGACAACTGGTTCTCGTCCAAGGAGAACATGGCCTTCATCAAAACCGAACTGGGGAAGGAGTTCGTTATGGCCATCAAAAGCAACCGCACCGTGGCCCTGAGCCTGGAAGACAAGCGCCAAGGCCGTTTCGTCCGCGTGGACGCGCTCCCGCTGGAGGAATGCACCGTTTGCAGGTCTACATCAATGGGCTTCCCTTCCCGGTGGTGTTGGCCAGGCAAGTCTTTACAAACAAAGACGGAAGCACCGGTGTCCTCCATCTGGCGTCAAGCGACCTCCTGCTCGACTACGGCCGCGTCACGGCAACCTACCAAAAAAGGTGGGACGTCAAGGTCTTTCATAAATCCGTCAAGTCCAACACCGGGCTGGCCCGCTCGCCGACCCACACGGTCAGGACGCAGAGCAACCACTTTTTCGCGTCCATCTATGCGTTTTTCAAGCTTGAACTGCTCAAGACAAAGCATCAGCTTAACCATTTTGCGCTCAAGAGCAAACTTTACATCAAGGCACTGCAAGCCAGTCTCGCCGAACTTCAACGGCTCAGTGCGTAACATCAGTCAGTAATTCAAACTGGTCGCTGCCGGTTTTGGAGTTGAAGAAATATTTCCCCGCCTAGATGACGCTGCGGACATACGGCAGGACATCGGAAAACGTCGCGTCCTGTTTTTTATACCAAGCAGCCTAGCGCACCGGCAACGGGCTATCTTCGAACAAGCGCCGCAGCATCAGGCAAACTAGCGAAAACAGACCCATCGGCCGACGTGGTTCGGGCGATCTCTAGGTCAAATCAGCGCCGCTGGATCTCCACGGTCATGTGGTGGCGGGTTTCCTCAAAGGCGACCTCCACGTTTGCCTTAATCCTCTTGCCCTTTCGCTGCTCCATGGTTTCGTCCACCAAAATTATCAGCGGATAGCCCAGCTTGGCAATCAACGCGACCAGCACACCCGGCTCAACACCTGGCGGTATTTTCAGAAGTTCCCTTGTCTCCATAGGAAAAGTTAAAGTCAAGATGTTGCCATTGTGTGCTGTTCTGACAAGGCCATTTTCCCTATGCTCCATCTTGCGCAGTTCGCTGTGACCGTAGGCACAATCAATCTACCTACTAGGTAGATTGACCTAAAATATTAATAAATAGATATAAAATTGATTTTTTTGAAGGCATCATCAAAAAATTTCCAATGGAATTGCACGGAAACCCGTGTTTTTCAAAATTTATGTTGATTTTAATTTTTTGTTTGAATATATTAAATTTATTAAATTCATCTATGAAAGTCAAATGTTATCTAATCAACACTCTCCTTACATTCGGTGTCCCGCTGTAAGATCAAAGTTCGCTTTGGACCATCTACTTGGTCCATCGGTTAATGCTTCTAGCTATCTACTGAAAAAAATCACAGGGAAGGAAAAAAGAGAAAGGATGCGGAATCTGTACACTCCGTCAGATATTCGGCAAGCAAAAATTGCACTACATGGCATTGATCAAAACAAACCTGCGAAATTGCGTAGGCCACCCATCATCCATATACGCATGGCAAAAGGGGGGACTGGGAAATCTGTGATTGCCGGTAACGTGACAGCTGCTCTGTCGATGTTGGGATATAAGGTTTTGGCGATTGACGGTGACCCGCAAGCAAGCCTTACAAATATGCTCGGGGTCGATTCATCACTAGACGACATTGTTCACATTGGCCATCTAATGTTAGCAGCGGAGGATACGAGAAAGAAACTGGATATTGATTCTGCGATAAAACATATTTATCCTGATGGAATGCTTGATTTGATACCCGCAGACATTACCCTGACACAGACGGATTCTTGGTTGATGAGCAGAGTCGGAAGAGACTCTGTTCTTGACAGGCTCATCGAAGAAAACTTGGAGATATTCTCTCGATATGATGCGATTGTCATTGATAGCGCTCCAGGCACAACCTTGCTTTCTTACAACTTCATGGCGGCTTGCAAAACCATACTTGCAGTCGTTTGGCTGGATCGTGAATCCCTCAAGGCAATAAATCTGCTTGTTGGCAATGTCTCAGAAATAAATCGGGCATACCCTGAAAAAAAACTTGACATTGAAATAATCGCAAATGGTTATCATCCTTCATACAGCCATTGCAAAGAAGCACTAGCCATTCTTGCAGAAAAATACAAACCATTTCTAAATGAAAACGTCATTCCCCACTATAGCGGATTTGCAAAGCAACAGTCACTTTTGATTGAACAATCACAAGGCCCACTTGTCGAGCAAGAGCCAAATTCCATCGGCGCAAAGGCAATGTTCGATCTTTCCAAAAGCCTACTTAGCCGCTACGGAATCACACTTTTCGGATTTGACGAAAATATAACTCCATTGACACGAAAAGCTATTTCAGGGGGTGAATGATGAATGCTAGAACAAAAGGGTTAAAACTTAGCGGACTCCTTGATTCTGGCGCAATTCCGAAAGCCGATCCCGCTGTCATAGCACGGATGCCAACACTGATAGAACCTGAATCGCAAAACCCTTGCCACAGGGAAATTTCAATTTCCTTAATTGACCCATCACCCTTTCAACCACGTTTGCGATTTGATCACGAAGAATTAGCGCGTCTGGCTGATTCAATTAAGGAAGGTACGTTAAGCGACCCAATCTCCGTCAGGGAAAAGGCGAATGGCCGGTATGAGCTAATTTCTGGTGAGCGTCGATGGCGTGCGCACCAATTCCTCGATTTAAAAACAATCCCAGCGGTTTTGAGATTACTAGATGATAGGCAGTCAGCGTTGATAGCCATTGCTTCTAATACTGTGAGAGAGGATTTAAGCGACTTTGAATTGGGTCGCTGCTTCAAAAAAACAATTGATTCAGGGTATGTGAAATCAGTTGCCGAACTAAGCAAGATTATTGGACTGTCACGTCAACAAATCGACCGATGTCTGGATTTTATGAAACTGCCTACTGAAGCCATAAACAAACTAGAGCATACTCCTAATTGTTTTGGCGCTAACTGTGCGGAGTTTTTTGCTGGCTATGTCAAAAATGGACATGGTGACGCTGTCATTACGGCTGTCAATCTTATTGTGGAAGAAGGCTTCACAGAACAAAAGGCCATGATGTGGCTTAGAAATTCCACAGCCCCAGAAATCCCAAAAAGAAAGAAAAACCCAACGAATGTGCCTTTATTTTATGGAAAAAAACAAGTCGGAAACGCATATCTTGACCATAGGAAGGTTGTTATCAATTGTCATGACGGTGTGAAACCAACAGAACTTCTTGAGATGGTTCGTGGCTTTTTTAACGGTGGATCAGAGTGATAAATAGGCATTTAAGAATTTTTAACATATTTTTCAAGCAAATTTTATGGAGTAGGTTTTGCCAAGATTGGCGAGAATATTGCCGGGGTTTTCTTGTGGCGACTGTGAAAGGATTCTTAAGCGAAAAAAAGATCCACTAATATTTGATTTATCGCCAGAGTATTCCGATGAGATTGCTCCTTCTCGGCGGTTTTGGCTTATACCCCATAGGAGCGTGGTTACTCTCGATTAATTGAGACCGTTCAGACACCATCTTAAAAACTGGTTTATAGAGAGTGGTCTTTAAAAATGCAATGGAATGAACAAAAACATGAACTTTATCAATGTACCTGAGCGATCACGATCAGCGGCAAATGGTTGGAGTTTGGCTGGGCCTTAGGCCAAATTGTGCCAAGTGTCGCCACGAATACTACAGGATTTGAAGGAAGCGTGGGACAGCATCAACCAGATGCCGGACAACAGTTCGCGTTCGTCAAGCAGTTGGTCACTCTGGGAAATGACTAGGCAGAGAAAAAAGAACCTACTGTGGAAATAGAGGATAACTGAACGATTACAAAGCAAAGCTGGCAGACTTTTCAAATACGCCGTCCAATGTCACTGGATATATCACCACCATCAGCCTGTTTCCTAATGTGCTGGTTAGAATCAGGTGCAAATGTCTCAAAGACCAATGACAAATCCTTAAGCAAAAACCCCGACAACACCCTTTTCGATAAACCAGACCCAATCTTTTATTGGTGAATGTTCTCACCGCTTGCCGTTTTCATATGCTGCTTGCGCTTTGGATTTAACTGGACTCATTGCAGCTCTGCCTAGCTTGCGTCACGACTTCACACGGATCTCGCGAGCAACCGCCAGAATCACATTCTGCTTGTCGTCGGCATCAGCACGCCGAAGCAGCGGTTGATGAGCCCGTTCAGCACAGGCCAAGTCCAGTCGGTTCAGCAAACGTGTCAGATGGGCGAGAGACTGGCTTTGACCGCATCAGCCTGCCCAGCCAATCTGCACGGTTGACGATGTAACGGTGAATGCCGGAAAGCGTTTGGCGGCCCACCAGTGTCGCCAGCACAATTTCGACAATCACGAACGCTAAAGAATGGTGATTACCCCGATTGTTCCGCGGGTCGGGCAGGTCATGTTTGATTCGATCTACAAAGCCGTCCATTTGCTCGCCACTGTAAGCAGCATTGTTAGCCATATTATGGGGAAGCTATTCCTAAAATTTTAGGGGCGCGGATTGTACTACAGTTTCTGTCATGTATTTTTTGAGGAAGCCGTGACCTCAATCCATCGTGGCACACCGTATTTTAGATCGATAGCCAGCAATTCCCGCCTGACATAGAAGGCCAGCGCCTTCCTGCAGGTGACGGTCAGGTTTTCCGATTCTTTCAAACCGTAGTCCATACGGATGGTAACGACCGACGGGTGTGGCAGGGAAGGGTTTACGGTGAAAACAATGTCGGCGTAGCCATTCCATTCGCCGTCCTGTGACGAGGGAACCCAAGGTTCCTGGCTTGCCCTGAAGTTATCAATCCTCGAAACCACCAAATCGAGGAAGCGCCCCGACAAGTGGCAGTAGGCCCGGACATGATAGCGGTTGCTCGCGAAAATGATGGAATGCGGGCAAATGTCCCTGTCCAGGTGCCTGGTTTTTGCCCGGTACGTCACCCTGAGGCTGTGCCGGTTTCGCAGGGACGCCAGCAATTCCCGCGTATTTGAAAAATTTAACTTGGGTCGCGTAAACCGGTCCACGTCGACGAGTGAAAGCTCGCTCCATTCGGACTGGTCCAAGTAATAGCCCACCAGCTCGTGGCCCCGCAAATAGTCCAAGAAATGCCCGGCATCCTTCGATATGTGATGGGGGGAAAAGGATTCGCCTGGTAGCTGCTTTTTCACGGACGGGTCGAAATACAGGTTGCCGGGGTAGTGTTGACGGTATTCGTCAATCAACCCCTGTGCAGTCTGCCGGGTGAGGCGGAAGGTTTCCGCGATATCCCTGGCGGTCAGCCCGTCGCCCCATTGCAGTCGCGTCTCGATGTAGGCAAAACGGTTGGATGTGTCAGATTTCATGACAGGTTCCAGTTTGTTGAATACGGGCGGATACTATAAGCTGTATCGAATCAACCAGAAAAGCCAAAATGTTTGGGTCACGGTTGGCGCTGCATGATGGCCTGCGTGTCCGGCATTGGCTGCCAGCCCCTCCGCGATGTCATTGGTCAACACCCGGATAAAAAGCCGGGGCGGGCATCTCATCTGCGACCGTCATCGGCCATTGACTCAATTGAGGCGGCATCCCGATTAATTCAACATGGACAACTTACGCGCCCGACTTAGCCGGTCGAGATTGAGATGCAAGCAGGAAGTTGCATCCTTAACCATAAATTATCCTATGAGATAAGTATTTTGTAGGATTTTTCCGATGAATGACCAAGTCATAAGCATAAGGGAACACATAACCAAACCCATCCATCAACCGAGGGGCATCAGGCAAATCATAAGAAGGGCAAGTTTCGCATTGTCCAAAAAATCACATGTGGTCTTGGATTTTGCAGACTACGCCAATTGCGGGGGCGTAGCCAATGCCATACTGGGGTCGCTGATCCTCGAACACGGGGAATCCAAAGTCAGTCAGTCAGTCGAGCTTCGCAATGCGGCTTTGGGTGATGATGCGGATTTTAAAAGGGGGGACAAATGCAAGGGTCCGCTTTGGGATGATGCCAATCAATACGATGGGCATGACATCAAGGAATTGAACGTCATCTACCTTCTCGCACTCAGGGCATCGCTTCGGGAAAACGACGGCAAGGCAAATATCCTGATGAATGTCAAAGACCAGAATCTTGCTTCGTTCGTCAAAAGAATGTCGCTAGCCGATATCATGGCATTGGCGGGTTCCGGTGTCATCTGCTACGAGCCAAAGTTTAGCCATGCGTCGCTTTCGGCGATTAACGGCCAGCTTGACCCTGTCGATGGCCTGGACGCGCTGCTGGCATTGGCCGGCAAATAATCGGGGACACCGGGTTGGAGAATTTAAGCCAAT
>CAIWDB010000137.1 GCA_903911305.1 uncultured Methylococcaceae bacterium | reverse complement strand
GCTTTCGCCGGTGCCGACGTCCACATACCCGCCGGGATAGTCGAACATTTCGTACCCCGCATGGGTGTGCGGCATTTTGATGGACGACTTGACCAACAGGCTGGCCTTGGGCTTTTTGAAGTCGTAGTCGGTCAGCACGTGCGCGCCGGGCTGGACGCCGTGCGAATAGGCCCATTCGTGGATGTGGTCGGCGCGGGACTTGTCGGTTCCGCCCTGTTCGGGGTGGTAGGGTATCTTCTCGTAGCCGGGGAATGTGTCGTGGGCCGACGGGGAGTCGGCCAAGACCAAATGGTGCTTGCCGTTCTCGTGGGTGAAGTAGTAATAGATGCCCTCTTCTTCCATCAGACGGCTGGCAAAGTTGAAATCGGTCTCGCGGTACTGGACGCAGTATTCGCGGGCGGCGTAATGGCCGCCCAGCTTGTCCTGGATGTCGCTGAAGCCCTGGTCGCGGAACACCTGCTTGACGATGTCGGGGGTGGTCTTTTGCTGGAAAATCCGGCAGTTGGCGGCGCGGGTCAGAAACCACAGCCAAGGGCGCAGGGTGGCGCGGTAGGCGGCGAAGCCGTCGATGGTCTCCTGCTGGCCGAAGCGGGCGACATAGCCGTTGAAATAGCGCCACTTGCCCTCCGGCAGTTGAACGCCCACGGTGATGTTCTCGCCCAGCAACTTGTCCGGGTCGATTGAGGCATCTTCGCTGAGCATTTCCAGTTCGTACTCGAACAGTTCGCTTAAGCGTTCGGTGCCTTGCATCCGGTAAAACAGCAGCACGTCCTCGCCTAACGGGGTGGCAACTTGGATCGGGCGGTTTTTTTGCGAAATGGACATGGTCAAACGCTCCTTTTTTGACGGATTTTAACGCTGATTAAGCTGAAAAGGAACACGTATCGATAGGGTAATATTACCGACATTGTTGCCAGGCCGGGTGGTGCAAATAACCGATTTGTTCCCGAACGGCCTCTGCGTCGGGTGGGGCGACTTCAAACTGGCGTGATGCTTGGTCTCCCTTTTGGCAATGGTTTGAGTCTCTCAAACAACCGCATTCAATTATTTTAATGGTATAAATCGAACCAACGTATCATCTCCCAAAGTTTTTTGTAACAATAAAGCGAGTTCCCTGCCCCGAGAATTATGTAGTGTTCGTTTTTCTAGGGAATCAAAACCAGATTCAGGAGGGTAATCTTCACAAAATGTTTCCTGAAACTCCTGAGTCCATGTATTTATAGCTTTACATAAGGAGTCTGGTAGATTCAGTTCTGAAGGGTCGATATAACCCATTTGTTCCAAATCTGAATTAAAAATAGGAGGGGCTCCATAAACAGCACCAAAGCGAAATTCTTTCATTTTATAGGTATCCAATTGCCTTCGCTAACGGGATTAGCGCGTACGATATACCCGTTTTCTGATACACCAACAGCTATATATTGTGTTACTTTGTTATAAACAATCTTATAGACAGGGGCTTTGCCACTTGTGCCAACAATTTCACCCTCTGTTACAGCTTTCATAACAACCGATGAAATATCTGAATCTGCGATGCCTTTATTGGCAAAGTCAACAGCATGCCGTTCTAAAATGTGTTGAAGTCCAGAATCAGAGTTACCAATTTCTAGAAATACAACTTGATTTTTTGCATTTTTACCTGTTGCCAGAACATTTTCTGGCGTAAATTTAATACCATTTTTTGTCAATTCTTCGATGTGCGAGTTTTGAATAACATTGGTTTCTAATTTTTCTATACTATTCTTTCCAAAAGTTTTTATTCCTTGCTTTAAACCTTTTTTTACCAAAGCTTTGCCTAAACCAAGGACACCAGCAACGATTGTAACCGTATCAAAAAGATCGCTTCCACTTTGCTCAGTTTCATTCAACTCAAATTTTGGAAGATTAACCTGAGCAAATTCTCGATTTTTATCGTTTGCTTTTTTTCTAAACCAGTTCGCACTCTCGGTTAGTTCCAGTTTATCAGCTACCTCAGAAAGCAATCCCATTTCCTGAGAATTTAGCCACATATCAGATTTGATTTTCAATGCCACCACATCTGAAATCAGGTTTAAATTACTTTTGAATATTCCGATAACTGCATCAACTGGATGCTCATTCACTTGACTAATTTTGTTGTTGAGTTCTTCCAAGAATTTTTCTAGGAAATTTTTTTCTTCAATCTGAGCAGGGCTTAATAGAGTAGGGCCTAATACAGGTGTTACCGGGCAAACCACAAATGCCCCCCCAGCATCTTCCCCAATCAACACCGTAGGACAGCCGGCCACAATCACCCCTCCGTGTGCGGTGGAGTCACCCATTCGGGCAGCGGGCATACCGCAAATTAAAACCGTTGCATTGCCTTTGACAATGGTATCCGGTGGGCCCACACACGTTGCCATATCACCGACTCGGGCAGCAGGCAACCCGCCAATTAAGACCGTAGGCGCACCTGCCGCAATCGGTCCTCCCACATGAGGCACTGGACCTGTTGACATAGGGCAAGTGTGCATATCGCTTATTCGTGCCGCAGGTTGTCCCATACGTTGATCTCGTTGACTTTAAATTAACTTAGTGAATGGAACGACCATCACCAACGCGGGCGGCAGGTTTCATTGCGGCCCGTCCACGGGTATCAGTTGATTTTGACCAACGGCGATTTGATGGTAATGCTGGCCGGGGTCATTTCTATCGTGCTTGCGCCGCATACGAGCTTGATCGAGGTTGTGCCAGTGATTTCCACATCCTTGGACGACAAGCCATATTTTCCGGCCGGGGCTTCGATGGTGATATTGCCTAAAGTGGCGGTTAATTTGTCGCTGCCTTTTTCCAGCGTCCCGGTGCGGTTGCCATCCTTGACCGTCAATTGGTCGTCCATATGTATGGATGCGGTTCGGCTTCCCCCCACGCTTAAGGTATCGCTGCCTTTTTCTAGCGTCTCGGTGCGGTTGCCGTCTTTGATTGTCAATTTTTCGTCCTTGTGGATGGATGTGGTGCGGCTTCCCCCCACACTGCGGCTTTCGCTCGCCTCGACTACCGTAGTCAAGGCGTGTTCAGCATGGATTAGAATTTCTTCATGCCCTTTTTTGTCTTCAAAGCGTATTTCGTTGAAGTTGTCTGCGCCACCACCCTTGGAACTGCGCGACTTAATGCCGGACTGGGTCTTGTTGGCGGGCAAGGCGTAAGGCGGCATCTGGCTATTGTTGTAGACGCTGCCAGTGATCAGTGGTCGGTCGGGGTCGCCTTCAAGGAAATCGACGACGACCTCCTGACCGATGCGAGGGAGCGACACCATGCCCCAATTCTTGCCCGCCCAAGGATGGGCGACCCTAATCCAGCAGGAGCTGTTTTCGTCCTTCTTGCCATAGCGGTCCCAGTGAAATTGAACCTTCACCCGCCCATACTGATCGGTGTAAATCTCATCGCCCGCAGGCCCTACGACGACGGCGGTTTGTGGGCCTTGGACGAGGGACTTGATGGTTTTGCGGGGGGGGCGGTAGGTCTGGGTGAATTCTAGGCATGTGAAACTGCATTGGAACATATCATCTTCGCTGACTGGGCTGGATGAGGCGATGTAGCTGTCCAGTCTAATCTGATAATTCGCGGAGACAATGACGTAGTGTCGGTTCTGCGCTTCGCTGCGGTGTCCGGTGAGCTTGAACAAACGCCCCACGCCCAGGCCGCGGGCATTGCAATGTCCTTCAAAGCTTTCGAAGCGTGCGCGTCGCTCCTCCGTGCGGCTGCGGACGAGGTTTTCGCCATTGTCGATTTCGACATAACGGCCCGGATAGTCGAAGCGCTCATAACCCGCGTGGGCATGATGCATTTTCATGGCGGACTTGACCATCAGGTCCGCCTTGGGCTTTTTAAAGTCATAATCGGTCAACACATGCGCGCCGGGCTGGATGCCGTGCGAATAAGTCCATTCGTGGATGTGGTCGGTGCGGGTCTTGTCGGTGTCGCCCCGGTTCGGGTGGTAGGGGATGGTCTCGTAACCGGGGAATTTGTCGTGGGCCGACGGCGAATCGGCCAACACCAGATGGTGCTTGCCGTTTTCGTGCGTGAAATAATAATAGATGCCTTCCTCCTCCATCAGCCGACTGGCAAAATTCAAATCGGTCTCGCGGTACTGGACACAGTATTCGCGCACGGCGTAACTGCCGCTCAGCTTGTCTTGGAGGTCGCTGAAGCCCTGGTCGCGGAACACCTGCTTGATGATGTCCGGCACATTCTTCTGCTGGAAGATGCGGCAGTTGGCGGCACGGCTCAAAAACCACAGCCAAGGGCGCAGCGTGGCGCGGTAGACGGAGAAGCCGTCGGACAACTCGTACTGGCCGAAGCGGGCGACATAGCCGTTGAAATAGCGCCATTGACTATCCAGCAATTGGACGCCGACGGTGATGTTCTCACCCAACAGCTTGTCCGGGTCGATGGCGGCGTTTTCGCTGAGCATTTCCAGTTCGTACTCGAACAACGCGCCTAGCTTTTCCGAGCCCTGCATCCGGTAAAACAGCAGCACGTCCTCGCCTAACGGGGTGGCAATTTGGATCGGGCGGTTTTTTTGCGAAATGGGCATGGTCAAACTCTCCTTCTTTATCCCTGATTTTAACGCTGATTAAGCTGAGAAGAAACTCTTTTCCATAGGGAAATATTACCGATCATGTTGCCATGCCGGGGT
>CAIWDB010000136.1 GCA_903911305.1 uncultured Methylococcaceae bacterium | reverse complement strand
TGAATATATGCAACATGTAGGAGCGGGCCACGCCCGCGATAAATAGCCTATTTTTGAAGACTTGGCCCAAACAATCGCGGGCATGGCCCGCTCCTACGGATCAAATAAAGTAATCAATTGATATTGAAAACGCTGTAATTCGGGCTATTATGCCTACCAAGACTTTTCCTGTTACTTAGACGACCAAGTGAAAAAATACGCTTCTGAACCTGACAAAGAAAAGGAACTTTGCATAGCCAAAGCCATATCCAAGCAATGGACAGATTTTTGGCAAAAGCATGATGAGGATAGACGAGACGGTATTAGCCAGGTATCTAAAAAGTACTGGAAAAAGCCGTTATTGATGTATGGTAAGCCGCCTACAATTAAGGAAAAACTGGATAACAACGATCTTCCCATTTCATTTTTTCAGGCCGCAAGAGTATTGTCTGCCAAGTTTAATACTTCTATTGAAGCGATTCAACAAATCCCATTTGATAAGCATCTGTTTCGTTTGAGTGATGTGGAACGCATCGAACATGAAGACTTTGATGTCAACATTGTAGCGAGTAAGGGAGAAAGCTTGGCGGCAAACCAGAAACCCGGACAAACCGAGGGCGGGGAGGAGGTGGGGAACAAGCAAGGGCAAGCTGGGGATACTGATAATAGGAAATACTTAAAAAGGAGATCGTTAATCGACCAATTAAGCCAATTTGTTAACGACAAAGATAAACTTTTAACATTATTGAAAAATGCTGGAGATAAACCGGAGTTAAAAGCCTGTATGCCAACAAACGGGAAAGGTTGGTATAAGATAGGTGTAATTCATTACCTTGCCAATCACACACGACTATTAACAGAGAATGCCATGCAAGCTTATTCAAAGCATTCGGTTGAAGGTCTTTTAACAGAAAGTGAACGATCAACAAAATCTTAATTAAGTCGTAAAAATGTCGTAGATTGATCGTAGTTTTGGCATAACTAGATGATATTGAAGTAATAAACTAGCACTACCCATCCATTTGAAATTAAAATTATCCGAAAGCATCCGGGATTATTTGTTTAATTCCTTTTCTGTTCATTTCGGAGTTTACAAGTGGATACAAAAAATCGAAATCAAGTAGAATCGCGGTATTACCGCCTTGCGCAAATCATCGGCAATAAAAAAGCTAAGCCTCCAATACCACCTATGATACCCATTGGACATACCAAATGGTACAACGGAATTAAAAGCGGCATCTTCCCAAGACCTGTCCACGTTGGCCGCACGGCCTTATGGCGTGGTAGCGACATAGACGAGTTGAAAGAACGAATTGACCGGGGGGAGTTGACCATATGAGCACTACAACACAAATGCAACTAGGTCGACATGTTTTATTGGCTTTTCCTGCCCCTGCCGGACTGTGCGCGTATTTCGAGTTATCCAACTGTAACCCGCTGTTGCAGCTAAGCGCAATCGCCCTCGTCAGTACCGCCAATACCGAATTTATTGAAGGGTATGCCTTGGCTGATGGCTTACCAGTGAGAGACAGGCCGGGTTTTTGTGGTTTTGTGCGCAAGGAGCAAGAAATATGAACTCCAAGGCATCAAATCTTATTAGTTTAAATTATCAGGGCTTTGAAGTTGGCTTTACCGGCGACGGATGGTTCAATGCAACGGCGGCGGCGGAAAGTTATGGCAAAAGGCCGGTAGACTGGCTGGCATTGGACAGTACGAAAGAGTATATCACCACACTTGCCGAGATTTCTAAATGTGAGAAATCCTCACTATTAAAGACCAAACGGGGTAGGTACAACGGCGGTACATGGATGCATCCCAAGCTTGGGGTTGCCTTTGCCCGTTGGCTGGATGTGCGTTTTGCCATCTGGTGCGACCTTCAAATTGACGGCTTGATTCGCGGCAACCATCCCCTCTACGACCGATTGAAGGCACGGGACAAGTCGGCGGTTTCCTTCAAATTCATGAATGATGTGCTGAAATGGGTGCGGATGGAAGAGGGTAAGGAAACCTTGGAACACCACTACCAGAACGAAGCCAAGCTATTAAATTGGCTGGTGACTGGCAAATTCAAGGCCGTGGAGCGGGATACGCTGGACGCTGAACAATTGGCCTTGCTCACCGCCTTGGAGGAACGCAACGCCCTGTTGCTGGCGCAGCGTGTCAAGCGGGAAGATCGGAAACCAAGGCTTGCACAATTTGCCCAAGATTGGCGGAACGGTCAACTGCTTACACTTGGGAGGGCGGCATGAAACGCTTGACGCTTCAACACCCAAAGCCGCACAATGCCCCTGCCTTCGACGCATCGAGGGCCGGGCGTGGAAACCCGAATGATATAGGCGCACTTGCGCCATGTTGGGCGTTTTTTTACGCCCAAAATCCATCTATGGCGGCTTGGGCGGGGCAAGGTTCGTCCTTGGCCGGTTCCTATGTCCCGGTTTTCCACCCCCGTTCAAGCCGTCACCCAATCGCCGTGGAAAGCGACCTTGACGGCTCCATTCAGCACATAGGAGCCATCCAATGATTACCCCTAACCAAGTCACGGGCGAAATCCGCCCAAAATCTGCCCAAGCAGAAGGCGAAACGCTTCCAAACCCAACCGAAACCCTAACAAACCTGTGAGCGATACAAGGCGGGTTGACTGATAGATTAGCCAGCCTAGTCGAAACGATTTTTCTGATTGCCCAATTTAAGCAGGAAGACCACACCAGCATCCGGGGGGCTTTAAATCTCTGTAGCTTCGTCTTGTTGGAAATCTGCGAAAGCTCAATGAGCATCGAGGGGAGTATGAGGAGATTACTGGAAGGGGGTTGCGATGAACGCGAAACCCGTTGAACATGAAAAACCCCGCGTGGCTGACGGGCCTTGCGGGGTTTCAGAGAATCAACACGAAAACCGACAAGCCCATTATATCCCTCCTTTCGAGCTTTGGGAATTAGCCAAGGCCGCTTGTTTTGCCGAGCTTGGGCTTGAGATTCGAGACGATGTGAAGCATTTGGACGGGCGGGTTAATTATGTCGGTGCATCGGAAGACCGCAAAGGGCATAAGCCCATTCGGGTTTTTGTCCATGCCGATATTCCGCAAAACGTCCATCTAACCGATATGAAGCGGAGCCACCAATGGACATGGTATCCAGAAGGCCAGCAACCGCTAACCCCTGCCGAGCGCGAAGCGCGGCGGCGGGAGATCGAGCAACACAAGGCGCAGCGCGTAGCCGAAACCCAAGCCCGACACCTGAAACGGGCAGCATGGGCTAACAAGCTTTGGCAGTCTGCCAACCCTTGCCATTCACACCCCTATTTGACCAAAAAGGGCGTGAAGGCCAACGGGCTAAGGTTGTTGCCGATCTGGGAAAAAAGGATTTATCCCGACAACGGCGGCGACGGTAGCCAGTTCAAGGTAATCCCCATCGAAAACGTGCTACTCATCCCGATGAAGGACGAAACCGGCGCACTGTGGAATGTTCAACTAATCTACCCGCAAAAAATCTTATTAGGCGATGAAGAGCGCGACC
>CAIWDB010000135.1 GCA_903911305.1 uncultured Methylococcaceae bacterium | reverse complement strand
GTTCAAAACCGCCGACGGCTGGCGCGATGCGATCATGCTCAAAAAGGGCGGCAAGCTGCTGCTCAAGGGCGGGGACGGCGATGCGGATGCCGAACGCACCGCCACCATTGCCGAAGTCCGCACCGAGCAAAGGACGCTGCCGGTGTACAACTTGGAAGTGGCGAATGGGCATACCTACTTCGTCGGGATTAACGGGGAGTTGGTGCATAATGCATGTCACGGACATCATCCTTGGCCTAAATACCTAGGGGGCGCTACCAAGCAGAAACTTACAAATCTCCAAATAGATTTACATAAGCTCTATCACAAGGGGCTTGATAAACTGGCACCACGCCAAAAAGGTAAAATATATTACGATAATTTATCCACACCTAAAATGGATCAGGTTTTAGATGACTTCAAAAACTTCACTGATACCTTTGATAAGAAATACGGAACTGATTTACTCAATGATGCGCGTAACAACGGGTTCCCAAAATGAAAACAAATAGTATTCCATTAGATGAGTTGAATCCAAATGAACTGGGCCATATCTGGCTTTTGGAGTATGTTCCATCCAAAGATGGACGACTTTGGGTGAAGCCGATAAAAACCAATAAAACCAAGAAGTTTTCAGGTCGGATCGCAGGCTGTGAGGTTACTTTGGCTGATGGTACTCGAAATTCAGCATTTATTGAAGGGATCGACATAGAAACACCGGAATTTTCAAAGCATCATCGTACATTAATTTTATGGATACCAGCTAGCGGTTGGTTTCAGCTTGCGAAATATTATTCTAATGATGAACTTAAAGCCCTTTGTGGAGACGAAGTTTTATGTAATGTACTAGGAAAATCACTTGATGAAGTATTTCCAATCAGCTTCGATCTACGCGACCATTCCAGCATTGACAGCCCCTGCTTAACGGGTACGTTTGAACATAATCCATCTTGGGGGCTTTCAGGTGCAGAGGTTATGCAAATTTTGGTAGATGAGTTAAGCTTAAGTTAACGCTATTAACCGCGATCTGACGGCGCGAGCGTTTCAACGCAAAGTCCACATAGAAAAACTTCATTTTTTTGGCAAAGTATGCCACGTCGCTATTCCGAGGCAAGGGTTATCAGCATGACCTTAAAAAAATACTAGAGAATAAATTCCCATCGCTCACTCTTGAGTCGGAAGGCGGATGTACTGACAGTGATATTAAAAAATCTGAATTGCAACTGGCTGTGAGTTTTCCTGCTGATTATTCTGAATATCTACTGGATTTTGGCTGGCTCTCAGTTGAACATTATGAATTCTTTGGCTTAGGAAAAGGCATTCCAGATTTTCTAAATATTAATTTAGTTGCACATGAGGAATGGGAATCATATGGTTTGGATAAAAGGTTTCTTCCTATTTGGAATAATGGAGGGGGAGACTTGGATTGCATAGATTTAGAGCTATCAACTAAGGACAAATCCAAAATATTTGTCGTTTCACATGAAACGCGGCAAGCAGAATTCGTAGTGGATGGTATCCAATCATGGTTATGCTTTAAATTAGAGGAATTGCTTGGTGGCTAAAAATTAAGAATATCACCCTACCTCGGTAAGGCGCAATAGCGGCTTGCCGCGTATTGCGCCGCATGTTCTTATGGCTACGACGGCGAAACCCGGCTGACCCAAGCCGCCGCCGACACGGGCGAGGGAACCGCCAGTGAGACCGAGGACTTCACGCTAGACGCGGTGGGCAACCGCATCGCCCACAGCCGGGCTCAAGGCGCTTGGACCTATGATGCCAACAACCGGCTCATCCAGCGCGGTGTTGGGATCAATGCGACCTTTTACCAATACGACGACGCGGGCAACCTGACTCAAAAATCGGAACCCGGCAAGCTCACGCGCTACGCCTACGACACCCAAAACCGGCTGATTGAAGTCAAAGACGGCAGCGGCAAGCTCATTGCCCGCTACGGCTACGACCCGCTGGGCCGGCGCATTTGGAAAGAAACTTATCTCCCTCTCCCTACGGGAGAGGGCCGGGGTGAGGGGCTTCGCACCTATTACCTCTACGCCGACGAAGGGCTGGTTGCCGAGGCCAACCTAAACGTTTTGCCCCCTCTCCCCACGGAAACGGGTTGGGGTGAAGGTATCAATGCAACCACACCGACAATCGCCACCCAATACGGCCCGCGCCCTGACGCAGACTGAGGTGTCCTGTCAATAGTGGACACTCCTGTTTCAAGCGGCCTTCTGCTGTTTGCGATAATTTTGTGCAAACACGGCAGGTGCCAGATTGCCTAGGCGCGAGTGGCGGCGTTGGCGGT
>CAIWDB010000134.1 GCA_903911305.1 uncultured Methylococcaceae bacterium | reverse complement strand
TTGTCGTGCTGATTGCCATGGTAGTGACCTTGGTGGACATGATCATGAATGCCTGGTTACATGAAATGCATAAGGTCTTGGGGCTATTCATTCCATTGATCGTCACCAATTGCGCGATTTTAGGCCGGGTCGAAGCCTACGCCTCGCGTCAACCCGTGCCCGAAGCCGCCATGGATGGGTTGATGATGGGCTTGGGTTTTACCTTGGCCTTGGTGGTTTTAGGGGCAGCACGGGAAGTGTTGGGTGCTGGCACTTTGTTTGCCAATGCATCACTTTTATTAGGCGAATCCTTCGCTTGGATGGAAACCGTCATCATCGAAAAATACCGTGGCTTCCTGCTGATGGCCTTGCCGCCGGGTGGCTTCCTGATGCTTGGCTTTATTTTGGCCGGCAAGAAGATTCTGGATCGCAAACTTCAAGCCAGAAGCAAGGCCGTTTCGGTTGATTTGACAGAAACGGTACCGGTGGAGGGTTAGGAACATGAATGTGGGCGTATGTTATGCGGAGGCCGACCGGCAAGTCTGGTTAAGGATGGAAACCCCGGAGGGCAGCACGGTGGAGCAAGCCATCCTCCATTCGGGCATACTCCGCCAGTTTCCCGAAATTGATTTGGGAAGACTGAAAGTAGGTGTTTTTGGCAAACTGGTCAAACTGGACGCGCCGGTCAAGGAAGGCGACCGCATTGAGATTTACCGACCCATCACCGCCGACCCTAAAACCGTCCGCCGCCGACGGATAGGCGACGAGGATGACGATGATGATTAAAATCCAACAATCCTCTAGGTCGTCGGGGGTTTGACATGTATATCTGCATCTGCAAAGCGGTGACGGACGGTCAAATCCGCGAAGCCATCAATCAGGGGGCTTGCACTCGCAAGCAATTGATTCAATGCTTCAGCGTAGGCAGGGATTGCGGCAAATGCAATGCCGACGTGAGAGAGTTGTTGAACCTCTACGCACCCCCCGTTCAAAGCGTCCGTCAAACTTCCACTCGCGGCAACTAGAGCCAAGTTTATCGAATAAGGCAGGTTTTACGGTGTCAATGGCGAGAAAAGTGTTGGGCGGGAGGCAATGGATACGAATGAGTGCTGGGCGGGCAGCGGGCAGGTAGGCGTGGATAGTGTTGGCTTTGAAGTGGCTTATTCTTCCTCCGTCTCCACCTCCGCCAAATCTTCGATTTCTTCATGATTGCCCTTGCCCATGGCTTGCTGGATTATCTCCTTGGTCAAGCACGGTGCGAACAGGCAGATAAATTCATACATGTATTCGCGCAAAAACAGGTCACGGCGCAGGCCGATTTTGGTCACGCTCAAGCCAAACAAATGCGCGGCATCCAACGCGACAAGATCACCGTCCGCCAATGGATCGTAAGCCATGCTGGCAACAATCCCGACACCCAAACCAAGCCTGACATAGGTTTTAATGACATCGGCATCCGCCGCCGCCAGAACCACTTGAGGGTAAATCTGACGTTTTTCAAATGCCTTGTCGATGAGGGATCGCCCGGTAAAACCAGAAACATAGGTGACGATAGGGTAAGCCGACAAGTCTTCGAGGGTGATGGCATCCGCCGTCGAGAGCGAATGTCCATGGGGGACCAAGATGCAGTGACTCCACTCACTGCATGGAAACACGACCAGCTTTTCATTTTGGTCTATCGCTTCCGTGGAAATGGCCATGTCGACGATTCCCTTGGCGGCTTCCTCCGCAATTTGCGAGGGTGTGCCTTGGTGGATGTTGAGCTTGATGCCGGGGAATCGTGCCATGAACTGGCGAATCACCATCGGCAACATATAGCGCGCCTGATTGTGGGTCGTGCCAATGCTCAAGGTTCCAACCGTGCTGCCCTTGAACTCTTGGGCAATGTTTTTAATGGTTTTGGCCTTTTCTAGAATTTCGTCGGCGACGGCAATGATGTGCAACCCAGCCGGCGTTATTCCGGTCAGTTGCTTGCCATTTCGAACAAAAATCGTGACGCCCAGCTCTTGCTCAAGCTTGCGAACTTGCTTGCTGATACCCGGTTGCGAAGTGTAAAGCGTCTCCGCCGCGTTGGAAATATTCAACTCGTTTCGGGATATTTCTAGGATGTAGCGCAACTGCATTAATTTCATGGGTTAATAGCATATAGGCTTGTTTTAATCGGTTCAATAGGTTTCGTAATTATTACGATATTCCGTCAACACGGAAATATATCTTTTATTACGGATGGGTGGTGAAATTTTAAAAGGGTATAACAATATTATTATTTATTATTGGCTTAATAATATTAAATACCATATAGTTATTTAAACAAAAATCATGTTTTCCAAAAACTACAGCCATTAAGCTGATATCGATGTATAAAATTTATTCAAATAATATAAAACACTTTACCCTAGCATCTATTGCCTCAGGGCTTTATATTCCCATGGCTGCACTGGCGACTGACGGTCATGTACTGCATGGCGTAGGCTCAATCAACCAGTCCATGGGCGGTGCAGGCATCGCCACATCAATTGATGCCATAGGCTCAAACTACAATAACGTTTCATCGCTTTCATTTTTGCAGCGCAGTTCGATTGAACTCGGTGCGGAGTTATTCATCCCTGATCGCAGTTTGTCGGGTTCGGCCCTGCTGCCGACCGGGGGTGTCGCAGCGGGACCGTCAATAGCAAAACCCGGGAAGCGGTCATTCCAAGTTTAGGCTTGGCTTATAAAATCGACAATGACTGGACTGTTGGATTCTCCGCCGTCGGCATTGGAGGGTTTGGTGTGGATTACCCGGCCAACCTCCCTAATCCATTGGGCACGTTCAACCCCGTCGCGCTGCCGCAAAGATATGGCGGCTTTGGTGCGATTTACTCGAATTACCAATTGATGCAAATGACGCCTTAAACCCATCGACGATTTCACCTTCGCAGCCGACCTGAAATGGATTAATTACAAGGACACAGCCGGTTTTCAAGCCAGTAATTTTGCCCCTACCCCGTTTGGGCCTTATGTGCAGGGTTTTGGCTGGCAGGACATTTGGACGCTTGCCTTGGGCGGACAGTATAAAGTGACCCAGCGTTTTTCGGTTCGCGGAGGGTATAACTACAGCGACAATCCCATTCCCACTAACCAACAATTCTTTAATGTGTTTGCACCCGCGATTGTGCAACACCACATTACCTTCGGCTTGGGTTTTGATGTGACACCTGATTTTGCAATCAATTCGGCTTATTACCATGCCTTCCAAAATACCTTGTCCGGCCCATTCATCAGTAACGGAGCGCCGGGTTATCCACCGCTTAATCAACCCATACCGGGTACTAAAGTCACAAACCAGCTTTCCGAAGATTCTTTCTCGGCTCAAGCAACTTATAAGTTCTAGTGGAATGTCTGGTTTACATTAACCCTGAGATTTAGATTATGCTAAAAATTACAACAAGCCTATTTGCCATCCTAATAACCCTATGCTCGGGGATGTCCCATGCCGAAGAGCCTGTCACCTTGTTGAATGTTTCTTATGATGTGACAAGGGAGTTTTACAATGAATATAATCCCTTGTTTATCAAGTATTGGCAAGGCAAGAGCGGGGAAACCGTCGCCATCAACCAATCCCACGGCGGTTCGTCCAAGCAAGCCAGAGCCGTCATTGACGGGCTGGATGCCGATGTGGTGACGATGAACCAGCAGACGGACATTGACTCGCTGGCGGAAAAAGGCGGTTTGGTGGAAAAGAACTGGCGCACCCATTTCCCGGACAACAGTTCCCCTTACCGCTCCACCATCGTGTTTCTGGTTAGAAAGGGAAACCCAAAGCATATTCGCGATTGGGATGATTTGATACGGTCCGATGTCAGCCCTATCATTCCCAACCCCAAAACCTCGGGCAATGGCCGCTACAGCTACTTGGGCGCATGGGGCTATGCCAAAGACAAATTCGGTGCTGACGACAAGGCGCGTGAGTTTGTCGGAAAACTATTCAAGCGTGTTCCGATTCTCGACACTGGCGGTCGCGGTGCGACCACCACGTTTGTGGAGCGCGGCATAGGCGATGTGTTGCTGACCTTTGAAAACGAGGTTTATCTGATCGCCAAAAAGATCAATCCAAACGATTTTGATGTCGTGATTCCCTCCATTAGCATTGAGGCTGATGCGCCCGTCGCAGTGGTCGATAAAGTGGTGGATAAGAAAGGCACACGCAAACAGGCCGAGGCGTATCTGCAATACCTATGGTCTGACGATGCGCAAAAGCTGATAGCCAAGCATTATTTCCGACCGGTTTCTCAAGCCGTTTTGCGGGAAAGTAATGCCGTTTTCCCCCATTTGAAATTGCTGACCATCGAACAAGTCGCGGGAGACTGGGCCAGCGCCCAGAAAAAGCACTTCAACGATGGCGGAATTTTCGATCAAATCTATTCGCAATAAGCCAAAACCCATTGGCCCAAGCCGACTCGGTTTTTAAAGCCGAGTCGGCATGACGGCGAAGTCAAACCTTCAAAATCCTCGCCAACTCGCCTTCATCGCGCAACCACTGGACCAAATCGTGGCCGCCGCCTTTGCCGATAGCGGTGTATGGCAATATTGCCAAAGCCCCAATTCGTTCGCGTGTAGCATGTCGATGGGGTCTTCGTCGGACACATGCACTTGGGCCTCCATCTCTGGATGACGCTCTCCTATCCATCGCTTGAGGTCAACAATATCCGTGGCGTTGCGGTTCAAGCGTATGCCTCCGGCGCATCCACGTAGGCGGCAATATTCCCATTCAGCCAGCTTCCTGATCCCACTTCAGCGGCAATAATTCGTCGATCCGGCTGTTGGGCCAAGTGGGGAGCTTGTCCAAGGTGTCTTTGAGCCATGCGGC
>CAIWDB010000133.1 GCA_903911305.1 uncultured Methylococcaceae bacterium | reverse complement strand
TCCGCCAACTGGCTTCCAACACGGGCTTGTGGTCAAATCTGGATGTTTGGAAAGAGAGACTGACTATCGCTTGAAGAAGTTTCATGCTTGCCGAACCGCAAGATGAAGACTCGCAAACTTAAGGCAATGAAATCCGGGTGGTGAATCGGGTATGATTAGCGGGAACCCCTCTGTTTTTTTGCTTTCAGCCAACTTCCAAGGACACGCCAGAAGCTTCTTATGGCCGACAATTACGACACTTACACTCACGATGAACTTGTCCACCTATTACGGGAGCGCGACCGCAAGCCCAGATTTGGGCTAGTGTGGGAGCGCGATGAAATTGAACACGATAGAGCCGTCAACGACGATTTTGTCGCGTTGGATTTCGACCCTACCCTATCGTGCGGCGATGCGCCATTTCATAATCTCATCATCGAGGGCGACAATTTTGATGCCTTGCGCTTCTTGCGCATGACCCACGCGGGCAAGGTGAAGTGCATCTACATCGACCCGCCTTACAACACCGGCAACCGGGATTTCATCTACAACGACCGCTTTGTTGACAAAGACGATGCCTACAAGCATTCCAAATGGTTGGAGTTCATGTACCGGCGCTTGCTTGTGGCGAAAGAACTATTGGCCGAGGATGGGGTTATTTTCGTGTCCATTGGCGAAGAAGAGCAAGCCCCCTTGACCTTGCTCATGGACAGAGTGTTTGCGGGCATGAAGATGGGAACCTTCGTCTGGCGGAGGCGGAGTGGCGCACAAGATGCGAAGGAGCGTTTCCAAAGTGTGGATCATGAATATGTGTTGGCCTATGGGATGCCGATGTTTCGTTTTGGCGGTATGCCTAAGAATATCGAAGACTACAGCAATCCCGACGATGACCCGCGTGATATTTGGGTAAGCGGTGATTTGAACAAAGCCCATACAATGAAACAGCGAGCGGACGCTTTCTATCCGATTCATAACCCGGAGTTGAATATTTGGTATCCCTGCGACCCGGAGAATGTCTGGCGCTTCGCCAGCAAACACCGACTGACCGACAAGAAGAAAATCCGCACCAAGCCAATTGAGACTTTGATCGACGAGAAAAGGGTATTGTGGCCCAAGGATGAAAAACCAGTGACCTATGATACGGAAGAAGCGCTCTTGAGCGCGATTGCTGATGGCTCTGCCCCACGCAATTTGCGGGTATATCTGTCGATAGAGGAATTAAAGACGCAAATCGAGCGCAAGGAAGCACCAGAAAAGCTGCTAGATAATATTCCACCCTTGCAGTTTTGGATGGGGAAATCCATAGGCTACGGCAAGCCCCGTTATAAGCGTTTTTGGCGTGATCTCAAACACGCCGAAAAGCCGCTTTCTACTTGGATAGTGCCAGCTTCCAGCAAGCCAGATGAATTGGAAGGCACGGATTTTTCAAATACCGAGATCATGACTACGGGTTACACTAGCGAAGGCACTTCTTTGTTGTCCCAAATGTTAGGCAACAAAGATTTTCCCTATCCTAAGCCCATATCTCTAATTCAAAACCTAATTACCCAAGCCACCAATGACGGCGATTTGATAGTCGATTTCTTCGCTGGTTCTGGCACAACCGGCCAAGTGGTTTTTGCTTTGAATGCTGAAGAGGGTGGCAACCGTCGATTTATTCTCGTTTCAAGCACGGAAGCAACCCAAGACGAACCAGTTAAAAACGTATGCCGCGATATTACCCAGCGCCGCTTACGCGCTGCAATTGATGGTTACGAGTTTCGGATACCAAAAGGCACTAAACAAGTGGAAGGTATAGGCGGCGATTTTGCCTATCTCCGCGCCACGCGCATTCCTAAAGGCAGGGTCTATGAAAACATTCAAGATGCACAGGTCTGGTTGGCCTTGCAGTTGATCCATCTGGAAACCTTTCAGCCCTTCGCAACCGATAAGCCCGTGCAAACCG
>CAIWDB010000132.1 GCA_903911305.1 uncultured Methylococcaceae bacterium | reverse complement strand
TCCAACAGATCGATGCGCCGCTGATCCCGTCCTTCATCTAAGCCGAAGCCGCCCCGCTTGCGGGGCGGGCCAAGCCCAAGTCTAGGCCGAGCGTTAGGCTCTAAAGGCCCCCCCGGGTAACCGGGGGGGCTTTTTTTATGCTTAAAACGCTTTGAACGCCATTTTCAAATCACTTACCTTTGGAGCGCATCAGATCACGTTCCAGCAATGCCTCGTAAATGGGAAGATTGTGTAAGCCATCGGCAACCGTCAATGCTACAAAACAGGCCAAAAATAAAGGCAATACCAACTCGTAGTTGGCAGTCATTTCAATGACCAAGACCATGCCTGTCAACGGAGCGCGGACCACGCCAGTAAACAATGCCGCCATGCCGACCACGGCAAAGGACAATTTATCGTCAGGAATTTGAGGGAACCATTGCATTGCCAACTCCCCCATGCCTAAGCCCAACAAAGCACCCAAGACCAGCACAGGGGCAAAAATCCCGCCCGCCACGCCAGAGGAATAACTGCCGATGGTCAGGAAAAAGCGCACCACGAAGAACATCACTATCGTAGTCTGCGGGAGTGTCTGCCCTGCGATGATATGTTTCGCCAAATGCTGCCCCCCGCCAAGCATTTCGGGTCGCCACCAGCCAACCAAGCCAATCACCAAGCCCCAAAAGACCCAATATCCAAACCTCCCCACCATCGGCAAACTTACCAGCCGTTGCCCAAACAGCAATGATTGATTGAATATCACGCCGACTACTCCGCAGACGGCTCCAAGCGGGATGATGACTGGCAATAAATAAAGCGAGGGAGCCTTGCTAATCGCCAGCGGAAAGATGGGGGATTGCCCCAACAATTGCCGACAGATCATGTCGGCTGCCAAACAGGCCAGCGCCGCCACGAAGAACACCACCGTCGCGCAATTCTCTTGAAGTTCTTCCAGTACAAACATCAATCCTGAAAGTGGCGCATTGAAGGCAGCGGCAAGCCCCGCTCCACCGCCCGCGGCAACTAATATGCGTTTTTCGCCTTCCCCCCCGGTGTTGTCCTGTCCTAGTGCATGACCCACCGCGCCGCCCATTTGCACGGTCGGCCCTTCCCTGCCTAATGCAAGCCCCGTGCTAATCGCCACCAAACCGCTTATGAATTTGACGACAAGCACTCTAAGCCAATGGAATTGGCGATGCCCTTGCAACACGGCCTTAAGATGCGGGATGCCGCTACCCGATGCCTCGGGTGCAAAACGGGCGACAATCCAAGCTGCAAACAAGGTTGCCAAAACCGAAACCAGCAACACAGCCGCCAAGCCCAATTCTTTATAGTGATGTGCGACTCTCAGCCATTCACCTCGCCACTCTTCGCCGAGATCAAGGCAGTAGCGAAAAGCCACCGCCAACAAGCCAGACAAAACCCCCAAAGCCACCGCCTTCGGCAACAGTTGTTTGCGTTGGCGGTTGCGAGCATTAAAACGGACTTGCTCTTCTGACTGAATGGGGGTGGTTGTTTGTGGTTTTCTTTCTTGTTGTACTGAATTGTTGGGTTGGCTAGGCTTAGGTTTGCGTTTCATCAGGCGTTCTCTTGAATGATTGTCCTGATAGCCTAATCTTCAAGTCGATAAGAATCAACGTAACAACCCGCTGGTGATTTTATCGTGGTGATAAGTTGGCCGATTTCTCACTAAATCAACTTTCTTTGTAAGCGAGATGAGTTTGATTAATTGATGAGGAAACTGATGTTACGCACGGATGTAATAAATGCTTACATTTTGGCAAGATTGGAGCGTCAAAGCTTGCTTTGACACTCCAATACCAGATCACTACTTAACCATCAGTAATCTTAGAAAACGCAGTGACGTTTGAGCAAGCCGTTCACCAAACACCGGGGGTGAAATCGTCATCATTGCCAATGGTCATCGCCTCGCCGCTTTGCACCAGCACAAACAAGCCCTGCCGGTAAGCGAAACGGGCGGCAGCTTCTGGCACGACCATTCCCGCCACCGCTCCCATGACCCGGAAACCGGCATATTGCGGGAACAGCTTCTTGAACCGCTCTAGGCGCGACACATGATCCTTGACATCATCTGCCTTCAGTTCGCTTTTCACCTCGACCAACACCGCATCAAGACTATTGACCACCAGTAGGTCGATTTCCATGGCATCACCGTCACGCTCGGCGTATGCACCGCGAAACACCTGATGAACCGCGATGCCACGTTGTTGAAACAAGCGCACGACGGCGGGGCGCACCATCTCCTCGACAAACTCGCCCAAGCGGTTGCCCAAGCGCCCTATGGCGGTGGTCACCTCTTTCAACTTTCGGTCGGTTTCTTTCATCTGCCGGTCGGTTTCTTGCATCTTTCGGTCGGTTTCTTGCATTTTTTGGTTAGTTTCCTCTGAACTCAGTGCAAGTTTGCGCAGTATTTCCCAAACTTCTTCTTGTACGGTAGCCATGGCTTACCCCTGTGTTGACGTAAGGCTAGTATTCCACAACTTTTGTTGAGGAATGTCCAGAGCTTTAGTTGCGCCGACATGTATTCGACCATTTGGCAGAAAGTGCAAACAGATAGCCCTCCCAAAAAAAATCGAAAAGCCGCTACGCGGCTTGAAAAGAAACAGAGAACCCAGAGCCAGAGAACAGAGATCAAAAAGCATGGGGAAGCACACAAGCCAAACGAAACCCGACATTGAGGTAACGGTTGTCCGGATTGAAGAAGTAGTTGCGGGACGAAGCACGGGCGTTGCCAAGAAGAACGTTCCAAGAGCCGCCCCGCAGCACCCGCGGTTCGCTCCCCCCTTGCTCCCACACCGACCCATCACTAGGCGCACCTTCATAATTGCCATGCCAAGGGTCTTGCACCCATTCCCAGACATTGCCCACGGTGTCATGCAATCCCC
>CAIWDB010000131.1 GCA_903911305.1 uncultured Methylococcaceae bacterium | reverse complement strand
TGCACATGATCAAGAAAGGCCAGATGGTGGCTGGCGAAAGCCAAGGTTTGTCTGCCGCAGGACAATTCTATTCATTGGCCGCCTAAAAGCCTGTAAGGGCGGCCAAACTGCGGTCGAAGGAATTAACGCAACACAACCGTTTACCGGCGCTTGCAGGCGTTGGGGATGGGGGCTGAAATTTGATACAGAATCGATTTACAAAACAAGCATTTAAAAAACTTGTTTTGTAATCGATGAATTTCAGACTGGATTAAATTTACTGGCAACCCGCCAGAGGTAACCAATACGACGCGGGGCCTTCGTCTAGCAAGTTCCCATCCTGCCCCATGTAATAGACATGATTGTCCACCGAGGAAACGCCCAAGTAGGTTTTGGTTGCGGAATAATAACGATAGGTGTAGATACCCCAAAACGCAGTGGCAGGACTCATCCATGAATTCAGAGCGGGGTAATTCATTTCCGCCCAGTTGAACAGGCATTCGGTGGTTGGGGAAAGCGACCTGAACACGCCGCCGCCGAAAATACCGGCATACACTGTGCCTGGGTCAGAGGGGTCAATGGCAAAGGACATGATATGCGCTGCCAATGGCAGGCTGGGATGCGCCAAGCTCCAACTCCCGCCGCTGTCAGTGCTTTTAAATAAGCCGAATCCAAACGTGCCGGCATAGAGTGTGGTTGGGCTGGAAGGGTCGATGGTCAGCGTCCTGACATACGCATTCTGTGGTAGTCCTGTGCTGGAAGGACTCCAACCTTCCCCGCCATTGCCGCTCTTAAAGACGCCGGCACCCGGGGTTGCGGCATAAATCGTGGACGGATTGGAGGAGTCAATCGCCAGCGCATCAATAGACAGCACCGTCAAACCCTTATTCACAGTAGTCCAAGTCTTCCCGCCGTCGGTGCTTTTGAACACTCCGCCGCGGTCGCTGCCCACATAAAGCGTAGACGGGTTCAATGGATCAACGGCGATGGCATAGATAGCTAGATTGATCATGCCAGTGCCAGCTTGGCTCCAATTTTCTCCGCTATCATTGCTCTTGAACACGCCGTCGCCATAGGTTCCTGCATACAGTATGGAGGGGTTGGAAGGGGCAATCGCCAAACTCGCGATGGCGGGATTGGTATCGCCTCTGTGGGTCTGGCTCCAACTTGTCCCGCCATCGACGCTCTTAAACACCCCGCCGCCGCTTAGGGTTCCGGCGTATAGCCTGGCCGGGTTGGACTGATCGATGACCAGAGTTATGACCGATGCGTCGGTCAGACCGGTATTCGCTTGATTCCAGCTTGCCCCACCGTCGCTGCTCTTAAAAATACCGTAGCCATAAACCCCGGCATATAGCATGGCTGAGTGGGATGGATTGATAGCTAGGGCCACCACCGTCATGGCAGCTAGGCCGGAGTTGGCGGCGTTCCAGCTTTCCCCCGCATCGATGCTCTTATACACTCCACCTGCCCCTTTTGCCGGGTCAAAGGTTCCCGCATACAGTGTGGCTGGGTTAGAGGGGTTGATAGCCAAGCTCAGGATAGCGTTATGGTTTAGGCCATTGCCGAGCATGGCCCAGCTAACCCCGCCATTGGTGCTTTTGAACAGACCGCCGTTAGTAATAATTCCGTTATATCCCCAATAAGCCATCGCATAAAGTAAATCCGGGGTGGTCGGATCGACGGTGACTAACTTGACGGATGCCGAGGGTGGTAGATTGCCACTGACCGAAAGCCAGTTCAGCCCCCCGTTGGCACTTTTATATAGACCGAAATTATCGGTGCTGGCATACAGTATGGACGGGTTGGACGGAGCGATGACTATTGAATTGACGGGAATTCCCGTGGGCATGTCGTAGTTGATACGCCACCAATAGGTTCCACCATCGCTGCTTTTGTATACGCCAGAAGAGTAGTCGTTACCATAGCTGACCGCATACAGTGTAGCCGGGTTGAATTGGTCTATGGTTAAGCTCTGAATAACTCCACCGCTTGGCAAACCGCTATTGGCTTCGCTCCAATTAGCTCCACTATTTACACTCTTATATAGGGTGCTTCTACTGCCACCCGCGTTAGTCGGATGCATGATACTCGCATAGACTATGGCTGGATTAGAGGGGTTTACGGCCAAGCTGGTAATATACGAACCCACAGGTAAGCCTATGTTGACAGCACTCCAACTCATTCCGCCATTGATGCTCTTGGAGATTCCACTATCCCCTCCTGCATAAAGTATGGCCGAGTTGGAGGGCGTGATCGCAAAAGCGTAAATAGTGCTGATTTTTAGGCCGACGGTGATTGAATTCCAGCTTTTTCCACCATCGGTGGTCTTGAATACCCCCCCTTGAACCCCCACGGCATACAGTATGGAAGGGTTAGATGGGTCGATAACCAGTTTATTTATAACCCCGCCTGTCGGCCCTATACTGGACCAGTGGGCGTTTTGACAGTCTGCCTTGGGTAGCCAATAGGACAATGGCCCTTCATCCTGTAAGTTTCCGTCTGGCCCAAGGTAATAAACATGATTATCGGCAGTGGAAACGCCTAGATAGGCATTGGTGGCCGAATAGTGGCGATAGGTGTAGACGGTCGAAACCGCTGTGGTGGCCGCCGCCGGGGCAAATAGGCCCGGATAATTTTGTTCCGCCCACCCAAACAGGCATTCGATGTTGGACTGGGAGGTTTGGTCAAGGATGAAATTGGCAATGACATGGGTTGCTTGGTTTATCGTGACTTGGCAAGTGCCTACACCGCTACAGGCATCGCCCCACCCCACAAAGACATAGCCCGGTGCGGGCGCTGCGGTCAATGTCACAACCGATTCGAAGGCAAAGCTTGAGCTACAAACCGAGCCGCAATCAATGCCAGCCGGATAGCTGGAAACCGAGCCACCGCCTTGGTTGGTAATGGTCAAGGGCAACATGGAGAGAGAGAAACTAGCGGTGACGGTGGTTGCGGCACTCAACGTGACCTGGCAATTACCCCTGCCACTGCATCCGCCGCCGCTCCAGCCAGTGAAGACTGAATTCGGATTTGCCATGGCGGTCAACGTGATTGTTGTGCCCATAGCATAGCTTTGTATACAGACTGTGCCGCATGTAATGCCTTGGGGAGTTCCGGTGACGATGCCTGAACCGTCTCCGGCGGATTTCACCGCCAGCATGTAACTGGGTGTGGTGTCCACAATTGAAAAACCGTGGTCAGTGATGACGGCGAGCAGTTGCCCGTTGCGGCTGATTGCCGCCCGCCTCGTATCCTTAGTCTGAGACAAATTCGAACTGCCTACTGTGTCGCCCAAGTCAAGAAGTCCGGTTTTAGTGAACCTTACAAGATCGAGTATTTCGAGTCCCGAATTTACAACCCGAAAACCAATTTTGCCGGACGGATGAGTTGCTTCGCCAAAAATAGGGGTGTTGGAATCGCTAGGGATGGTGCCTATTGGATTGATGTCGGAATTTAATACGATAGAACTTGTGCCTGTATTAACTACGGCAACGGCACCCGTAAAGTCTATGGCGATGTCTGGAAGGAGAAAGTATGGATATATGGACAAATATCGTTCATAGGTGAACGTATTGCTGGTTACGTTATATTTGAACACCGTTCCTGTAGAACCATTACAACAGTAATTATTCGACACGATGCCGATGATGTTACGATCTCCGCTGGCCTTGAGGTAGGTGTCCCGCGTAGTCGTTCCGAAAAACCAGAAATCCCTCCGCACAGTCAACTCCTTGGTAGCGGAGTCGAGCTGCATCATCCTGCCGCCCCAGTTGTTACCTGTGTAGGTGGTACTGAACAGCACAAGTCCATTGCTTGCCACCGCCAAGGAGTAAGGCGTGTCTTGATTGCCGTAGGTGTCGGGCACCACGATTTTGTCGCTCTCGATGCCTTGCTTCAAATCGACTATGGATATGCTACTGTCGCCGGAGTTGGCAACGTAAAGCGTATTGCCGTCCGGGCTGGTGTCCAGTCCAAAGGGCTTGGAACCCACAGCGATTGGCTTGTCCAAAATGCCTGTGGTTAAGGAAAACACCTCGACCGAATTGTTGCTCTGGTTGGTGACATAGACATGTTCGCAAGCATCGTCGATCATGATGTCCCCAAGCTGGCCGGTGATCGGCACCACCAGAGGTGATACGAGGAGGGCTGGGCAATTCCCAATCGTACCAGCCGATATTTGAACTGGGCTTGTAACGTCGCCGTTGAAGGTCAGCATCTGATTTGAGCTGCTTAAACCCTCGTCACTCAGCGCAAGAACGGGAAAGCCTAAGAGAATAGCCGAAACCAAGGCGAAAGCGGCGAAGACATTGCTCATTCTGATGTTCATAAGATATTACTGTCCGTTGCAAAGAAAGATGAGGATTGCTTGCTTAAGATGATAACCGCCAAGCTTTAGTGGGATTTTAACGCTGCCCTATCTGAAAGTCTTGTTAATATTCCCGAAATTGAAATTTCCAGACTAAAGCTGCCAAGTGCCTGCTTGAGGCAAGCTCTTAGCTTCTTGGCATCAGCCGCTCCACGGTTTACCGGCGTTTGCAGGCGTTGGGAATGGGTTCTGACATCTGAATGCCCCATCGTTCCCGCGCACCCCGACTTTTGCTCAACTGAATCAAACTCCTTAGGATTCATCGTGAGGCGTTGTAATGCGTCCCCTATGTGCGTTATCGAACAGACTATCCTAGTCGGTATGAGATATAAAACAGTATCGCCCAATCAACGGCGACAACCATATCCTAGAAATCTCCCTTATCTTAAGGAGCCACATTATGCTGAAATTAGTTTTTGGATTGATTTTGCTCATGTCATTGCCAATAGTCGGTATGACCGAAGAACCCGCCGCACCTGTGGAAGCAGTGCCAGCCGCCGCTGCTGCGCCTGTAGCCCCTGCGGCGACACCTGAGGTGGCCCAGCCAATCACTGCACCCGCAGCGCCCGCAGTGGAAGCCCCGAAAAAGGCATTCCCCCCTGGATACCTGCCATGGAAGGCACCGGAGGGCAAATAACCCCCTAGCGACTTGCACCCAACAAGAAGCCGACGCAATCGGCTTCTTTCACTGCCCGTCCACGAACAGGCTGACCGACAGTATTGAGTGTCACCATTCGTGTATTCGATGGTAAACGCTCGGGTTAAGCAGAAAAAAATATTCATTGAATAGGTAAGGCATAAATGCTTGTCAATATAGCGATCATTTTGGTTTTTCTGTGGATATTCACCATTACAGCGGTAACCGTCCATGTGGGTCGGGTTTATTTCCATTCTGTCGGCCATCGCGGCTATCGTCATCGTATGTCGCGTCGTACTCAGCAAAAGTCCCCAAGCGATCTTGGAATGTGCCGATGAAACACCTTATAGGAAATATGAGATGAATGCACTCAAGTTCATGGCAATCGGGTTGATGATCACTGGCCTGCTGGGATTGGCGCAGGTTTAATGGCATTTGCTTTCTATAAAAGGAAATTCCCGCAAGCTCCTTCCCTAATGAAAGCGAAGGAAACCAGCAAAATCCAATTGCCAGTGGAAAGCACACCCAAGGAACCGGAAAGGCCGGCAACAGTGGAGTTAGCGGTGGCGGAACTGTCCGTGGTCGAGTTGGCGGTGGCAGAAAGGGCGGTTGAAGACGCTTACATCGACGCCCATGCCGTCGGCAGGAATATCGTTGTGCCTGTCGATTTTTCCCCTAACTCGGAATTTGCAATCCGTTTGGCCTTGATGTGGAGCAAACCGAATGACCGGCTGGAGATTGTGTATTGCATTGATTTTGAAAATGCTTTCCCGTCGGAAAACCTGACCCCGTCTGATTTCATTTCCCTACACCCGGCTTTCGAAAACATTGATCACAAAACAGCCCTTCACTGGAGCCGTTTGCCATGGGTCATGGTTCTGCCGCTCGCACTGGAAATTGTCGAACGTTGGGCGGTCAATGAGTTTGCAAGCTTAAAACTAAGCTTACCGATGTCTAACCGGATCAATGTCGAGTTTTATGTCCGGCATGGCGACCCGGTTCAGGAAATCGTAGCGTTGAGCGAAACAGTTTCTGCCAAATTGATTGTTTTGGTTGCGCACAAACATTCCTTAACCGATAGGTTAATTAACGGTTCCCATGCCGACAAACTGCTTCATGCCTCACGGACTCCAATCATCGTCGTGTGCGAGCCAGTCAAATCCGATATTAGTATGCCCTATGAGATATTAATAACGACAGATTTCAGCGCCGAATCCCTTCCCGTATTTTTAGTGCTTGCGGATATTATCCAAGGTGCCAACGCTAACATTACCGTGTTGACTGTCGAAACGGCATTTCAACATCTCACTAAAGCTTCAGTTATGCTTGCTGGCTTGGAAAAGGAGTTTCTCAATTTAGGAATCAAGTTAAGGAATGTCAAAATTAAGGCCAACGGGGTGGAATCCGGTATTTTGAATTACCTGAAAACCCATAAACCACAGCTTATCGCAATGAGTTCCCATGGCCGTCTTGGGTTTTCTGCATTATTCCACCAAAATATCACGAAAACCATTTTACATGATTCAGGAGTGCCTATTCTGGTGGTTCATGGGCAGTCCATGCCGACGACGGAAACGGTTGGAAACCTTGCAGATTTACTGAACATTCTGACGGGTTTAAATAATGGTAAAGGTTGAATAGGATGGGAATAAAACGGTTGAATCCATTGTTCCGACATAGAGGATATGAGCTTTGTGCGTTAACGCACAGACAGCCACAACCATTTAGCCTATCTTACTCTAAGGCCAGCCCAAGCTATGGAAACTACAGAATGAATCCAAAGCTAGCAGCTTTAATCACTTCCGTACAATCAAAATAGGAAAATTCTATGAAGGCTCACATTATAAAAACATTGATACTCACAGGCTTAGCACTAGGCAGTTGCGTATTCGCAGCCAATTCACAAGCAGAGCTTGTGAATTTAAATGGCACCTCATCAATTGGTGCTACGGGAGCAACCATAACAGGGGTAGATCTAAGCGCACCAGGTGTGATAACTGTTGTAAATCCTAAATATGGTCTCAATAACGGCGATTTTCAGCCAATACCGCAAGACACTCTTTTTACCCTTGCTGGTCCATTGGATATTACCAATATGTCATCTTTTAACATCACCGGGCCAGCAAACATCGGAACCTATGTTACAACCCAACTGATCATCATTACCCAAAGAACCAACTTTCTGGATATATATACCCGTGGCATTATCACGCCTGGCATCATATTGGGAACTCAAGCGGGTGGCTGCGCAACGCCAACTGGCATTAACTTCTGTACTGCGTCAGATGCCGCTCTTCGTTGGAGTTTCACGAGGAGCTTCACGGAAACTCAAGAGTCTATTTCCGCGAGTGGCACGTTTGCTTCTCCTGGCTTTGCCGCGCCCATTCCTGAACCCACTAGCCTAGCCCTATTTGGCATCGGCCTTTTTGCCATGGTGGCCAGCCGCCGCCGTTTGTCGGCTAAACCCACCGCCGCTAACTAAAAATCATGGGGGCTTGCGCATCGCACATATTCCCGGGTAGCGATGTGTTTCACCATTAACAGTGTTTAAGATTCAAAATCCTTCCTGCTCTGCCTGAGTTAACCGGATGGCTTGCCATCCGGCCTTTTTTGCACTGGGTTTGAGCATCTAAATAGGCATCGTCGAATTGACAAAAGACCCACCCGTATCGGTAGTGAGTAGCCTTGATGACACTCATAAGATTCATGGTTCCGTTGCGTTAGCAAGGATGGGGCGATTTCGGTAAACTATGCCACCCAAAAATCTCCTCCCGAATTGCCCGCATGATCGACTTTAAAGGACACCGCTTCGTAAAAGAAATCATCCTAACCTGTGTCAGATGGTATCTGGCTTACCCGCTGAGCTACCGGAACTTGGAGGAAATGATGGAAGAGCG
>CAIWDB010000130.1 GCA_903911305.1 uncultured Methylococcaceae bacterium | reverse complement strand
CCCCCGCACTTTCATATTTGTTACAACGAATATAAAGCCGCCATGGATTTCAGAATACTCATGGATTACATATGAATGAAACAATAAAAAGATATATCAACAAAGCGTTTATCTACTTCCTAAATTTTATGCATTCCCCGCTGGTTAAATCGAGTGCGGACGATCCCTATCATGTAAATTTTCACAAGTTTATTGATCTGAGCAAACAAGTACCCTCCCCTTCAATATTGGAAATTGGTTCTAGAAATGTCACCGGCAGCACAAACAGACATTTATTTTCACATTGCGAAGACTATGTTGGCTTTGATGTGCTTAGCGGGGAAGGCGTTGATATTGTCGGAGACGCACACAAGCTTTCGGACATTTTACCGTTGGAACATTTTGATTTTGTGTATTCCATATCGGTATTTGAGCATCTTTTTTTTCCTTGGAAGGCGGTGCTTGAGATTAATAAAATAATGAAGCTTGGAGGCTATGTTTTTTTATCAACGCACCCGGTTTGGCCAATACATGAAATGCCTTGGGATTTTTGGCGCTTTCCCCACAACGGGTTTCATGCTTTATTCAACCGATACACTGGGTTTGAAATAGTCTCGCTTAACGAAGGATTGCCATGTAAAACCTATTCACTGGTCAAGGATGCCCCAACCAGAGAGATTTGTTTCCATCCCATGAATCTAGGCGTTTCATTGATTGCCAGAAAAACAGGCGATTACCGCAGCGACTTATTAAAATGGGATATAGACGTATCCGATGTTATAGATACAGTGTATCCAAGCAATCAATCCACCTAGGACGGAATAGCGGTTCTTCTATTTTTTTGGGTTTCCTCGTTTCATCGTGGGAACCAAATCTAACACGCTCTGCGTAATGGGTTCAAAGCGTTCCCACGCCGGCGAGGCACCAACACTAAGTTACCTGATTTGCAAGTTGATTTAACTAAACTCGAAACACCGTCATTCCGACATGGAAAACCAGAATCTAGGCTTCATGAATGGCAGAGTTTCGTCAATTAATCCGCCCGTTACATCCTATTGGTTTATCTCGCCTTGTGGTCTGATTTTATCGTCCCTAAAGATTTTCCAAAACTATCCGATAAGACATTCCTATGCTTAGGTTTTACCAAACCTCGTAAGCAGGCAAAGACATTATTGATCAAGGTCGGAACCTTAAACGTTTCGATTGACTCGGTCAATGGATAGGATTTCGCTGCAAAGTAGCCGATCAAAATCCAGACAATGGATCTGGGCAAGGTGAAAGAACGTAAGCATTGAAGAGTGGTCGCTGGAAACTTCACCATACAGAGATGACTTGAAATTGATGGCAGATGAACTATTTCCAGACGGCATTGGAGTGATTTAATATTTTTTTGAAGGCCATTCAATGAACAGATTCAGTTTTTTCGTGTGTATTATTGGGTTTTCTTTTGGCTTAACCTGCCTGAACCCTGTTGCCTTAGCGGGAGAGCCATTAAACCTGACAGGCTCTGGGGCCAGTTTTCCCTCTGCGCTTTATTGGGTATGGTTCCAAACGTTTAGCAAAGATCATAAAAATCTCACTATTGACTATAAATCGACCGGCAGCGGCGAAGGGGTTTTAGATTTAATCAACCACAAGGTTGATTTTGCGGGGAGTGATTCGGCAATGACACCCGAGGAAATTGCCAAAGTCAATGGAGGGGTTGTGATGTTGCCGATGACGGCTGGCGAAATTGTGTTGGCTTACAATCTTCCAGGCAATCCCAAAGAGTTGAAATTACCGCGTGATGTCTATCCAGACATATTCCTTGGCAAGATAGCCAAATGGAATGATGCTCGCATTCAGAGCGCAAACCCCGGTGTGAAGTTGCCGGACCTGCCGATAACCATTGTGAGGCGTGCCGATAGCAGTGGCACGACCTATGTTTTCACTAGCCACCTCAGCGCGATCAGCCCGGAATGGAAAAATGGGCCTGGGTCCGGTACCACGGTGAACTGGCCTAGCCTCGACAGGCTCGTTGCACACCCAAAGAATAAAGGGGTTGCCACTGCCATTAAGCAAACCCCCGGCGCCATTGGTTATGTAGAATTTGGCTGGGCCGAGGACTCCAAACTTCAGATGGCTAATCTACAAAACAAAACGGGTAAATTTGTGCAGCCTAATCCGTCGAATGGCGAAGCCGCGCTGACTTCGGTTCAACTTCCCGAAAACCTTGTAGGTTGGGCGCTAGACCCGGAAGGCGAAAACGCTTATCCCATTACAACGTTCACGTGGTTGTTGTTTTACCAACAATATTTATCCTCAGAAAAGGCCAAGGTTTTGCGTGAAATGGTGGAGTACGCGATAACCGAGGGTCAGAAATCGAGCGCTTCAATGGGCTATATTCCGCTGCCGGTAAACGTTGTCGCGCAAGTTCGCGCCTCGATTTACAAAATCAAATAATAGTGCTTGCAAGCAGGAAATTTCGAAAACTGCGGTAAGCCGCGATAGCCTGAAGAGTATTACGCTGTTTAGAGTCGCTAGGTTTGCCCAGCCTTTGCCACATAGTTCAAGCAAAACAAGCTATGCGGCTTCCAATTGAGAGATAGCCTCCTAGGCTGGCGGTTCTTTTGGGGTAATGACACCTATAAACTGAATCGGACAAGGATCAATCCTTGCCCGATTTAGTATACTTTGAAAGACAGGAAATCAAAACGGATATTAAACAAGAACTTCTTAGCCACACTCGTTCGCATATAACGAAGATATATCTTGAAAACCATCTTTCAATTACTCACAGAGGCCACGGCAAGACTAGGTTCAGTTTCCGAATCCCCGCGCTTGGATGCAGAAGTCCTGCTAAGCTTGGCGACGGGAAAAGCCCGTACCCATTTCCTTGCTTGGCCTGAAAAAACACTTACCGGTCAAGAAGAAAACAGCTTTCTAGATATGTTGGAGAAGCGCTTAGTCGGTCATCCCCTTGCCCATATCACCGGAACCCGCGAATTCTGGTCCCGTGAATTCATCGTCACACCCGATGTGTTGATCCCCCGCCCGGAAACCGAGTTGTTGATAGAATTGGCGTTAAAGTACATTCCTGCCAATCAAGTCGTTAATATTGCAGACTTAGGCACTGGTAGCGGTGCGATAGCCGTGACTTTGGGTTTGGAATTGCCGCAAGCGCACATAACTGCTTTGGACTTAAGCCCAAGTGCGCTCAAGATTGCCGAAGCTAATGCCGCCCGATTGGGCGCAAAGAATATTGGCTTTGTCCAAAGTGATTGGTTTTCGGCATTGCCTTCCAATCAATTTAGTTGCCGTAGCCCAGATGAAGTCAGTCTTGAGCAAAATCAACAGGCTAGGGATATTGCGGCTTGTTATCCACAGGAGTTGCTTACACCAATCGAATCCTTTGATTTGATTGTCAGTAACCCGCCTTACATTGCTGAAAACGACCCGCACTTGACACAAGGCGATGTCCGATTTGAGCCTAGGCTGGCGTTGACATCGGGATCGGATGGTTTGGATGCAATTCGCCACATCATTCGCGATGCCAGCATCCACCTAAATTTAGGCGGATGGCTGCTGTTTGAGCATGGTTATGACCAAGCGGATAGGGCAAGGGAATTGCTAAAGGTTGCCGGGTTCGTGGATGTTGAAAGCTTCCCCGATTTGCAAGGCCATTTTCGGGTGAGTGGTGGGCGAATCAAGTAGGCGAAGGTTTGGAACCCGCCCCTAGAAAATCGAATCACCCTCCCTATCTTAATAGCGGTTAAAATATAATCACTATCCCCTCATTTAACGAAGGCCCTGCCATGCCCGCCAACCCCATTGAAATTCCCCGCGCTTTGGTCAACCAAATATTGCATCATGCCCAATCTTATCCTGAACAGGAAGTCTGTGGTCTGATTGGTTCCAAAGGCAGCGTTCCCACATCCTGCTATCCAGTTGGCAATATTGCCACCATGCCACAGGTGCGTTTCCAACTCGACGCAAAAGGCCACATTGAAGCCATGCTGCAAATCCGCGAGCGTGGTGAGCAACTTTTTGCCATTTTTCATTCACACCCCACCGCCCCGGCGGAGCCTTCTAAGCTTGATTTGGCCGATGCGGCTTATTTGGATGCCTTATACCTAGTGATTTCATTGAATACGAAAGGCGTTTTGGAAATGCGCGGATTTTGGATAGCCGCCGATAAATCGGTTGAGGAAATTACGCTGTTACTGAAGACGGAGTAAGCGGGCATCCTTAACCTCAATGCTGTTAAATTAGGGTTTACCCCGTCGTTCTGGCAGGGAGCGCCGGAACCTCAATGCTGTTGAATTAACACCTTCCCTCCACGGGGGAAGGCTGGGATGGGGGCAATCAAAAGGCAGCGAAGCCACTGATTTTACTCGCCCCCACCCTAACCCTCCCCCGTTGGGGGAGAGCTTGCGAGGGGGTCGAACTGT
>CAIWDB010000129.1 GCA_903911305.1 uncultured Methylococcaceae bacterium | reverse complement strand
TGGGTTTTGCCTTCATTGCGCAAAGTGGCTCAGCAGGGGGAACCCATTGCTTTGAATTGGTTGGTGGCCATAGGAATTCCAGAAGATTTGCCGCAAATCTCAGGGTTGGTTGTTGCCATGGAAAGTAAAATCGACGCTTGTGTACTGCTTGCCCGTTATGGGCATCCCAAGGTGTTGGACTTGATTGGCAAATGGATGGTGGGTGATGACATTGTGTTGGCATCGGCCGCCGGTGATGCCTTTGAGCGTCTTACCGGGGTCGATATTCGCGGTTTGCGGAAGACGGTTCCGGTGGCTGAAGATGCAGATGTGTTTCAACGTGAATTTGCGCCGGATGTCTGGTTGCCGGATATGAACAAAGCCAAGGTATATTGGCAGCAACACAAGCAAATCCTAGCGGGTGGGACACGTTGGCGGCGTGGTGTGGATTTAGGTGGGCAATGTACGCTGCAAACCTTGACTGACATAGACCTTGAAGCACGTTGGGATGCTTATGCCCGAGCCGCGCTCACGGGTAAACCGCTGGCTGCCCCGCCACCTATTTACTGATGAGGGTTTAATCCTCATCATTTAATTGATGTTTTGCAGCGGCCTAGGATTGGAGCGTCAAAGCTTGCTTTGACAGGCGAAGCACGCTGCACTTTTATTCTCAAGCCAAAGCAAGCTTTATCAAACAATGTCTATCGCCGTTTCAGCGATGGACACCAGCCTTGGAACTATCGCGATGTCACGGTTGCGGACGCTCAAGATCGGTATGATGCCTGTTTCTAGCATTGCATTTGCCGTTTTCTCATTCAAGTAAACTTCGGCGCAGGGTTTGATTGTTTGCCCACTGCCGTCGTCGTAAATGTGGTAGGGCAGGGAGTTCGTTTCACGTAGTGTGCCGGGTTCCCCGTCCTCACCCTCTAGCCAAGCACGCGCTATCAATTCGGCACAGATAAGGGATGGGTTGCCCCATAAGTAACTTTCATGGACTGGAATTGACGGCATTTCTTCAAAACGGAAACCTTCGGTCGGGTTGGATTTCTTGCCGTAAGGCTGGCGCAACATAAAGCGTGGCAATGCCAGGCTAATATACTGGGCCGCTTGACTCTGGCGTAATCGTTTCCAAGCCTGTGCAATGTCCGCTTTTGGCTGTTGCCAGTCAGATGCATTCGGGTTAGCGGCGATTGATTGACAGCCAAGCAAGTTTGGGCTTGCATTGGCGATAAAAACACCGCCGCAACCTGCGCTGATTGCACCCAATATTTCCAGTAAACTTAAGCCTTCAGCATTGCCGCCAAATGTATATTGACCCACCACCAAGGACCAAGGTATTCCACCCGGAATCGCCAGGCTGGTTTCCGTCATCAGACGATAAATCGCAATGTTATTTGTCTGGCCTTCTGATGCTTTGACATCGTCAATGAGTTCATCTAAGGAAGCATCCAGTAGGCAAATCTTCATCTCATCACTGTCTTCGATATTACCAATCAGCCACTCGATTCCGCGCCAAGCCGCTTCCAAAGCTTGGAATTGCGGATGATGCAAAATTGTACGCATTAGTAGGTTCACTGAGTCATCAATCGCAGACAACAATTGCTTTTGTTGCCCCATATCCACGCCTTTATTCAAATGTGGAGCCACAATCTGCTGAATGAGGGACTGGATTTTGTCAGCGTCAAGGCTGGTGCGTGGCTCGGCAATCTGCGAGTGTCCACCCAACAGTCGGTCTAATAAGTCGTTATTGCCGTTGGCCGCTTGCCCGGTCTGTGATTTGGCGGCCTCTGTGGATGTTTCACCCATTCCTCGCTTGAGTTCCTCGGCTGCGGCTGGGTAAGTGGACGGGTTTTCCAAGCGACTACGCATATTCCTTAAAGTTTTGAAAACAGTTAAGCGTTTGTATAACGCATCCGGGTGGAAATCATCCAACTCGGTGAATTCGATGAGTATGTCTTCGTTTCCATCACCTAAGCTAAGTTTAAGTTGCGGCGCGATATGTCTGAGTACGGCATCCAGTGTGTCAATATCCACCGTGTAAGGTTTGCGGCTTGCCAATTCAGGTTTATCAGGGTTTTGCCCCGAGAAATCGCCCAGAATCAGGATGCGTTTCTGTATACTTTTCCGCCGACCGGTTTTTCCGGTATTGGAATAATCGAATTGGTATTGAAGATTTCCCGGCATTAGTGAATACCCCTTGTCAGTGGCTGATTCAATGGCGTTAGCAAAGCACGGCCTTTTGGCTTAAAAGATAGGAATAGAGGTTTGGTGTATTCCGCCGAACGGGAACGACTAACCGACAATATCCGGTGGAATTTAGCCATGATTTGGTTTGCGGCCGTTAAGTATAATAAATCAATTAAACCTATCACCGAAATTGGTATGATGAGATACTTTCCTCAAACCCTCTCCCGCAAGCAGGAGAGGGGGTGGCGGGAAGATTTATTGCAGTGTCTTTATCCCTTCAACTGAACCCAACAATACGATGTCGGCTGGGCGGATGGCGAAAATGCCTACCGTAATCACTCCAGGTATGTTATTGATTTGCTTCTCCATCTCCACCGGGTTGAGGATGGTCAGGTTATGCACGTCAAGTATCTGCCCGCCATTGTCGCTGATGAAACCTTCACGCCAAACGGGTTGCCCGCCTAGTTTCACCATCTCACGGGCGACATAGCTGCGGGCCATGGGCAGGACTTCCACCGGCAACGGGAATTTACCCAGCACGTTTACATATTTGCTGGCATCGGCGATGCAAACAAACTTTTTGCTGGCCGCGCCGATGATTTTTTCCCGCGTTAATGCGCCGCCGCCGCCTTTGATCATTTGGAAATGTTCGTTCACCTCGTCGGCCCCGTCTATATAGACTTCCAAGGTTCCAGTGTCGTTCAAGTCAAGGACTGGGATGCCGACTTTTTTCAGCTTGGCAGTGGTGCCTTCCGAACTGGAAACCGCTCCGTCTATTTGGGATTTGAAATCGCCTAGCATGTCGATCAAGTGGTTCACCGTCGAGCCAGTGCCCACTCCTAAAACTGACAATCCCTTTACATATTGCAGGGCAGCTTCAGCAACTTTTTTCTTGAGTTCGTCTTGTGTCATTGTGTTCCTCCGTCATCAGGTTAAGATCGTGGGATAATACTCCCTGAAATGCCAGCCTGTCATGCCTTTTCATGAAAAATACACCGCTGGCGAGGCACTTTATCTCACTGGACAGACATGATTCAACAGTATATTGAGCGTATCTTACGTGCGCGTGTTTATGAAGTGGCGGTTGAAACACCGCTTGATGCCGCGCCTATCTTATCCAAGCGATTGAACAATAAAGTTTATATCAAGCGTGAAGATTTGCAGCCCGTGTTTTCCTTTAAACTGCGAGGGGCGTATAACAAAATTGTTTCCTTAAGCGAGGCGGAAAAGCGATGCGGAGTCATCACTGCCTCCGCTGGCAATCACGCCCAAGGCGTGGCGTTGGCAGCGAACCGGCTCGGCATCCGCGCATTGGTGGTCATGCCGCGCACGACCCCGGCAATCAAGGTGCAAGCAGTGCGTAGCCGAGGCGGTGAAACCGTATTGCATGGTGACTCGTATGACGAAGCTTATGAGCATGCTTTAGGCTTGGTCGGGCAGCATAAACTGACGTTTGTACACCCTTATGACGATCCCGAAGTGATTGCCGGACAGGGTACTATTGGCATGGAAATTCTGCGTCAACATATGGGTGACATTCACGCTATTTTTGTGCCGGTGGGTGGGGGAGGGCTGATAGCCGGTGTGGCTGCCTATGTCAAATTCGTCCGCCCTGATGTGAAGGTGATCGGGGTCGAACCGGAAGATTCCGATTGCTTAAACAAAGCCCTTAAAGCCAAGCGGCGGGTAGCGTTAAAACAGGTGGGATTATTCGCAGATGGAGTTGCAGTCAAACAAATAGGCAAAGAGACCTTCCATATTGCACGTCATTATGTCGATGGGGTGGTGACTGTCAATACCGATGAGATCTGCGCAGCCATCAAGGATATTTTCGATGACACCCGTTCCATCGCAGAACCGGCTGGGGCTTTAAGCGTGGCCGGCTTGAAGAAATATGCCGAGGAAAATGTGCTTGAAGGTAAATGCCTGATAGCGATAGAAAGTGGTGCCAATATCAATTTTGATCGTCTACGTCATGTGGCAGAACGTGCCCAAGTGGGGGAACAGAAGGAGCTTCTGTTTGCGGCAACCATTCCTGAGCGCCCCGGTAGTTTCTTGCAGTTTTGTCGCTGTTTGGGTCAGCGTAATATCACCGAATTCAATTATCGTTTTTTTGATTCTGCATCCGCCCATGTGTTCGTGGGTGTTCAAACGAGTGACGGGCGCAAGGATCGAGAGGCTTTGGTAAATGAATTGAGCGTTGCCGGTTTTCCCGTGACTGACATGACAGGTAACGAATTGGCAGTGGAACATATCAGATACATGGTTGGGGGCCATCCGCCCCAGTTGCTGGACGAACATGTTTATAGTTTCGAATTCCCCGAACGCCCCGGCGCATTGCTGAAATTCCTCTCCCATCTAGGTGGGCGGTGGAACATTAGCCTGTTTCATTACCGTAACCATGGGGCGGCATTTGGGCGGGTGTTAATGGGCTTGCAAGTACCGAAAGAGGATCGAAAAACATTCCATGAGTTCTTAGACCTGCTCGGATTCCCTTTCCGTGAAGAGACTGAAAACCCAGCTTACCTGATGTTTGCTGGGGGCAGGAAGGTTGAAGTCTGAATAGGCATCTTTGGCTTTCTTAGTGCCAATCTCGATAAATCCCAGGTACTTTGTCTCTTTTTAACGACACAGCGCCTCCTCTGCACCACCCATCTGAACCCTTGCTCAATGATGTTGAATGAAGCAGTCAATCGATATCTGCATGTTTACACAGGAAAGGCTGAATTCCATTTAAAAGTACACGATGACCATAGAGATCAGAGTGTATAGGCTTGGCTAATTAAAATTTATTTTAATGCCTTGATTGTTTAGTTATTTTAGTGAATTAGGCCTGACCGTTTTGGTCAAGAATGCCAATTATTTGCTGTGAAATTTTCTTAAAAAATCAGATTTTTTCCGATATACAAGCCAATTTTCTTGTGAGAACATGAAGCCAAATTTGATGGCAAGTGGTTTTTGTGGAACCGATACAGGAAGGCACTTAACTTGCTTCAGATTTGATTGAGCCTTCGCACAAATAAATGGCTTTGATTTTGGAAATGCAGAATATTCTTGTGATGCTTAGTTCTAAATTATGCGGTTTGTTTCTGAGAATCATGTCACAAAGCGCCAAATATCATATTGGGAACCCAGTTATGACATATAAAATCAATCTATAATGTATATATATAGTCAGCACTAATACACTAGTGTGACGCTAAATAAAAAAATGAAAAACGGTGTGCTAAAAGGTTTAATAATCCTTATTTCTGTTAAACAGAAAGTTGCAATATTAATTATTGACCTTTTAACATGACAAGGAGTCCATTCTGTTAAGGAAGCAAGAATAGGACTTATGAAATTATAAAAATAAAATTAACCTCCATTGGAGATAATCCTCATGGAAACTACCAGCACAAACCGTAGCTTTAAGCTTCAACCCATCGTTTTGGCGATCCACTTGGCATTGGCCGGTGTCGCCTTGGCAGAACCCGCGCCGAACGAACTGCCCGCAGGCGGGCAGGTTGTCTCTGGACAGGCGGTGATCCAGCAGTCCGGGGCGCGCATGGACATCCAGCAAAACTCTGCGAGGGTCGCGGTGGACTGGCGCACCTTCAACATCGGTTCGCAGGCGCAAGTCAACTTCCAACAGCCAGATGCCAACTCCGTGGCGCTCAACCGGGTCGCTGCGGGGAATGCATCGGTCATTGAAGGCAGGCTCACCGCCAACGGTCAGGTGTTCCTGGTCAACCCGAGTGGTGTGCTGTTCGGGAGCGGCGCACAGGTGGATGTGGGCGGTCTGGTGGCGACCACGATGAACATCAGCAACAAAGACTTTGCCGACGGCAACTACCGATTCACCCGCGACGGATCGACCGGGGAAGTCATTAACCAAGGCCAGATCAGGGTGGCCAACGGCGGCTACGTGGCCTTGATTGCGGCGACGGTGCGCAACGAAGGCACGATACAAGCCAACGGCGGCGGCACGGTGGCATTGGCGGCGGGCGACGGGGCCAGGCTGGAGTTTGGCGACGGCAGGCTGATGAACATCAAAGTGGACCCGGCCACGGTCAAGACGCTGATTGAAAACAAACAACTGGTGCAGGCCCAGGACGGGCGGGTGCTGATGACGGCGGTGGCGGCGAGCAAGCTGCAAGGTGCTGTGATCAACAACGCCGGCGCGGTGGAGGCCAATTCGATCAAGTCCGAGGGTGGCGTCATCCGGCTTACCGGGGCTGACGAGATTAGCAACACCGGCACGCTGGACGCATCGGGCAAGACGGCAGGCGGGATGGTTGAAATCGACGCCGGGTCCAAGGTCAGCCAAGCCGGGTTCGTCAAGGTGGAAGGCAGCGAGGGCAAAGGCGGCCGCATAAGCTTGGCTGCCCACGAGAACATAGAGAACACCGGCACCTTGGATGCGATTGGCACGA